>NZ_CP077073.1:1115000-1370000 GCF_019139535.1 Pseudomonas muyukensis | reverse complement strand
GGCCTTGGCCGAGTCGATGGCTTGCTGGATGGTGGCGCGGCTGGCCAGTTCAACCTTGCGCACGGCCTGGCCGGTGGACGGGTTGAAGACATCGGCGGTGCGTTCGCCCTTGGTGACCAGCTCGCCGTGGATCAGGTGCTGAACAATGCTCATGCAGAACTCCAGATAAAGAAGGTAGAAGCAGGCGCGTGCTGTTCACCCGCCTGACGTCAAAAACGGAAAAATCAGTCGACCTTGTTCAGGGCTTCGCCCACGGCGTCGAACAGGCGGTCCAGCTCCTGCGGCTGGGTATTGAAGGTCGGCCCGAACTGCAGGGTGTCGCCGCCATAGCGCACATAGAAGCCGGCTTGCCACAGCTTCATGGCCGCCTCGTACGGGCGGACAATGGCATCACCGTCGCGCGCGGCGATCTGGATGGCGCCGGCCAGGCCGTAGTTGCGGATGTCGACGATGTTCTTGCTGCCCTTGAGCCCGTGCAACAGCTGCTCGAAGTGCGGCGCCAGCGCGGCGGCGGACTGCACCAGGTTTTCCTTTTGCAGCAAGTCCAGCGCAGCGATACCGGCGGCGCAGGCCACCGGGTGCGCCGAATAGGTGTAGCCGTGGGGGAATTCCACCGCGTATTCGGGCGTCGGCTGGTTCATGAAGGTCTGGTAGATCTCGCCGGTGGCGATCACCGCGCCCATCGGAATGGCACCGTTGGTGACCTGCTTGGCGATGCACATCAGGTCTGGGGTCACGCCGAAGGCTTCGGCACCGGTCATTGCGCCCATGCGGCCAAAGCCTGTGATCACTTCGTCGAAGATCAGCAGGATATTGTGCTGGGTGCAGATCTCGCGCAGGCGCTTGAGGTAACCCTTGGGCGGTGGCAGCACGCCAGCCGAGCCGGCCAGCGGCTCGACGATCACCGCGGCGATGTTCGAGGCGTCATGCAGCTCGATCAGCTTGAGCATTTCGTCGGCCAGGGCGATACCGCCCTCTTCCGGCATGCCCTTGCTGAACACGTTGGCCGGCAGCACGGTGTGCGGCAGGTGGTCGACGTCCAGCAGTTGGCCGAACAGCTTGCGGTTGCCGTTGACGCCGCCCAGGCTGGTGCCGGCGATGTTCACCCCGTGGTAGCCGCGGGCACGGCCGATGATCTTGGTCTTGGTGGCCTGGCCTTTCAGGCGCCAGTAGGCACGCACCATCTTCAGCGCGGTGTCGGCGCACTCGGAGCCGGAGTTGGTGAAGAACACGTGGTTGAGATCGCCCGGCACCAGGTTGGCGATTTTCTCAGCCAACTGGAACGCCAGCGGGTGGCCGAACTGGAAGGCCGGCGAGTAGTCGAGGGTGGCGACCTGGCGAGCGACCGCCTCGCTGATCTCCTTGCGGGTGTGCCCGGCGCCGCAGGTCCACAGGCCCGAGAGGGCATCGAACACCTTGCGGCCCTTGTCGTCGACCAGGTAATTGCCTTCGGCCGCGACGATCAGGCGCGGGTCGCGCTGGAAGTTGCGGTTGGCGGTGTAGGGCATCCAGTGGGCGTCCAGCTTGAGCTGGCTGGCGATACCGGTGTGGACGGTCTCGGGCATGTTCATCGGGCGGTTCCTCGAAAGACGATTAGGCAACGATGGATGTTGTTGCAGCTAAATTGGCACGGCGATAAAGTCCAGAAAACCCAACATTTCTAACCTTCATTCCGCAGCGGGCTAAACATATGAGCCGACGTCCCGATCCCCTCGCTCAGGTCAGCGATTTCGATATCCGCTTGCTGAAAATCTACCGCAGCGTGGTGGAATGCGGCGGTTTCTCGGCGGCGGAGAACGTTCTGGGCATCGGCCGTTCGGCGATCAGCCAGCAGATGAACGACCTGGAGCAACGGCTCGGCCTGCGCCTGTGCCAGCGCGGGCGCGCGGGGTTTTCGCTGACCGAGGAAGGTCGCGAGGTGTACCACTCGGCCCTGCAACTGCTCAGCGCCCTGGAGAGCTTTCGCACCGAGGTCAACGGGCTGCACCAGCATTTGCGCGGCGAACTGAACATCGGCCTCACCGACAACCTGGTAACCCTGCCGCACATGCGCATCACCCACGCCCTGGCCGAGTTGAAGGACCGCGGCCCGGACGTGCGCATCCAGATCCGCATGATCGCCCCGAGCCAGGTCGAGCATGGCGTGCTCGACGGCAGCCTGCATGTCGGCGTGGTGCCACAGACCAGCCCGCTGTCCGGGCTTGAGTATCAGCCGCTGTACAGCGAGCGCTCGCTGCTCTACTGCGCGGTCGGCCACCCGCTGTTCTATGCCGATGACCAGCAGGTCGACGACCTGCGCCTGAACAGCCAGGATGCCATCGCCCCAACCTTCCGCCTGCCCGCCGATATCCAGGCGCACTACCAGGCCCTGCACTGCACCGCCAGCGCCTCGGACCGTGAAGGCATGGCCTTCCTGATCCTGACCGGGCGCTACATCGGCTACCTGCCCGACCACTACGCCAGCTTCTGGGTGCAACAAGGCCGCCTGCGCGCGCTCAAGCCTGCGCAGCGCTTCTACGACCTGGGCCTGAGCTGGGTGACCCGCAAGGGCCGGCGACCGAACCTGGTGCTGGAAAGCTTTTTGCAAAACCTGGCTGCGACACGTTGATACTCATCTGAGCCGCAAATGCTTGTCACTTCGGCACAGGCAGGTAATCTGTCGGACATTCGTAACGACCCGTCCGGAATCGTCCATGACCCTAGAAGTCCCTGCGCATCGCTCCCCCGCCTCGGGCAAGCCCGCCGGCCGCATCCGCCAGAAGAACGAGCAGGCCATCATCCAGGCCGCCGAAGACGAATTCGCCCGCCACGGCTACAAGGGCACGAGCATGAACACCATCGCGCTCAAGGCCGGGTTGCCCAAGGCCAACCTGCACTACTACTTCACCAACAAGCTGGGCCTGTACATCGCCGTGCTGAGCAACATCATCGAGTTGTGGGACAGCACCTTCAACGCCTTGAGCGTCGAGGACGACCCGGCCGAAGCGCTGAGCCACTACATTCGCACCAAGATGGAGTTCTCCCGGCGCAACCCGCAGGCCTCGCGGATCTTCGCCATGGAAGTGATCAGCGGCGGCGAGTGCCTGAGCGAGTACTTCAGCGCCGACTACCGCGACTGGTTCCGTGGCCGCGCCGCGGTGTTCCAGGCCTGGATTGACGCTGGCAAGATGGACCGGGTCGACCCGGTGCACCTGATCTTCCTGCTCTGGGGCAGCACCCAGCACTATGCCGACTTCGCCACCCAGATCTGCCAGGTCACCGGCCGCAGCCGCCTGACCAAGCAGGACATGGAAGACGCCAGCAACAACCTTATCCACATCATTCTCAAAGGCTGCGGCATCACCACGCCCGCCTGACCCGGACCTATGCCTTCTACCCTGCTCGAGCTCTGCGAGTTCCGCGAGGACATTCGCAAGAGCCGCTTCATCACCCTCGCCGGCCCGATCAGCAGCGCTGCCGAGGCGATGGCCTTCATCGAACGCCACAGCGACCTGGCGGCCACCCACAACTGCTGGGCCTGGAAACTCGGTGCCCAGTACCGCAGCAGTGACGATGGCGAACCCGGCGGCACTGCCGGCCGGCCGATCCTCGCCGCCATCGAGGCCCAGGATTGCGATCAGGTCGTGGTGCTGGTGATCCGTTGGTATGGCGGCATCCAGCTAGGCACAGGCGGCCTGGCCCGCGCCTACGGCGGCGGTGCCAACAAGTGCCTGCAGCAGGCGCCGAAGCGGCTGCTGGTGCATCGTAGCGAATTCAGCTGCAGTTGCAGCTTCAGCGAGCTGGCGCTGCTCAAGCTGCGCCTGGCCGAGGTGGATGGGCTGGTACTGGACGAACAGTTCACCGCCAATGGCGTCGAGCTGCAGATCGCCCTGGGGGATACGCACCTGGATACCCTGCAACAGCAACTGGCCGACCTCAGCCGCGGGCGGATCCTGCTCGAGCGCCGTTGAAGGTTGCCCACAACCACTGTGGGCGTGCCTGTGGATAAGCTTGGGGCATTTCACCACAGGCCTTTACCAGCAAGGCCTGCGAGGCTTTGATCATATTTTGATCACACCTGTGTGACAGGCGGGTAAACCGAACGGGGTCAGTTAGTTATCCCCAGCCGGCGGGCGAAATAGCGCCCCGGACAACCTATTTCAAGGCGTTGCGCTTGCACACAAATACTGTGGAGCAGCCTGTGGATAACCCGTGAGGCAATGCGCCAGGCCCCGCAATCACGGGGCTCCGGCAACATTGATCACTTCTTGACCAGGCGGGCATCGAGCCCTGCTCTGGAGTATGCTCCTGAGCCAGCACTCAGCTTTTCAGGAGCCCCGCAATGACCGCACAGAAAACCGCCCTGATCATCGGCGCCTCACGAGGCCTGGGCCTCGGCCTGGTGCAACGCCTGCACGAGGATGGCTGGAACGTCGTCGCCACCGTGCGTGATCCGCAAAAGCCCGGCGCGCTGGCCGAAGTACCCGGTGTGCGCATCGAGCGCCTGGAGATGAACGACACCGCGCAACTCGACGGCCTCAAGCAACGCCTGCAAGGCGAGGTATTCGACCTGGTATTCGTCAACGCCGGGGTAATGGGCCCGCTGCCCCAGAATTTGGAAAACGTGCAACTGCTGCAACTTGGCGAGTTGTTCATGACCAACGCCGTGGCACCGATCCGGGTCGCCCGCCGCCTGGCCGGCCAGGTACGCCAAGGCAGCGGTGTACTGGCGTTCATGAGCTCGATCCTGGGTAGCGTGACCATCCCCGACGGCGGCGAGATCTGCCTGTACAAGGCCAGCAAGGCCGCGCTCAACTCGATGATCAACAGCTTCGTGGTCGAGTTGCAGCGCCCGGACCTGTGCGTGCTGGCCATGCACCCTGGCTGGGTGAAGACCGACATGGGCGGCGAGAACGCCGAGATCGACGTGCTCACCAGCACCCGCGGCATGCTTGCGCAGGTCAAGGCGCACAGCGGCAACGGCGGCCTGCGCTTCATCGACTACCAGGGCCAGACGCTGACCTGGTGAATTGAAAGCCGCGTAGCGAGGCAGTAGACTCCAAGCCTCGCCCCCGCGGCGAACCTGGATCAGCAGACAGGGCAACACTGAGCTGGCTAACCTGAACCCACTTTCAGAGGAGCCGGCACCATGCCTGCGACCCGTACCTGGTTGAAATCCCCCCTTGCCATCTTCACCGCCAACGCCGCCGACGCCCGTGGCGGGCTGGTCATCGAAGACGGCCGCATCACCGAGCTGCTTGGCCCCGGCCAAGCCCCCAGCGCCCCTTGCGACCAGGTGTTCGATGCCCGTGAGCACGTGGTATTGCCCGGCCTGATCAACACCCACCATCACTTCTATCAGACCCTCACCCGGGCCTGGGCGCCGGTGGTCAACCAGCCCCTGTTCCCCTGGCTCAAGACCCTCTACCCGGTGTGGGCGCGCCTGACCCCGGCCAAGCTCGAGCTGGCCAGCCAGGTCGCCCTGGCCGAGCTGCTGTTGTCCGGCTGCACCACCGCCGCCGACCACCATTACCTGTTCCCCGAAGGCCTGGACAACGCCATCGACGTGCAGGTCGAGGCGGTGCGCAAGCTGGGCATGCGCGCCATGCTCACCCGCGGCTCGATGAGCCTGGGCGAGAAAGATGGCGGCCTGCCGCCGCAACAGACCGTGCAGCAAGGCGAGGTGATCCTCGCCGACAGCCAGCGCCTTATCCACAGCTACCACGAGCGTGGCGACGGCGCGCGCATCCAGATCGCCCTGGCGCCCTGCTCGCCGTTCTCGGTCACCCCCGAGATCATGCGGGCCAGCGCCGACCTTGCCGAGGAACTGGACGTGCGCCTGCACACCCACCTGGCCGAAACCCTCGACGAAGAAGACTTCTGCCTGCAGCGCTTCGGCCTGCGAACCGTCGACTACCTCGACAGCGTCGGCTGGCTCGGCCCACGCACCTGGCTGGCCCACGGCATCCACTTCAACCCCGACGAGATCGCCCGCCTCGGCGCCGCCGGCACCGGCATCTGCCACTGCCCGAGCTCGAACATGCGCCTGGCCTCGGGCATCTGCCCGACCGTGGAACTGGATGGCGCAGGCGCGACGGTTGGCCTGGGGGTGGACGGTTCGGCCTCCAACGACGCCTCGAACATGATCCTCGAGGCGCGCCAGGCCCTGTATCTGCAGCGCCTGCGTTACGGCGCCGAGCTGATCACGCCGGAACGCGCCCTGGGCTGGGCGACCCGGGGCTCGGCCAAGTTGCTGGGGCGCGGCGATATCGGCGAGCTGGCCGTGGGCAAGCAGGCCGACCTTGCGCTGTTCAAGCTCGACGAACTGCGCTTCTCCGGCAGCCACGACCCACTTTCAGCCTTGCTGCTGTGCGGCGCCGACCGTGCCGACCGGGTGATGGTCGGCGGCCAGTGGCGGGTCATCGACGGCCAGATCGAGGGCCTCGACGTGCAGGGCCTGATCGCCAACCACCGCCAGGCCGCCGCCCAGCTGATCGCCGGTTGACGAACCAGGGCCTGGCCGGGCGCATTGCCCGGCCAGGCCCTGTAGAATGTCGGCCAACCGTACCTGATCGAGATTGCACACATGTATGAATGGCTGAACGCCTTGCCCAAGGCGGAACTGCACATGCACCTGGAGGGCTCGCTGGAGCCCGAACTGCTGTTCGCCCTGGCCGAACGCAACAAAGTCGCCCTGCCCTGGGCGGATGTGGAAACCCTGCGCGGTGCCTATGCCTTCAACAACCTGCAGGAGTTTCTCGACCTCTATTACCAAGGCGCCGATGTGCTGCGCACCGAGCAGGACTTCTACGACCTGACCTGGGCCTACCTGCAGCGCTGCAAGGCGCAGAACGTGATCCACACCGAGCCGTTCTTCGACCCGCAGACCCACACCAACCGCGGCATCCCGTTCGAAGTGGTGCTCAACGGCATCAACCAGGCGCTCAAGGATGGCCGTGAACAACTGGGTATCGGCAGCGGCCTGATTCTCAGTTTCCTGCGCCACCTGAGCGAAGACGAAGCCCACAAGACCCTCGACCAGGCCCTGCCCTTCCGTGACGCTTTCGTCGCCGTGGGCCTGGACAGCTCGGAACAAGGCCACCCGCCAAGCAAGTTCCAGCGCGTGTTCGACCGCGCCCGCAGCGAAGGCTTCGTGACTGTCGCCCACGCCGGCGAGGAAGGCCCACCCGAGTACATCTGGGAAGCCCTCGACCTGCTGAAGATCCAGCGCATCGACCATGGCGTGCGCGCCATCGAGGACGAACGGCTGATGCAACGCATCATCGACGAACAGATCCCGCTGACCGTCTGCCCGCTGTCCAACACCAAGCTGTGTGTGTTCGACCACATGAGCCAGCACAACATCCTCGACATGCTCGAGCGTGGCGTGAAGGTCACGGTCAACTCCGATGACCCAGCCTACTTCGGCGGCTACGTCACGGAAAACTTCCAGGCCCTGCACGAGCATCTGGGCATGACCCAGGACCAGGCCCGGCGCCTGGCACAGAACAGCCTCGACGCACGCCTGGTGCGCTAACCCACCTGCCGCGCCGGCAGCCGCGCGATGGCGTTGATGTGCTGCAATCCGGGCGGCGTGAGCTGGACCGCCCGGTTGCCATCCTGCTCACGGACCCAGCCCGACTGCAGGAACAGCCGCAACAACGCCTGCCCCAGGCTGCCTCCCAGGTGTGGCCCCTGGTCGCTCCACTCGGTGCAGTGGCAGGTGACGCAACCGCGCTTGCCATCCGGCACCAGCGCGTCGATGAAAACCCCCAGGGCTTCCAAGCGCGCCTTGCCTTCAGCACTTACGCACAACTGCGCCTCGCTGCCTTCGAGCCAGCCGTCGGCGAGCAAGCGCTGGAACAGGTCGGCCGCCACCTCGCCGCCCAGGTGGTCGCCACACAGGCGCGCCTTGCGCATCGACAGGGGGATCTGCAGGGCATCACCTTTGCGCCCAGCGCCGCGCACCTGCAATTGCACGCTGGCAAGCGCCTCCACCGCGGCGCCCACCTCGGGGTTGGCCAAGCGAAAATAGCGCTTGCGCCCACGAGGCTCGAAGCGCAGCAACCCCGCCGCTGACAACAACGACAGATGCGCGCAGGCCGACGGCGTACTAAGGCCGGTGAGCAGCGCCAGTTCGTCCGCCGCCCGCGGCGTGCCATCGATCAGCGCCCATAACATGGCACTACGCTTGGGGTCGGCCATCAGGCCAGCGACCTGGCTGATGCTGCGGACTTCGTTCATGAACCTGAAGCTCCCTGATGAATCTCGGCTGGTAGGCGGGGTAATGGCGCGATGCCGGGGCAGTATAAGACCACTCGTGGTTGACCTGCCGAGCCCTGTAGGATCGCCGCTGACCGCCCTGAGGGCACCCTCGCGGCGACGCGGCGAATCGGCTGGTCGCCCGTGATACAGCGGCTGCGGCAACGTGGGACCAGGTCGCCCGACGGCAGACACCAACAATTCCTACAGCTGCGTACAACAATTACCCGACGCAATGCAGAAAGCTCCCCTCCCCCAACCCGCCATGACCGTCAGTCAGGGTAGTGATCCCGGTCATGGCGAGAGCCTGGGGTGGCGCTAAACTTCATCGGCTGTCGCTCACTGGAGGTGAATCACGATGAAGATTGTCGTCAGTGCGTCGAACCGAAACCCTGCTTGCCCGTGGCAGGTCCAGCTGGACCAGCACGTGGTGAGTTTTCGCAACGAAGCCGAGGCGCGGGCCTTCGTCGCCTTGCTCGAAGCGCGCCTGAACGCGCCCCATGTGCTTACACCGAGCGCCTGGCCTGCAAGCGCCGGGTCAGCATTGCGACACTGACCACCAGCGCGCCGCACAAGCTGATCACCAGCGCCATGGGCACCGCGCTGCCATCATGCAGCACCCCGACCAGCGCCGCCGCAGCCGCGGCGACGCTGAACTGCAGGCAGCCCATCAGTGCCGAGGCACTGCCGGCCCGTGCCCCCTGGCCACTCATGGCGCACGCCGAGGCGTTGGGGATGATGCAGCCGAGGCTGGCGATGCAGACGAACAGCGGCACCAGCAAAGGCCACAGCGCCACCGGACGCAGCGCCGCCACCAGCAGCAGCGCCAGCGCCGCGGCCAGGTACAGCCAGACCGCACGGGCCAGCAGGAACGCCGGCCCACGCTTGGCCAAAAGACGCGCATTGACCTGGGCCATCAGGATGAAACCGGCGGCATTGGTGCCGAACAACCAGCCATAGTGCTCGGCCGGCACGCCGTACAGCTTGATGAAGACGAAGGGTGAGCCGGCGATGTAGGCGAACATCCCGGCGATGGCGACCCCGCCGGTCAGCGCATGGCCAACGAACACCCGATCACCGAGCAGGCGCAGGTACTGGCGCAACGCCCCCGACAGCGGCTGGCGCGGCACGTGCGCCGGCAGGCTTTCCGGCAGCCCCAGGCCGACGGCCACAAGGCAGGCGGCGCTGAACAGGCTCAAGGCCAGGAAGATCGACTGCCAGCCGGCCACATTGACCAGCACGCCACCGAGCATCGGCGCCAGAATCGGCGCCAGGCCCATCACCAGCATCAATTGCGAGAACACCTTGGCCGAAGCCACTGCGTCGCACTTGTCGCTGACGATCGCCCGCGACAGCACCATGCCGGCGCAGCCGCCCAGCGCCTGGACGAAACGCGCCACGATCAGGCTGTCGAGGTTTGGCGCATAGGCGCAGGCCAGCGACGCCAGGGTGAACAGGCCGACGCCGAACAGCAACGGGATGCGCCGGCCGAAGCGGTCGGCCACCGGGCCGTAGGCCAGCTGGCCAAGGGACAGGCCGAGGAAGTAGGCAGCCAGGGTGGTCTGCACGTGCTTTTCATCGGTGGCGAAAGCGTGCGCCATGGCGGGGAAAGCGGGCAGATAGAAGTCGATCGCCAAGGGCCCGAACGCACTCAGGGCGCCGAGAATCAGCAGGGTTCGCAGGTTCATGGAGAATCCATAGCAGGCTAAGCAAGCGCTTAAGTCTACCTGCACTGGGTGCCCAGGCGATGAAAACCTTCGTAATAATTGCCGCCCGATTGCCCGGCGAACACCACCACCGTCGGTGCCATCCTGCGCGGCGCCTGGTTCGCCAGCAAGGCTGGCGCCTACCGGGCCGGGTTGGCCGAAAGAGCCGCGTAGGCACCGATGGCATGAGGTTTACAGGGCCAACCCCTGATCAGGCCAGCTCGGCCTGATACCCCTCCTGGCGAATCGCCGCAAGGATCTGCTCCGCTGCCAGCGTGCTGTCGACCCGCACTTGCCGTCCGGCCAGGTCCACTTCCACCCGCGCCGCGCCATCCTGCTCCTGCACCGCCCGGGTCACGCCTTTCACGCAATGGCCACAGGTCATGCCTTGTACATTGAACACTTGCATCGAGGTTGCCTCCTGGTGGGTTTTGCCCAGTCTCATCCTTGCCATCGGGGCAAGGTCAAGTTCTGCCGGCAACGGCCGGGCTGGAAATCCGCGCGCGGCTCGGCCAAGCTGCGCCTTTGACGTTTTTGCCAAGCAGGAGATTCTTCATGATCAAGGCAGCATTGGGCCTTGTCGGGCTACTGGGCGCACTCGCCGGGGTGCCAACGGCCAGCGCCGAGGGCAACGCGGACTACAGCGTGCTGATGATTTCCCGGGAACGCCTGGAAGTGGCCACCAGTTGCGAGATCGGCATCTACCTCAACGATCAGTTGGCCGCCCGACTGTTCCAGGAACAATCCACTTCATTCAACCTGCCGCCCGGCCCGGTCGATGTGCGCATGCGCCTGCTGCCCGGGCAGATGCCCGGCTGCGCCGCGGGCGTCGAGGACCAGCGCAGCACGCGCTTGAACCTCAAGGCCGGGCAGATCAGCAAGTACCGTATCGCCACCGGCGCACATGGCCTGGAATTGCGGCAGGCCAACCTGGGCTATTGACCTTGCCCGCATGGCAAGGTTGATGCTGCAGGCCAGTCCACGGAGGAGAGAGCCATGCCCGCATCCACCACCTTCGACCTGCCGATCGCCGGCATGACCTGCGCCAGTTGCGCAGGTCGGGTCGAACGCGCCTTGCGCAAGGTTACCGGTACCGAACACGTCAGCGTCAACCTCGCCACCGAGCAGGCCCGCGTCCAGGCCCCGGCCGACAGCCTGCCGGCGTTGGTCGACGCCGTGCGCGACGCCGGCTACAGCGTCCCCACCCGCACCCTGGAACTGCAGATCGGCGGCATGACCTGCGCCAGTTGCGTCGGCCGCGTCGAGCGCGCCTTGCGCAAGCTGCCGGGGGTGGAGCAGGTCAGCGTCAACCTGGCCAACGAACGCGCCCACCTCGAAGTGCTCCAGGCCCTGGACGACAGCGCGCTGATCGGCGCGGTGGAAAACGCCGGCTACAGCGCCAGCCTGCCGCGCAGCCAGCACGACGACCAGGCCCAGGCCCAGCGCCGCCTGCGCAACGAGCGCCTGGCGGTGGGCGCTGCCCTGCTGCTGGCGCTGCCCCTGGTGCTGCCAATGCTGGGACAACCCTTCGGCCTGCACTGGATGCTGCCGGCCTGGGCGCAGTTCCTGCTGGCCACCCCCGTGCAATTCATTCTCGGTGCGCGCTTTTATGTCGCGGCCTGGAAAGCCGTGCGCGCCGGCGCCGGCAACATGGACCTGCTGGTCGCCCTGGGCACCAGCGCCGGCTATGGTTTGAGCCTGTACCAATGGGCCAACGCCCCTGCCGGCACGCAACCGCACCTGTATTTCGAAGCCTCGGCGGTGGTGATCGCCCTGGTGTTGCTGGGCAAGTACCTGGAAAGCCGCGCCAAACGCCAGACCGCCAGCGCCATCCGCGCCCTCGAGGCCTTGCGCCCGGAACGCGCGGTACGGGTACTCGACGGACGCGAGGAAGAAGTCGCGATCAGCCAGCTGCGCCTGGGCGACCAGGTACTGGTCAAGCCCGGCGAGCGCTTCCCCGTCGACGGTGAAGTGCTCGAAGGCAGCAGCCATGCCGACGAGGCGCTGATCAGCGGCGAAAGCCTGCCGGTGCCCAAGCAGCCGGGGGACGCGGTCACCGGTGGTGCGATCAACGGCGAAGGCCGCCTGCTGGTGGAAACCCGGGCGCTCGGCACCGAGACGGTCCTGGCCCGGATCATCCGCCTGGTGGAGGACGCCCAGGCGGCCAAGGCGCCCATCCAGAAACTGGTCGATCGGGTCAGCCAGGTGTTCGTCCCGGCGGTGCTGGTACTGGCGCTGCTCACCCTGATCGGCTGGTGGCTGGCCGGCGCGCCGCTGGAAACCGCCCTGATCAACGCCGTCGCGGTCCTGGTGATCGCCTGTCCTTGCGCCCTTGGCCTGGCGACGCCGGCGGCGATCATGGCCGGAACCGGCGTCGCCGCCCGCCACGGCATCCTGATCAAGGACGCCGAAGCCCTGGAGCGCGCCCACGCGGTCAACCGCGTGGTATTCGACAAGACCGGCACCCTGACCTCGGGTAGCCCGCGTATCGTCCACAGCCAAGCCGCCAGCGGTGACGGCGGCGAACTGCTGCGTCTGGCCGGTGCCCTGCAACGCGGCAGCGAACACCCACTGGCCAGGGCCGTGCTCGAGGCCTGCGCCGAACAGGGCCTGGAAGTACCGCAGGTGGCGGCCAGCCAGGCGCTCACCGGGCGCGGCATCGCCGGCCAGGTGGACGGGCGCGAGCTGGCGCTGGGTAACCGCCGCCTGCTCGAGGAAAGCGCATTGTCGCCCGGCGACCTGGCTGCCAGCGCCCAAGCCTGGGAGGCCGAGGGACGCACCCTGTCCTGGCTGGTCGAGCGCGGCAACCAGCCGCGGGTACTGGGCCTGTTCGCCTTCGGCGACAGCCTCAAGGCCGGTGCCGACCTGGCCATTGCCGCGCTGCACCAGCGTGGCATCAGCAGCCACCTGCTGACCGGTGACAACCGCGGCAGCGCCAAGGTGGTGGCCGAGGCCCTGGGGATCGACGACGTCCATGCCGAAGTGCTGCCGGCCGACAAGGCCGCCACCGTAGCGGCGCTCAAGCGCGATGGCGTGGTGGCCATGGTCGGCGACGGCATCAACGACGCCCCGGCCCTGGCCGCCGCCGATATCGGCATCGCCATGGGCGGCGGCACCGACGTGGCCATGCAGGCCGCCGGCATCACCCTGATGCGCGGCGACCCGCGCCTGGTGCCCGCCGCCCTGGAGATCAGCCGCAAGACCTACGCCAAGATCCGCCAGAACCTGTTCTGGGCCTTCATCTACAACCTGGTCGGCATCCCCCTGGCCGCGCTGGGTTACCTCAACCCCGTGCTGGCCGGCGCTGCCATGGCGCTGTCCAGCGTCAGCGTGGTGAGCAACGCCCTGTGGCTGAAGACCTGGAAACCCACCGCCGACCATCAGGAGCTGCCATGAACATCGGCCAGGCCGCCCGCCGCAGCGGGCTCAGCGCCAAGATGATCCGCTACTACGAGTCCATCGGCCTGCTGCGCCCGGCCAAGCGCAGCGACAGCGGCTACCGGTTGTACCAACAGGACGACCTGCACAGCCTGGCGTTCATCAAGCGTTCGCGCGACCTGGGCTTCTCCCTGGAAGAGGTGGCCAAGCTGCTCACCCTGTGGCAGGACCGCCAGCGCGCCAGCGCCGATGTGAAGGCGTTGGCCATGCAGCACATCGATGAGCTGAACCGGCGCATCGAGGAACTGGTGAGCCTGCGCGACACCCTGGGCGAGCTGGTAGCGCACTGCCAGGGCGATGATCGGCCAGACTGCCCGATCCTCAAGGACCTGGCCAATGGCGGCAGTTGCTGCCATTGACCCCAGCGAGGCGCAGCGGGGAGCTCAGAGCCTCAGCTCCCCAGGCGTTGCGCCGAACAGTTGCTTGAAGGCGGCGATGAACGCCGAGGTGGAGTCATAACCGCAACCCAGTGCCGCCTGGGTGACGCTCTCACCGGCCTCCAGCAACGCCAGCGACGACAGCAGGCGCATGCGCTGGCGCCAGTTGCGAAAGCTCAGGCCCGTCTCGCGCTGGAACAGGCGCATCAAGGTTTTCTCCGACACGCCCAACTGCCCGGCCCATTGCTGCAGGGTCTGCGCCTGGTCGGGCGCGGCGATCAGGCCATTGCACAAGGCCAACAACCTCGGGTGGCGCGGCAACGGCAGGGAAAACCCCACTTCCGGCAGGGTGCGCAGTTGGTCCAGCAGCACCGCCACCAGCCGCGCTTGCACGCTGTCAGTGGCCGGGTAGTCCACGGCGAAGGTGCAGAACTGCTTGATCAACTCCCGCGCCAGCGGTGTCACCTCCAGCACCCGGCAGTGCTCCGCCGCCCAGGGGCAGGCATCGCGGCGCACGTAGAGGCTGCGCATCTCGGCCTGCATCGAGGTCACCACCTCGTGCTCGGTGTCGGCCGGAATCCACACGCCCCATTGTGGCGGGGCGAAGTAGCTGCCGCTGCGGGTATAGACGCCCAGCACACCGCTGATGGCATAGGAAAACTGCACCCAGTCGTGGCGATGGCGGGGGGTCCAGGATCCGGCATCCAGGCGCTCGGCACGGGCGTAGAGCGGCCTGGGCAGCTCGGTCAGGGCGGGGATGGCGCGTGGTCCGTTGGTCGGCATGAAAGGGCTCGATAATGCGAGGCAGACAAGCATACCAGTCGCAGCCGGCCTTGCCGGCGAACAGGGCTAGCGCTCGACGATCGCCGTCACCCCCTGGCCACCGGCCGCGCAGATGGAGATCAACCCCCGCCCCTTGCCACGCGCCTTCAGCAGCTTGGCCATGTTCGCCAGGATCCGCCCACCGGTTGCGGCGAACGGATGGCCGGCCGCCAGCGAACTGCCCTTCACGTTCAACTTGCTGCGGTCGATGGCCCCCAGCGGCGCGTCCAACCCCAGGCGCGACCGGCAATAGGCCGGGTCTTCCCAGGCCTTGAGGGTGCATAGCACCTGGGCGGCGAAGGCCTCGTGGATCTCATAGTAGTCAAAATCCTGCAGCGTCAGGCCGTTGCGCGCCAGCAGACGCGGCACCGCGTACACCGGCGCCATCAGCAGGCCTTCCTGGCCATTGACGAAATCGACCGCGGCTGTCTCGCCATCGACCAGGTACGCCTGCACCTCGATGCCATGGTCCTGGGCCCAGGCCTCGCTGCCCATCAGCACCAACGAGGCACCATCGGTCAGTGGTGTTGAGTTACCCGCCGTCAAGGTGCCCTGGCCGCTGCGGTCGAACGCCGGCTGCAGCTTGGCCAGCTGCTCCAAGGTCAGGTCCGGGCGCAGGTTGTTGTCACGGCTCAGGCCCAGGTACGGCGTCAACAGATCATCCTGCCAGCCCTCGGCATACGCCGCCGCCAGGTGCTGGTGGCTGAGCAAGGCCAGTTCGTCCTGCTCGACGCGCTGGATGCTCCAGGTGTGGGCCATGCGCTCGCAATGCTCACCCATGGACAGGCCGGTACGGGGCTCGCCATTGCGCGGCAACTCAGGTTTGAAATGACCCGGGCGCAGCTTCAGCAACGGCCACAGGCGATCGGCCAAGCTCTTGGCCCGGTTGGCCTGCAGCAGTATTTGCCGCAACCCTTCACTGACCGCGATCGGCGCATCGGACGTGGTGTCGACACCGCCAGCGATGGCGCTGTCGATTTGCCCCAGGGCGATCTTGTTGGCCACCAGCAAGGCCGCCTCCAGCCCGGTGCCGCACGCCTGCTGAAGATCGTAGGCCGGGGTCTGCGGTGACAGCCTGGAGCCCAGCACGCATTCGCGGGTCAGGTTCATGTCCCGCGAATGCTTGAGCACCGCACCCGCCGCCACCTCGCCCAAGCGCAAGCCATGCAGCCGATAGCGCTCCACCAGGCCCTCGAGCGCTGCGGTGAGCATCGCCTGGTTGCTGGCCTTGGCATAGGCGCCGTTGGAGCGGGCAAAGGGGATCCGGTTACCACCCAGGATCGCCACCCGGCGAGTTGAACGCATGCCTGTTCCTCCTGAAACAAATTTATCCGTGCTAGCTTCTTTTAGCTCATTCGAACGACCCTGCCACAACTTTGGTCCACACTTGCAAGCTTGCCTTCAGGGAGAACCGTACATGAGCGACCGTTATCTGGGCTTTGCCAACTCCACCCTCGGCCGCAAGCTGGTCGATGCCCTGGGCCTGCCGCGCCCAGCCCCGCTGGAGCGCTGGCAAGCCGGCCGGCTGCGCCCGATCGAGGGGGCGCTGGTGCTCGGTGGCGGGCCGCTGGCCGCGCAAGTCACCAGCATCGCCCCCCGGCTAACGGCCGATTGCTACAGCTTCAACTGCGAGTCGCTGCCAGCGCCGGCCTGGGTCGCCGGCCTGGGGCCAAAGCTCAAGGCGGTGGTGTTCGATGCCAGCGCGATATCCGACAGCGACGCACTCAAGGAGTTGCGTGAGTTCTTCCAGCCCCTGCTGCGCAGCCTGGCGCCCTGTGCCCATGTGCTGATCCTTGGTCGCGCCCCCGAACAGCTCGCCACCCCGGCGGCCAGCGTCGCCCAGCGCGCCCTGGAGGGCTTCAGCCGCTCGCTGGGCAAGGAACTGCGCAATGGCGCCACGGCCAACCTGCTGTACATCGGCGAAGGCGCCGAGGCGCAGCTCGAGGGTGCGCTGCGCTTCTTCCTTTCGCCCAAGAGCGCGTTCGTCAGCGGCCAGGTGCTGCGCCTGACGGCCTGCGCCACCCAGGTCGAGGACTGGACCCGCCCATTGGCCGGGCGCCGGGCCCTGGTCACCGGCGCCGCCCGCGGCATTGGCGCGGCCATTGCCGAGACCCTGGCGCGCGATGGCGCCGAGGTCACCTTGCTCGACGTGCCCCAGGCCCAGCGCGACCTCGACGCCCTGGCCGCACGCCTGGGTGGCCGCGCCCTGGCCCTGGACATCTGCGCCGCCGACGCTGCCACGCAACTGCTCGACGCCCTGCCGGAAGGCCTGGACATCGTCGTGCACAACGCCGGCATCACCCGCGACAAGACCCTCGCCAACATGACCCCGGAATACTGGGACGCGGTGCTGGCGGTCAATCTCAAGGCGCCCCAGGTGCTGACCCAGGCGCTGTTCGAGGCCGGCAAGCTGCACGACAACGCGCGTATTACCCTGCTGGCCTCGGTCAGCGGCATCGCCGGCAACCGCGGCCAGGCCAACTATGCCGCCAGCAAGGCCGGGCTGATCGGCTTCGCCCAGGCCTGGGCACCACGCCTGGCCCAACAGGGCGCCAGCATCAACGCAGTGGCGCCGGGCTTCATCGAGACCCACATGACCGCCGCCATGCCCATGGCCCTGCGCGAGGCGGGCCGGCGCCTGAGCTCATTGGGCCAAGGTGGCCTGCCACAGGATGTCGCCGAAGCCATCGCCTGGCTCAGCCAGCCGGGTTCGGGGGCGGTCAACGGCCAGGCCCTGCGGGTCTGCGGCCAAGCCTTGATGGGAGCCTGACCATGACCCGAGCCTGGCACGACCTGCACCACCCCGACTCGCGGACGAACCTGTACCTGCGCGCCCTCGGCAAACGCAAGATCCGTGGCAGCCAGCTGCCGCAGCAAGGCCTGCGCTGCTTCCTGCGGGTAGATCCAGCCAACCTGGCGGCCTACCGTCGGCTCTGCCATTTCGCCGACGACGGGCGCCTACCGGGCACTTACCCGCACATCATGGCCTTCGACCTGCAATTGCAATTGCTCACCACCGAGGATTTTCCCTTCCCGCTGCTCGGGCTGGTGCACCTGCACAACAGCCTGCAGGTGCTGCGCCCCCTGGGCGGCATCGACGGGCTGCGCTTCGCGGTGTATGCCGACAACCTGCGGCCCCATGAAAAGGGCGGCACCTTCGACCTGGTGACCGAGGCCGAGGACGGCCTGGGCCTGCTCTGGCGCGAGACCAGCCGCATGCTTGTGCGCGGTCTCAAGCTCGAGGCGTCGTCCACGGACCTGGCCGCACCGACACCCATCGCGTTGCCCGAGGCCACCCGTTGGTACGCCGACGGCGATATCGGCCGACGCTACGCCAGGGTCTGCGGCGACTACAACCCGATCCACCTGAGCCGCCTCACGGCACGCCTGTTCGGCTTCCCCAGGGCCATCGCCCACGGCATGTGGAGCAAGGCCATGGCGCTGGCGGCCTTGCAGGGGCACCTGCCCAAGGCCGGGTATGCCTTCGCGGTGGACTTGCACAAACCGGTGCGCCTACCTTCGGAGGTGATATTGAGCGCCAGCGCGGCGGCGCCGAGCGGCGAGCTGCGCCTGGACGGCCACGGCGGGCTGCTGCACATGCTCGGTAGTTGGCGCCCGCTCTGATCGGGCTTGCTTTGCAAGGCACCTCGCCGGAAGCTATGCGCCACGAGGAGAGCCCCGATGAACCTGCAAGAATTGACCGAACGCCTGCACCGCATCCGCGACAACAATGCCTGGCGCGGTTTCCACAGCCCGAAGAACCTGGCCATGGCCGCCAGCGTCGAGATGGCCGAACTGGTGGAAATCTTCCAGTGGCTGACCGAGGACCAGTCGCGCCAACTGCCCGCCGACCAGCTCGCCCATGCCGGCCAGGAAGTCGGCGATATCGTCCTCTACCTGTTGCTGCTGTGCAGCGAACTGGGGCTGGATATGGACGCGGTGGTACGGGCCAAGCTGGCCGACAGCGAGAGGCGCTTCGCCAAATGAACGACCGTCACTTCGATGAACTGGCCAGCCGCTTCGCCGAGAAGATCTACGGTGGCGCCAAGGGCGCGATCCGCCTGGCCGTGCTCCAGGCGGACCTGGCCGAAACCTTGCCCGAACGCCCGCTGCGGGTACTCGACATTGGCGCCGGCCTGGGCCACATGGCGCTGTGGCTGGCCCAGCGCGGGCACCACCTGACCCTGGCCGAACCCGCCGCGCCGATGCTCGACGGCGCCCGCGCGCGCTTCGCCGAAGCCGGCGCGACGGCAACCTTCATCCAGGCGCCATGGCAGGATCTGCTCGGCCAGCTCACCGAGCCCTACGACCTGGTGCTGTGCCATGCCGTGCTCGAATGGCTGGCCGAGCCCGAGAGCATCCTGCCGGTGCTGCACCAGCTGACCGCCCCGGGCGGCTGGCTGTCGCTGGCGTTCTACAACCGCGACGCGCTGGTCTATCGCAACCTGCTCAAGGGCCATTTCCGCAAGCTGCGCAGCAACCGCCTGGCCGGTGAAAAGCAGAGCCTGACCCCGCAGAAACCGCTTGATCCCCGTGAGCTCAAGGCGCAACTTGGGCCTTACTGGCAGGTCGAAAGCGAAAGCGGTGTGCGGGTGTTCCACGACTACATGCCCAAGCAATTCCAGGCCCAGGCCGAGCTGCTCGACGTGCTGGAGATGGAACTGGCGCACCGCCGCCACCCCAGCTTCGCAGGGCTCGGCCGCTACCTGCACTGGATCTGCCGGCCCCACTGAAGCACCCGCCAGGAGGACTCATGGCGTACCGTCTGTTGTGCCTGGCCCTGTTGCCCTTGGCCCTGGCCGCCTGCCAGGGCAGCAACCCCTATGTCGCCAGCAGCAAGCCGCTGCCGCCGGCACCGCCCCAGGCCGCCACCACCTTCGACGCCAGCGCCTACCCGGCCCCGGCACGTGACTATGGCCGTTATCGCAGCTGGCGCTGGCGCGACGAGCAACTGCCGCAGGGCCTGCACAACGCGGCCCCCGGGCAGTTGGCGGACGCGGTCAGTAGCGCACTCGACCAGCACGGCCTGCGCCCGGCCCGGGGCAGCGCCGCCGACCTGCTGGTAAGCGCCGACGTGCGCCTGGAGCGGCGCCTGCGCCAGGTGCGGGACTACGACTACGACCCTTACTACGGCCCTTACGGCGGCATTGGCTACGGCGGCTACCGCAACGGTTACGGCGGCTATGCCAGCGTGCCGATCGTGCGCACCTACGAGGTCGAGGTGATGGTGGTGCGCATCGACCTGTTCGACGCTCGCGACGGCCAGCCGGTGTGGAGCGCCAGCGCCGAAAGCGGCAGCGACAAGGACTCGCCGCGTGAACGCGAAAGCGCCTTGCGTGAATCGGTGGGCAAGGCGCTGAGCGGCTATCCTCCCAGTTAACCTTGAACCGGAGAACCATCATGTTGCGCCGTCTCGTTCTACTGTCCCTCGCCCTGTTGCTGGCGGCCTGCTCGAGCAACAACGTGCAACAGGACTTCGATGCCAGCCGCGATTTCGCCGCCTATCGCAGCTGGGCCTGGCAGGAGCCGGGCCTGCAATACCGCCCGGACGACCCCCGCATCAAGAGCGACCTGACCGAACAGCGCATCCGCCAGGCCGTGGCCGGCCAGCTCGACCAGCGCGGCCTGCGCCCGGCGCAGGGCAACGCCCGGCCTGATGTGAAAGTGCGCGCCTACCTGATCGTCGAGGACCGCCAGCAGCAGATCACCACCAACTATGGCGGTGCCTGGGGCGGTTACTGGGGGGGCTACTGGGGTGGGCCGATGTACAACGAGACGCGCAGCGTCGACTACAAGGTGGCGACCATCCAGGTCGACCTGTTCGATGGCCGCGACGGCAAGCTGGTGTGGCGCGGCAGCGCCGAGCAGATCATGAACAACTACCCACCCAGCCCGCAGGAACGCAATGCGGCGATCCAGAAGACCGTGACCCAGGTGTTGAGCAACTATCCGCCGCATTGACCCGCTTGGGCAGTAGTACGGCCCCCTGTAGGAGCGGCCTCGTGTCGCGAAAGGGCTGCAGCGCAGCCCCCGGATCTGAGCAACAAGGCGACAATCGCCGGGGCCGCGGCGCGGCCCTTTCGCGACACGAGGCCGCTCCTACAGGGATCGCGCTGAGCAGGCAAGGCAACTTGCCATCACCTTGACTACACTCCCTGCACCGCCGCCGTGCTGCCGGGCCTCTGGCCGGCAAAGGAGTGCCTGTGGTTACCCGTTCCGCTGTGCGCCAACGCGGCGCGATCGGCCTGATGGCCGCGCTGACCCTGGGCCTGGCGCTGGTGTTCATGCTGCTGACGGTCGACGGCGGGCGCCTGTACCTCGAGCAACGCAAGCTGCAGCGCATCGCCGACATGGCCGCCCTCGAGGCCGCCGGACAGGGCGGCCAATGCGCGGGCAACGGCCCCCAGGCCAGCACCCTGGCGCGCACCGCCGCCACCCGTAACGGCCACTCGCCGCTCAACCCGCTGATCGCCAGCTGCGGCTACCTGCGCACCGGCAACGACAACCTGCGGGTCTTCACCGCCGATGCCACGCGCAACGAAGCGATCAAGGTCGAGGTCAGCAACGTCGTGGTCACCAGCGTGGCCGGCGGCGTCTATGCCCTGGTGCAGGGCGGCGCCCTGGCGCGTACCACCAACCTGCACGCCAGCGCGGTGGCCGCCAGCCCTGGGCCGCCCCAGGCGATGCTGAGCATTCGCACCACACTGGCCACAATCCAGCCGACATCTCTCATTCCCGGCTTGAGTGACAAAACGAAGATCGACCTAGTCGGCTGGCAAGGCATCGCCAATACCAAGATCAACTTGCTGCAATACCTTGACCAACTCGCTATCGATTTAAACCTCAACCTTGGCAATTACCAACAGCTGCTAAACCTTGAAACCAGTGCGACCGTGTTGCTACAGGCCGCGGTCAAAGTATTGCAACGCAGCGGCGCCACCGTCGATGTCATCACCAACCTCGGAAACATCGCCGCCAACCTGCCAGCCGGCGGATTGCAGTTGGGTAAGTTGCTGGACCTACAGAGCGGCACTGCCCAGGCCGGCCTGGACGCGAACATCCAGCTGTTGCAACTGGTACAAGGCGTGATTCAGCTAGCCGCCAGCGAACACGCCGCGAACATCGAGCTACCCATCAATATCCTGGGAGCAATGAAGGGGAAGATTTATCTTAGGATCATCGAGCCCCAGCAGATCTCAGCGGTGGGCGATCCACGCACTGATGAACTCCTCGTGCATACCGCCCAGATCAGAGCCCTGGTGTCCCTCGACCTGCCGCTGCTAACCGGCATCGCCGGTTTGCTCAACGCCGTTGAGGACCTTGCCGCACCGCTTACCAACGTGCTGAACAACCTCCTCAGCCTCAACTTACTGGGTACCGTCCATTCGCTGACCTGTGCACTGGGCATACCCTGCAAGGTCAGTGACATACAACTGCTGGACAGCCAGGTCCATCTCGATATCGGCCTCGAAGTGGCAGAAGGCACCAGCCGCCTGCGCCCCGCACCGCCGGACAACTACACCTGTGCGCCTAAAAGCCTGACGACGCTCACTCAGCGTTCAGCGGTAAAAATAGCGATTGGCAAGTTTGATTCGCCAGCGGACTTTCTCAACAACGGCACGTCTGCGATCAAAGCCATGCCGGTTATCGATATCGGCACCAATGTCTGCAGCCGCCTGCTGATTCTGCCCCCCTCCTGCGGCACGCGTGTGCCATATGCTGGCGGCGGCATCGGCCTACGGGTGGACAGCAAAGTGCTGGGCAGTGGCCCCCTCGAGAAGCCCTTGGTCTTCATCAACAGCCCTGATGCCTGGGAAATCGGCGATGACCCGTTCTTCCTACCTATGGCCGATGATCAGCTTCAGGTGGTGGCAAGCCTCACCGACACGTTGAACGGCATCAAACTTGAGGCCTACCGCCCCACGGTCAACAGTGGGCTCGGCCAGATGCTGGCGCTGACAGCGGGCCTTCTGGACGGCGTGAAGAGCATCCTGGAGCCGGTGATCAAAAACCTGCTCAGCCCACTTGTCGACCCACTGGTCAAAGGCTTGCTCAAACTACTAGGCACCGACCTCGCCAACGCCGAAGTCGGCGCCAACCTCAGTTGCTCCAGCGGCCACGCTCAACTGGTGCTGTGAAGCGGCAGTTCGATGCGAAAGCACGCCCCTTCGCCCGCGTTGCTCACCGTCAGGCGGCCGCCCATGTGCGCGACGATGCCGTGGCTGACCGACAACCCCAGCCCGGTGCCGACCCCGGCCGGCTTGGTGGTGAAGAACGGCTCGAAGATGCGCGCGTGCAAATGCGGGTCGATACCGCCGGCGTTGTCGTCCACCAGCAGGCACAGGCACTGCGCCTCCAGCACCTGGCGCACGCGAATCCACGGCTGCGCCCGGCCCTGCTCGAGCAGGGCATCGCGGGCATTGACCAGCAGGTTGATCAGCACTTGCTCCAACTGATCCTGATGCCCAAGCACCCGCGGTTGCGCGTCGGCGCATTCGAGCCGCAACGCCACGCCCTTGCCGCGCAGGCCCTCCTCCAGCAACGCCTGGGCCCCCGCCACAGCGTCCCAGGCGGCGAAAGGCACATGTTCGAGCGCCGAACGCCGGCCATACACGCGCATGTGCTCCACCAACCGCGCGGCACGCTCGACCTGGGCCTCGATGCGGCGCAGCTTGTCCACCAGGTAGGCCGGGTCGGCGGCGCCGTTGTCCAGGCGCTTGAGGGTGTTGGCCACGGCCATGCGCATCACGTTGAGCGGCTGGTTGATCTCGTGCACCAGGCCGGTGGCCAACTCGCCCAGGGTGGCCATCTTGGCGCCTTGCAACAGCTGCTGCTGGCTGCGCCGCACCTCGGTATTGTCGCGGCCCACGGCCTGGACTTCGAGCAGACGGCCGTGGTCATCGAACAGCCCGCGGTCGGCCCACACCCACCAGGCATGCTCGCGCCCTGGCAATTGCAGGCAAATTTCCGCGCAGCTCACCGGGTGCTCGGGGGTCAGCGCCTGCAGGCGCTGGACAAAGCCTTCGCGCTGGCCGTCGGACAACCACTGGCCCAGGTCCGCGCCTTCGAGCTGCGCAGGCGTGCAACCCAGGTAGTCGGCCAGGGGCCGGTTGCCGAACAGCAAGGTCAGGTCGGGACGGTAACGGCAGATCATCGCCGGTGAGTCCTCGACCAAGACCCGGTAGCGCTCCTCGCTCTGGCGCATGCGCTCGGCGGCTTCGCTGGCCTCGCTGACATCCAGCCACAGGCCGACCACTTCCAGCGGCTGGCCAAGGTCGTCACGCAGCAAGCGCGCCTCATCGAGGATCCAGTGATAGCCCCCCCGCTGATCGCGCAGACGGTAGCGGCACCGCACCTGGCCGTCGCGCAACAAGCTGCGGGTACGTTCCAGCCACAGCGCGCGGTCCTGCGGATGTACCGCCAGGCCGGGCTGGCGCGCCTGCTCGCCGTCCATCGCCCAGCCCAGCACAGGCGCCAGGCTGGCGCTGAAGAACTCGCTGTGCAACGCGCCCTCGGCATAGCGTTGCACGTAGATCACCGCCGGCGAGCTGGCGATCAGGTTTTCCAGCCGGGCTCGCGCGGCGCCGGCTTGTTGCTCCTGGGCCTTGAGCGCGCTGATATCGAGCAAAAAACCACGCACCTGGCCGCCCCGCCCATGGCCGGCCCAGTGCAGCCAGCGCGGCGGCGCCTGGACGTCGTTGCCCAGCACCCGCACATTCAGGCTCAGTGCCTGCCCGTCGCGGGCCTGGGCCAGGGCCAGTTGCGCCGGCTCACGGTCGGCGGGGTGCAGGCAGGCCAGCCACTGCTGCTCGCTGGCACGGCGCGGCAGCTCGAGGGCGGCAGCCAGGGTCGGGTCCAGTTGCAAGTCACCTTGCGCCGGCCATTGCCACCAGCCCGCGCCCAACTGTTGCTGCAAATCGTCGAGGTGGGCGGCCTGCTCGTGCAACTGCTGGCGGCGATGGCGCACCAGCAGCGGCTCGACCAAGGTGCGCAGCAACGCCAGCGCCATGTCGGCCGGCGGCAACTGGGGCGCGCCGGCGCACAGCAACCACGCCTCGGTATCCTGGCCCAGGCGGCAGGGCACCAGGAACAACGACACCCCGCCGCACAGCGCCAGCAGCTCCAGGTCGTCATTGGCCTCGACCAGGCCCTGGGCCGGCCATGCCTGCAGCCGCGCCTGCAAGGTGCGGTCGGCGGGCCAGGGCCAGGCGCCCTCGCTGCTGGCGTAGTGTCGCCAGCCATCGGCCTCGCGCAGCAGCAGGCGCAACGAGCGGGCCTGCCAGTGCTCGGCAAGCCGTTGCAATTGCGCCTCGGTGGTCTGCACCAGGCGCGCCGCGCCGCACTCACGCAGGGCATGGCCGATCTCGCCGAGCAATGGCCGTTGCCGGTCCCAGCGCTGCTCGCGCAGCAGGTCGCCGATGTCGAACAGCTGCAACATCCACCCCTGGGCCTGGCGCAGCAACCAGCCACGGGTGTGCAGGGCCTGGCCGACGGCCGTATGGAAATCCAGGTCCAGCGGCTGGCCCTGCCAGTCGGCGGGCTCGCCTTCGAGCACCACCCAGCTGTGCCGCAGCAAATAGTCGTGCAGCCGCCCACCGGCCTGCCCGGGCAACGCCAGCAAGGTCCGCAGCGGGCCGGCCAGGCGCTGCACCCGGGCCTGGTCGTCGAGCCACAGTTGCAGGCCGACCGCTGGCGGTACCTGCGGTTCGGGCAGCGGGGTGGGCGCCGTGCGCCAGCGGTCGAACAAGCCGCCACTCACAGTTGCAGGCTCGCCTGGGCCTGCAAGCGCGCGGGCAGCTTCGGCACCTCGCCGACCAGGGGCAGCACCAGGGTCGGCAAGACCCGCGTGAGCCGCTCTCGCGGGTAGTCGATGACCACCGTCAGCACCTTGTCGGCACCGACACTGACCCGGGTGTCGGTGATCACGCTGAAGCCCAGGGCACTGGGCATCCACGCCAACTGCTGGCCGATCACCTGGCGGGCCAGGCCCTGCACATCCAGGGCGTAGGTCTGGCTGCTCGGGTCCACCGCCACGCACCGGCGTACCGCCTCGCTGCTGGCCTGGTTGAACGATTGCAGCATCAGCATCGGCAAGGCGTAGCTGACCAAACCGTAGAACACCGCGAAAAACACCATGAAAACCGCGACAAACTCGATGGCTGCCGCGCCTTTTTGCTGCCGCGCCGGGCTTGCTTGCATGATCGCGTCTACCCTGAGTCTGAGACCTGGGTAAAAGCATAGATCCGTTCAACGAATAGGGATGGCCATTTGCCAATGCACAGCATTGTTCTTCTGATGTGGCTTGCCTTGTGCACCGAACAAGATGTCCGTGAACGACAGATCTCCAACACCCTCACCCTCGGGGTCGCTGCCTGTGCTCTGGTCTGGCTGTTCGCCACCGGGCGCAGCTGGATCGGCGCCGAGGCCAGCGAGGCGGGCTGGGCACTGGCAATCGTCATGCTGCTCACCCTGCCCGGCTACATGCTCGGGCGCTTCGGTGCCGGCGACGTCAAGCTGATGGGCGCCCTGGCCCTGGCCACCAGCCCGCAGTACGTGCTCGGCACCTTCATCGGCGCCGGGGTCACGGTGCTGGCCTGGATGTTCGGCCGCCGCCGCTTGTGGACCCTGCTCAACCCCAAGGTGAAAAAACGCATGCAGGCGCTGGCCGAGCAGGTCGGCGACAAGCAGCCGTTTGCCCCCTATGTATTGGCCGGGTTCCTGCTGACAGCCGTTTGGATCCAATAGACGACCGTATGGTCGGATAAGGAGCAAGGCCGAATGTACATAATTGCAAAGTGCGACTACTTTTCTACCTGCCAGAGCGTCTGGCCCGGGAGCAGGGCCGATACTACAGGGAGTTGATCGTGAACAAGTCCGTCAGTGAGGTGAAGATTCTGGTTGTCGACGACCAGCCGTTGATCGTCGAAGAGCTGTGCGAGTTCCTCGAAAGCGAGGGTTACCGATGCGTTCCAGCCCATTCCACGGGCCAGGCCATCGATTGCTACAAGGCCGACGAGGCCATCGGCCTGGTGCTGTGCGACCTGCACATGCCCGAGCGCGATGGCATCGAGCTGGTGCGCGCGCTGAAGCAGATCGCCGGGCAGCAGCGGATGTTCGAGGCGATCATGCTGACCGGCCGCGCCGACAAGCAGGACGTGATCCGCGCCTTGCGCGAGGGGTTCGCCGATTACTACCAGAAGCCCATGGACCTGGACGAACTGCTCGAGGGCGTGCGCCGGCAGGAGGCCGCGTTGCTGGAGCGGCGCCGCAACTTCCGCGAGCTGGGCAGCCTCAACCAGCGCTTGCAGGAACTGGCCGAGTCGATCGACGACCTGTATCAGGACCTGGAAAAAGCCCGCGGCCAAGGTACCCACCGGCGCGCCAGCGATGCCGAGGACGGCGAACCGGAGTTGCCGGCGGCGTTCGAGAAGCTGTCGCCACGCCAGCTGGAAGTCGCCCGGCTGGTGAGCAAGGGCAAGACCAACTACCAGATCGCCTGTGAACTGGGCATCACCGAGAACACGGTGAAGCTGTATGTGTCGCAGGTACTGCGCCTGACCCACATGCATAACCGCACCCAGCTGGCGCTGGCGCTGACACCGCGCTCTTCGCCGGTGCACCAGCGCTTTACCACGCATTGAATAACCCGCTGCCACCTCGCCAGGCTCGGCACGAAAAGCCTTGATACGCGTTCATGCTGCATTGCAAACAGCCTCGCCTGACCGTCGTCTCAAGACGTTGCATACAGCGCCTAAGTTTCCCGTCATGGCACCACCTCAACGGCGGGTGATCAGCGATCAGCCGCCGTTGTTGGATGAGTTGATCTTGGTCCAGCGGTAGAAATCCGGGATCGCGTACTTGTAGCTGTCCAGCCAGCGCTGCATGGCCTGGTCGCGCTCCTTGTCGGTCTGCACCTGGCGCACCGGCGAGGCCTGGCGATTGCTCGCCTGCACCTGCAACAGCGCCTCGGTGGCGGTTGGCGCCTGCGCGTCAGGGTCTGCCAGGGCCAGCAACGGGGTGATGGCGCAGGCCAGGACGATCGCTTGCTTGAACATGTTCACCTCCAGGTCAATTGAGCGTGGCCGCCGACGCAGTCGCGCTGGCCGCTATCGGCCCGCGCCCGCTGGCGCGTATGCGCTGCGCTCGGGCCTGGGCCTCGGCGAACTGCTCCGGCTGCAAGTGCAGGCGCTTGACCAGGTCCTCGGCCTGGTCCCAGTGGTCCTGCAGCAGCGACAAGGTCACCAGGTTCACCGCCGGCAATGGGTTGTCGTCGCGCAGCTCGATGGCGGTGAGAAACTCGAAGCGTGCCTGCTCGTGGTTGCCCAGGTTCATCTGCACCACGCCCAGGTCGTTGCGCACCTTTTCGTCGGTCGGCGCCAGCCGCGCTGCCCGCTGCAGGTTGCGCAGGGCCTGGGCGTCGTCGCCACGGGCAGCGGCCAGTTGCCCCAGGCCATGTTCGCCCTCGGCCGCCAGGCATCCCCCGAGCAAGCTGCGGTACAGCGGCTCGGCCTCGCTACGCCCCAGCACCCGGAGTACCTTGGCCTTGCGCAGGCGCACCGGGTCGAGGGTGTCGGGCAACTGTTCGAGATGAGCCAGCCCAGCATGGGGCCGCCCCTCGTTGATCATCTGGTCGGCCATGTCCAGGCTCAGTTGCTGGTCGGCATCGGGCTTGGCGCAACTGCCGCCGCCGAGCAGGCGGGCCAGGCCCTCGGGCTGCTGGCCGGCGCAACCGGCGAGCAACAGCAGGCTGCTGAACAACAGGATCGCTCTCATCGCCTCTCTCCTTCCCATCGCATCGTCTGTAGGCCTCACCCTGCTCACGACCCCAACGCCCGCGCCAGCGCGGAAAAGCCCGGCCCGGCCAGGACGATGAGCAAGGCCGGGAACAGGAACACCATCATCACCGCCGACATCTTCGCCGACATCTTCGATACCCGCTCCTGCAGGCCCGTCAGGCGCCGGTCGTCGAGCAGCTCCTTGAGCGCCAGCAACGACTTCATCGAGCCACTGCCCTGAACCAGCAACTGCTGGAGAATCACGCAGGTGTCGATCAACGCGTCCACCGCCAGCAGCCGCGCGCACTTTTCCAGCTCCGGCCCCAGGGCCAGGCCCGAGTCGACCCGCTGCAACACCAGGCGCAGTTCGTCACTGATGTTCGGCACCAGGCTGCGGCCTTCCTGGGCCAGTACCCGCAACGCCTGCTCCACCGCCAGGCCGGTCTCGAACAGGATGCGCAGCAACGGGATCAGCAGGCTGACCTCTTCGGCGATCTGCCGCTGCCGGCGCGCCGCCGCGACCACCAGCAGGCGCTTGGGCAACAGATAACCGGCGCCCAGGCCGCAGAGCACCAGCACGCCCCAATGCCCACGACTGTCCCCGGGCATGCCATGCGCCAGCAGCAGCACCACGCCGACCGCCAGCAGCGGCAGCCCCAACTGCACGGCGGCGAACAGCGCGCGCTGCCGGCTGCGCCGCCAGCCGAGGCGGTCGAGCAAGGCCTGGGTCTCGCCATCGAGGCGTTGCAGGCGCCGCCCCAGTGGGCTGCTGCCCAGCCACTGCAGCCAGTCGCCGAGGCGCTCGTCACGCCCCAGGCGCCCCTGCAGGCGGCGCAGCACCCGTTGCCGCGCCTGCATCTGTCGCGCCACCTGCCAGCCCAGCAAGGCGAAGCCGGCGAACAGGCACAGGGCGCAGAGCAACAGGGCGCCGTTCACAAGCGCCTCATCATGCGCCACAGCACCAGGCAACCAACGGCCTGCAGGGCGAAGGCCAACAGCAGCATCAGTTGCCCGCTGGCGTCGCGCCACATGGCCAGCAGGTAGCCGGGGTTGGCGATCAGGAAATAGCCGACCATGGCCAGCGGCAAGGCACCGAGGATCCATGCGGTAATGCGTGTTTCGCCGGTCATCGCGCGCAGTTGGCGGTCACCCTGCTCGTGCTCGCGAATCAGCTTGATCAGGTTCTCCAGCAATTCGCTGGCGTTGCCGCCATGGCGCTGGTTGATGCGCAGCCCCAGGGCGAACATGCGCAGCTCGGCCTGGCCGTACAGCTCGGCCAGTTCGCTGACCGCATCCTCCAGCGGCACCCCCAGTTGCACGTTGCGGCGCACCCGCAGCATCGCCGAGCGCAGCGGCTCGCGGGTGCTGTCGACGCCGCCCAGCACCGCTTCGCTGAGGGTACGACCGGCCTTGAGGCTGCGCACGCTGTAGTCGAGCAGCCCCGGCAGTTGCTCGATGATCCGCTGCAAGCGGCGACGGCAGCGCCAGCTCAGGTACAGGTGCCCCAGCAGCGGCAGGCCAAGCAGCAGCATCAATGCCGCCAACCCGCCGGCGAGCAGGCCCGCCAGCACCGTCAATGCCAGCCAGGCCGCCAGCCACGGGCGTGGCGAAAAGTCCGCATGGGCCAGGCCGGCGCGCTGCAGCAGCGGGTCGAGCCAGTCGCGCCGGGCATTGGCGCTGCGCGCCGCACGGTAGGCCCGGCCAAGACGCAACAGAATGCGCTCCTCGCCGCGCTTGTACAGGCCCAGGCGCAACAGCAGCAGCGCCATGCCCAGGCACAGCGGCGACAACGCCAGCAGCAGCGGCCCCATCACAGCACCCCCTCGTGACGCAGCTTGCTGCCCGCCGGGTTCGGCGCCTCGCGCAGGAAGCCGTCGCCGCTGCGGCGGTCGAGGCGGAACAAGGTATTGGTGACATACACATCGTCGCGCACGCCGACCACCTCCAGCACTTCGCTCACGCAGCGCCGGCCATCGGCCAGGCGGGTCAACTGGATCACCACGTCCAGGGCCGCGCAGATCATCTGCCGCAAGGTCTTTTCGGCAACCTGGCGGCCAGTGAGGCCGACCAGGGTTTCCAGGCGCAGCAAGGCATCCTGGGCGGTGTTGGCATGCACGGTGCTCATCGAGCCGTCGTGGCCGGTGTTCATCGCGGTCATCACATCGAGCACCTCGGCACCGCGGATCTCGCCGAGGATGATGCGGTCGGGGCGCATGCGCAGGGCGTTGCGGATCAGCTCGCTGGCCTTGATCTCGCCATGGCCCTCGGCGTTCGGCGGGCGGGTCTCCAGGCGCACGACATGCGGGTGGTGCAGTTGCAGTTCGGCCACGTCCTCGATGGTCACCAGGCGTTCCTGGGGCGCGATCATCTGGCTGAGGATATTCAGCAAGGTGGTCTTGCCGGTGCCGGTGCCGCCGCTGACCAGGATATTGCAGCGCCGGGCCACGGCCCGTTCGAGAAAGTCGTAGATGGCCTGGTCGATGGCCCGGGTGGCCAGCAGGTCGGCGCTCTTGAGCATGTCCTGGCGGAACTTGCGGATCGACAGGCACGGCCCGTCCAGCGCCACCGGTGGGATGATCGCGTTGACCCGGCTGCCGTCGGGCATGCGCGCGTCGACCATCGGCGACGACTCGTCCAGGCGCCGGCCCAGCGGCGCGAGGATGCGCTGCATCACCCGCTCGACATGGTGCGCATCGATGAAACGCAGGTCGGTCTGCTGCAACAACCCGGCGCGTTCGACGAACACCCGGTACGGGCCGTTGACCAGGATCTCGGTGACGCTCGGATCGCGCAACAGCACTTCCAGCGGGCCGTAGCCGGTCAGTTCGTCGACGATCTCCTCGGCCAGGCGCTCCATCTCGTAGCGCGACAGCGCCAGGCGCAGCCGCGCCACGTAGTCGCCGACCTGCTCGAGGACGAACTGCGCCAACGCCGGGCGCGGGCCTTCGAGCAGGTTGCGGCCGCTGTCCTCGATGGCATCGATGACGTGCCGGTGCAAGGCGCGCTTGAGCACCTGCGGATCGCTGGCGGCATGGCGTGGCCCGCCAAAGGGTTCTTCGTGGTTCATCGGTTGCCCCATAGCCTGCGCAACCAGGCATGGGCCGGTGGCGCCAGGTTTTCCGAGCGCCGCGCCAGGCGCTCGCCGAGGCCGCGCAAAGCCTGGGTCAGGCTTTCCCGCGGGGCCAGTTCGAACAGGCTCAGGCCCTGGTTCTTGGCGTTCAGGCGTAGCTCCGGGCTATGCGGCATGACGTTGAGCAGCGCCAGGCCGTAGCGCTTGGCCAGGGTCTCGGCATCTGGCGCCACCTGGCGCTGGTAGCGGTCCACCAACAGGCTGGCATGCTCGAGCTTGATGCCGCGGTCGCGCCACTGCTCGAGCACGTCCAGGTTGCGCCGGCAGTCGAGGATGTTCTGGTCGGTGTACAGGATCAGCTTGTCGCAGTGGCTGACGATGGTGCGCAACGCCTCGCTGTCGCCCTGCCCGGTGAGGTTCACGACGATGTGCTGGAAGTGCTGGCGCAGGGCGCCGAGCAGCATGTACACCTCGGCGGCGCTGGTCTGGCCGAGGGCCTCGTCGTTGTCGGCATAGGCGAGGATGCGCAGGCCGCCCTTGTCGCGGCTGAAGGCGCTGTCGATCAGGGTCGCGTCGAGACGGCGCAGGTGGCGCAGGGCATCGCCGAAATGGAACGAGGCCTCCAGCCCCAGCAGTGCCAGGCTGTCGCCGCGGGGCAGGCCGAGGTCGAGCAGCAAGGTTTGCTGGCCACTGTCCTGCACCACCCGCGCCAGGTGGGTGGTGAGCAGCGCGCCATCGGCGCCGTGCTGGGCGCCATACAGCACGCTGAGCCCTCCCAGGTTGGGGTTGCTGGCCACCGTCGGCAGGCGCTTGCCCAGGCGCCGCACCAGGCCTGCCACCTCGCTGGCCCGCGAGCCGTAGGCGACGAAGTCGCGGGCACCGGCGCGCATGGCGTGCAGCACCAGCTGGTTGTCCATGCCATCGCCCAGGGCGACGATCGCCAGCATCGGCTTGGCCTCCAGCAGGCCTTCGATCAGCGCGCACTGGCCGATCAGTTGCTCACGGTCCAGGCCGATGAACACCAGGTTGCTGAAGGTCATGTCGACCAGCGCCAGCAATTCGTCCAGGCCCGGGCTGCTGGTGCCGATCACCTGGCCGAGAGGCGCCAGCGCGCCTTGCAGCCAGTTGAGGTCTTCCTCGTTGCGGGTCAGGGCCAGGTAGGTGTGGTTCAGGCTTTCGTTCATTGGGACAACCCGCCACGGCCTTCGAAGTTGCCGTTTTCCATGAAGAACAGGCGGCCCCAGCTGGGGTCGTAGGTGCGCAGGCGCTCGCCCGGCAGCTCGGGCAGGCGCGCGTTGGCGGCCAGCGGCTGGACCAGGTGCGGGGTGACGATCATCAGCAGTTCGGTTTCCTCGCGGTTGAGCGCCGACTGGCGGAACAAGGCGCCGATGATCGGCAGGTTGCCCAGGCCCGGCATCTTGTCCACGCTGGAACGCACGTTGCTGCTGATCAACCCGCTGATGATGAAGCTCTCGCCATCGGCCAGGGAGATGCTGGTGTCGGTGCGGCGCACGCTCAGCCCCGGCACCCGGGTGCCGGCGATGACCACCGCGTTGTTGAAGTCGAGCTCGCTGACCTCGGGCGCCACCTTCAGGGTGATGCGGTCGCGGCTGACCACGGTAGGCGTCAGCGCCAGGCGCACGCCGAACTCCTTGTATTCGATCGACACGTTGTCGCTGCCGCTGCTGGGCACCGGGATGGGGATCTCGCCACCGGCCAAAAAGCTTGCGGTCAGCCCACTGAGCACAGTGAGGCTGGGGCGCGCCAGGGTGTAGGCGAAGCCGCTGTTCTCCAGGGCATTGATCATGGCCAGGAAGCGCCCGTTGTTGCCGCCCAGGACGATGTTGAAGACCTCATCGTCGAGGCGCGCGCCGGGGATGTCGCTCGGGCGCACCGTGGCCCCAGGCACCGTGCCGGGCGAGCCGATCAGGCTGTTGGAACCCTTGAAGAACAGGCGCGCGCCGGCCTCCTTGTACTTCAGCCGGCGCACTTCGACGAAGCGAATATCGGCCTGCACCTGCACCGGCAGGTCTGCCTGCGCCGAGGGCAGTTGCGCGGTGGGCGTCATGTCGGCGCTGGCCCGGCCCTTGACGAAGAGCATGGCCCGGTGCGGCTGGGCGGCGCAGCCGGTCCACAGCATCAGGCTGGTGCTGCCCTGGGCCACCGCCGTGAGCAGCACCGCGCGCTCGCCGCTGGGCTGCACGTCGGCGACCTTCGGCTCGCCCACCGCGGCGCGGGTGATCGCTACCGGCAGGCGCAATTCCTGTTGCAGGCCCTGGTCCAGCTCGATCACCGAGGGCAACTGATCGAACGCCGCGCAGCCCTTGCCGGCGGCCTGTGCCTGCGCTGCCAGCAGCAGGCACAGCAGCCCGGTACAAGAGGTCATACGCAAAGCGCTATGCAAAGAACTACGCATGGAATGCATCCTTGCCGGTCAGGGAGTCTTGTTGTTATCACCGCTCTGCGCACCACGGATGATCTGCATGGCCGGCGCGCTGGCACCGGCAAGCGCGGCGGAGCTGGCCAGGGGCACCTGGGACAGCTGGCTGAAGCGGTAGAGCTCGCGGTTGGCGTTGTCCAGCTGCGGGCTGGCAGCCTGGCCCGACCAGTAGGCCGCCAGGCGCTGCTCGTCGGCGCTGCGCACCGCCAGGCGCAAGGTGCCGGCCTGGGCCGCCAGCATCAGGCGGCTGGCCAGGGCCTCGGGCACCGCCAGGCCAACCGTGCGGGTGGCGTTGCTGTTCAACGACTGCTGGTCGCGGCGGGCCTTCTGCTCCTCGGCGGTCTGTGCCGGGCGGCCGTCGTTGGCCAGCCCGGTCTGCTGGTCGACGCTGAGCACGCGCAGGGCCGGCAGCACCACCTGGGCCGACGCTTGCGGGTTGTTGTTCTCTTCGCGCAGGAACAGCAGCACATCGACGAAGTCGCCGGGGCGCAACTGCCCAGCGGCGCCGACCACATCGTCCACCGCCACCGCCACCGCGCGCTCGTCGGGGCGGATCATCCGCGCCAGCGGGCCGCCGGCCTGGAAGCTCGACTCATCCAGCCAACTGCCCGCCGCCAGTGGCCGCGCGCTACTGCGCCCGAGCACCTGGTCGAGTTGCTGGAAGGCCCCGGCCGGCACCACTTGCAGGCGCTCGACCAGCACATCGTCGCCCGTCAGTGGGGTATTGGCCGGCACTGCGCGGCGCATCACCACGATGGGCGAACGCGCCGGCTCAGGTGGCGCGGCAACGATCACCGGGGCGGGGGCGACCACCTCGGAGGGCGCCATGGGCGCTGCGGCAGGCACCTCGGCCGGGCGGCTCAAGCGCAGCCCCCAGTACCCGGCCAGCAAGGCGGCGAAGAGGAACAGGCCGGCGAGGATCATGGTCAGGCGACTGCTCATTTGCGCTCTCCCCTACGCCTGCAACCAATGATGGCAAAAGGTAACTATTTCGCTATTGGACGGTAGCTGAGCCGCAATCTTTCGCCATTAGCTGTGCCGTTTTTTTCGAGCCATGAAATTGACGCCTCGGCAAAACAGGCACTTGGCCCGACTAATCGAGGCTCATACTTTTGGACTAATGCTTTGTTACATTTGCAGCCTGGCATGGCTTGGCGATGCTCTGATGGCAAAGGGGTATCACTTCTCAAACCCCGACGACCAGCGCCCAACGAGCGCAAGGAGCAATGCCATGCTGCTGCAACAGATCCTCCTCCATTGCAAAGCCTTCCTGCACAGCAAGGATGGCGCCTCCGGCATCGAGTACGCAGTGATCGCGGCCATGGTCGCGGTGGTGCTGGCCGGCTTCGTCACGCCCATCTCCACCGAAGTGTCGGCGATCATGACCACCATCAAGACCGCCATCACCCAGTGACCGCCAGCGCCCTGCATGACCTGTAGTCCCCTGACCAGGAGCCGACCATGCCCAACTCGTCGTTGCGTCAACAGATCCTGCTGGTCGACGACGAGGAAGAGGCCTTGCTGGAATTGGCCGAGCTGCTGGAAAACGAAGGTTTCAGTTGCCACACCGCCACCTCGGTGAAAGCCGCACTGCAGCAACTGACCCGGCACCCGGACGTGGCGCTGGTGATCACCGACCTGCGCATGCCCGAAGAGAGCGGCCTGGGCCTGGTCCAGCGCTTGCGCGCGCACACCGCGCGCCAGCACCTGCCGGTGATCGTGATGTCCGGGCATGCCGACATGAACGATGTCAGCGATCTGCTGCGCCTGCAGGTGCTCGACCTGTTCCGCAAGCCGATCTACCACGCGCGCCTGCTGGAGACGCTGGACAACCTGTTCCCCAAGGCATTGATGCAGGCCGCTAAATAGCAGGGGCTGTTGCGCGACCGGTCCGACGCCTCGGCCGCGCCTACAACTGATAACTGAAGCTCAGGTTCAACCGCGGCCGCCGGTTGAAGCTGTCCAAGGCGATGTCCGACATCGGCTTGGCCACCTCCACCGCGATGTTGTAGTAGCGCGCATCGCCAAAACGCAGCCCCAGGGCCGCCGACGACATGTTCGCCTTCTGCACCTCGAGCTCATTGAACCAGGCCCGCGCCGCATCGAGGGCGAGGTAGGGCTGCACGACCTTGAGCCAGGTGCCCTCGCGCTTGACGCTGTAGTTGACCTCGTAGGCCAGCCCCCAGCCCTTGTCGCCGGAACCCTGGTCGTTGGGGTAGCCGCGCCCGAAGTTCTGCCCGCCAAACACCGCGCGCTCGCTGTCGGGCAGGCTGTCGTTGCTCCAGTAGGCCGCCGCCGATGCCACGCCCTGCCAGTTGTCGGCAAAGTCGTCGCTCTGCACCCCGGACACCCGCAGGCGCAGGAAGTCCAGGTCGTAGCCGGCATTGCTGCGCGCACCGAAGTGGTCCAACCCCTGGTACACGCCCGCACTGAGGATCCGCAGGCGCCGCGCCTCGGCCTTGCGCCAGTCGCCCTCGAAGGACAGCGCGCGCAGGTCGGTGCGGCTGTGCAACTGCAAGGGCAAGCCCACCACCTGGTAATCGATGCGGTCGTTGACCACGTAGAAGCGCCCGACCACCTCCAGCCATTCGCTGGGCGAGGCGATCAGCGACTGGCTGATGCCCACCGCGTAGCGCTGGTTCTCGCGCTGCTGGGTCAGGTCGATGCCGTTGTCCAGGCGGATGCGCGCCTTGGGCTCGCTGCGGTAGCGCGAGGCCGACAGCAGCAGGCGCGAGCCCTCGGCATCGAGGAACTGGCTGTAGTCGAGGCGGTAGTAATGCTCCTTGTCCTCGCCTGGCGGCACCAGCACGCTGGCGCCCAGCTGCTCGCCGAAGCGGGTCTGCGCATTGCTGCTGGCGCCCAGCAACGCCTGCAGGTCGTCGCGGCTGCCATCGTTGAGGCTCATGCGGGTGGTGAACGGCTGGCGTGAAACCTGGGCGACCAGCCGGGTCGCGCCATCGGTGGTGCCGGGCGGCGGAACCTGGGCCTGGAAGGTCACGCCGGGGATGCGCCCGGCCAGGCTGGTGTAGCGCTCGAAGCTTTGCCGGGTCAGCGGGCGTTCGGCCTTGAGCTTGTCGAACAGCTGCTCAAGATAGGCCCGTGCCCCACCGATCTCGCCCTCGATCTGGACATCGCGGATATAGCCTTCCACCAGCACCACGCGCACCCGGCCATCGGCAAAGTCCTGGGGCGGCAAGTAGGCATAGGACAGCAGGTAGCCATCCTGCTGGTAGCGCTGGGTGAGGCGGCGGGTGATGTCGATCAGTTCGGCCAGGGCGACCTCGCGGCCAATCAGCGGCTGGTAATGTTCGCGCAGCTCGCTCAGCGGATACACCGTCCCCCCTTCGAAGCGCACCTTGCGTACCGCGACCCGGGTACTCATCAACAAGGGCTGCTGGGCGCTCGGCTGAGCCTGCGGCAGTTGCGCGGCGCCAGCGCCTGGGCGATAGGCGTCCATCGGCAGGTTGGGGGTGGGCAGGCGCGGTTCGGTGTCGTTGCTGTTGAGGAAACTCGGCAGGGGTTCGCCACGGGCCAGGCCAGCCCAGCTCAGCGCCAACATCGCCACCAGCAATAGACGCATCGGGACACTCCATGATCCTGTGTTGGCAACGGTGCCTGGACGACCCTGCCGCCCAGGCACCTCACCTAGAGCGTAGCCCGTCGCCTCAGCGTTGCCCGCCGGCCAGGGCGCCGGTCACGCCATCGAGTACCCCGCCCAGCCCGCTGGGTTGCCCCGTACCGCCATTGACCAAGCTGCCGGCCTGGCCGACCGTGCCGCCCACGGCAGTGACCGTGGTGCCGAGCTGGCTCACCACAGGATTGGCCGATGCGCCGGCCAGTTGCGTGCCGAGCGTGCCGACAGCACCGCCGACCTGATTCAACAACCCCGCCACCGGGGCGCCTGCACCGGTACTGCTGCCGACCTGCTGCGTCACGCTGGCCACCCCGGAGACCACCGGCGCCAGCCCCGTGCCCACTTGCTGGGTCACGGCGGCCAGCGGCGCCCCGGCCGCGGTGTTGGTCACGCCATTGCCGCCCAGCACCGTCCCCAGGCTGGCAACGGTGTTGCCGGTTTGTACCGTGCTGCTGCTGATGGCCGCCACCGCTGGGTTGCCGGTGCTGCTGGCCAGGCCGCTACCGGCGCCGGCCACCACGCCGCCGACGGTTTCCAGCAAGCCGCTGCGTGGGCCGCCGGTAGCGGGCACCAGACCGCTGCTGGTGCTGACGGTGGTACCGGTATTGGCGACCAGTTGGCCGACGCTGGCCGCCAACGGATTACCGTTGCCAGCGACCTGCTGGCCAGCCTGGGTCAATGCCCCGCCCACCTGGTTGAGGGTCTGGTTCAGCGGCGCCGCGAGCCCGGCCTGGCGGGTGGCATTCGCAGCCGTGTTCTCCACCAGCGAGACCACCGGCACCAACGCGTCGCTCAGCCCTTGGCTGGTGCCGGCCAGCGGGCCACTGCTGGCGATTGGTGTCAGGGTGTCGCCCAGCATGGTCACCGCCTCGCCGACCCGGTCGACCCCTTGCCCGGCGCCTGCGACCACCTGGTTGACCAGCGGCACCTGCTCGACCGGCCCGCTGCTGGCCAGCCCGGCCACGCCCTGGCCCAGGCCGGAGACGCCGGTGCCCAGGTCGGCCGTGGCGGCGCCGAGCGCGCCCACCGTGGTGCCGACGGCGTTGTTGCCTGTGCCCAGTTGCCCAAGGCCATCGCTCAGGCCGCTGCCGACGCTGTTCACGGCCTCGCCGGTGGACGATACCAGCGCGCCCACGCCACCGCTCAACGCGGTGCTGCCAGCGATGGGCAGCCCGCCAATCACCTGCCCCAGGTGACTGACGCCGTCACCGACAGCGGAAACCGTGTTGCCCAGCTGGTCGACCACCTGGCCAGTGACCAGCGGCGCGGTGCTAGAGCCACCGCCCGTACCGCCGTCGCCACCACCCGGTGTGCTGCCACCACCACCTGTGCCACCGCCGGGCGTGGTTCCCCCCGCGGTGCCACCACCGGTTCCGGCACTCCCCTCACCGGGTGTGGTGCCGCCTGTACCTCCCGAGCCGCCTGCGCCATCGCCGCCGCCACCGGCCGCCGCGCCGCCGTCGGCAGACGAGCCGTCGACCTCGCTGTGGTGTCCACCGCCGCCACTGCTGCAACCTGCCAGGCCCAGCGCCATGATCATCGCCAGCGCCGTGGCGGTTCTGCTCCACGCTTGAGTGTTCATGGGAATGACTCCTGCTGCTCGTGTGGTTGGGGCGACGGCATCGTCGCCCTCCAGTCAGCAGTGAAGGCCCGAGGGTTGCAAAGGGGTAGGCCACAACTTGGTATTAGTACCCAGGTTAGGGCTCAAGACACGGCGAAAAGCGCGGTCATTTCATGAACTTGCACAATCGCTGGGGCAAGGTTCACCAAGGATATAAGCCCATGTCATTAGTACCGCGCCAGGCGCAGGCGCCCAGCAACGCCCTACTCGCTGACCTGGAACTCCACCCGCGCCGTTTCACCGCTGACATCCAGGGCACTGAGCTCGACCCGCCCGGCTTGCTCGAAGCGCACCAGCAGGCTGTCCTGCCCCTGGGTCTCGCCCAACGGCTGGCCATTGACGAACCACCAGCGCTGGCCACCACCGCCCAAGGCCGAAACCCGCAGTTGCAATGGTTCGCTGCTGGTCGCCGGGCGGCGCAGGTTGTCGCCGGGGCGCACACCGACAATCGACAACGGCGGCGCGCTGGGCGCCACCTGCGGCGGGCAGCTTGGGTCCAGCGCCGGCAAGCGCGCGGCGCGCCGCTCCAGACGCGGCAGCCAGGGCTCCAGCGGCGCCGGCCACAGGGCGATATCGCGGGCCTTGGCGCCGGGGCAACCGGCGTCCACGCGCAAGCCCTGGTCGTTGAGCCACACCGTTTCGCGCAGGCCCAGGCCCAACGGCTGGTCGGCCGCCTGCAAGGTCGGCGGGGTGGTGTTGTCCAGGGTCCAGGCAAAGCGCTGGCGCCGGCAGTTGCCGTCCTGGCGGTTCATCGGCTGGCCCAGCGGCCAGCAGATCGCGGCCACGCCAACCGAAGCCGGCACCGGCGCCACCGGCACCTCGATGCCGCGCTGGCTGTCGCGGTTGCTGAGCAGGTCGTGCACCTGCAGCATCAACGGCGCCGCCGAGGCCAGGCCGAACTGGCCCGGCACCGGGGTGCCATCGGGGCGGCCGATCCACACGCCAATCAGGTAGCGCGGGCCGACCCCCACCGACCAGGCATCGCGAAAGCCATAGCTGGTGCCGGTCTTCCATGCCAGTTGCGGGCGCTGCACCAACTCGGCCTGGGGGTCGCGGTCCGGGCGGGCCAGGCCGCTGAGGATGCGCCGGGTGATCCATGCCGAGCCCGGCGACAGCAGGCGGCGCTCGAGCAACGGGTCCTGGGGTTGCAGGCGGATCTTCGCGCTGTGCCCGCCCCGGGCGAACGCGGCGTAGCCGCCGACCAGGTCTTCCAGGCGGCTGCCCGCGCCGCCGAGGATCAACGACAGGTTCGGTTCGGCCAGCGGCGGCAACAGCAACGGCATGCCGCCCATGCGCATCTGCGCGGCGAAGCGCTTGGGCCCGTAGGCCTCGAGCAGTTGCACCGCCGGCAGGTTGAGCGACAGCGCCAGCGCCGAACTGGCCGACACCGGGCCACTGAAGCCCATGGAGAAGTTGCCGGGGCGATAGTCGCCGTAGCGCCGCGGCACATCCTGCAACAGCGACTCGGAATGGATCAGGCCATCGTCCATGGCCATGGCGTAGAGGAACGGCTTGAGGGTCGAGCCGGGCGAGCGCAGGGCATGGATCATGTCCACGTGGCCGAAACGGCGTTCATCGCCGAGGTCGATCGAGCCCAGGTAGGCGCGCACCGCCATGCTCTGGGTCTCCACCACCAGCAGCGCCGCCGAGGTGCGTTCGGGCAGGCGCGCGCGCCAGCCCAGCAGCAGGTCTTCGAGGCGCCGTTGCAGGGCGGCATCGAGGGTGGTGCGAATCAGCGGCGGGCTGTTCGCTGTGTTCAGCCGCCGCGCCAGCAACGGCGCCAGTGCCGGCTCCTGGCGCGGCGCCAGCAACAAGGGTTCTTCACGGGCTTCGGCGATGCGCGGGCTCGGCCACACCTGGTACTCGGCCAGGCGCTGCAGCACCTTGTCGCGGGCCCGTTGGGCACGTGCGGGGTGGCGGTCCGGGCGCAACCGGCTGGGCGCCTGAGGCAGTACGGCGAGCAACGCTGCCTCGGCCGGGGTCAGGTGCCTGGGCGACTTGCCCAGGTACGCCCAGCTGGCCGCCGCCACGCCCTGCAAGGTCCCACCGAACGGCGCGCGGTTGAGGTATAGCTGGAGGATCTCGCGCTTGGACAGGTGCCATTCCAGCTGCGCCGTGCGCCACAGCTGGCGCAGCTTGCCCGCCAGCGTGCGGTCGTGCGGGTCGAGCAAGCGCGCCACCTGCATCGACAGCGTGCTGCCACCGGACACCACCCGCCCGCCACGCAGGTTGAGCCAGGCCGCCCGGGCCAGGGCCATCGGGTTGACCCCGGGGTGCTGGTAGAACCAGCGGTCCTCGTAGGCGAGCAAGGCCTCCAGGTACAGCGGCGAAACTTCATCCGGGCTGACCGGATAGCGCCACACCCCGTCGGCATCGGCGAAGCGCCACAACGGCGTGCCGTCCTCGGCCAGGACCACCCGCGCCAGGTCGTCGCCAGGCATCGGCAACGGCCACACGCGATCGGCCAGCCACACCAGGGCCAGGATCGCCAGCAGCGCAATCGCCGCACGGCGCAGCGGGCGCGCTAAGCTTGGCATCGGGAACCGAGCGGGCCAGGTGATGGCCAAAGGCTGGGTAGCCTTGATTCGTTCATCAGGAAGCGACTATGCATGTAGAAGGTTTTTTCGGTTGGCTGGGCCAGGCGCTGGGCGAGATGATCCGGTTCATCGTCGATGGCTTGAGCGGGTTGTTCAACCTGCTGGCCAATGCCGGTGGCAATTTCATCGACGGCCTGGCGCGCACGCTGGGCATGGACACCTCGCTGGTCAGCATCCTTGCGCTCATCGTGGGCCTGATGCTGCTGTACTCGGCAGTCCGCGCGTTCATGCGGGCGTCGATCATCCTCGGGATCATCTGGGCGTTGCTGGGGTTGTGGGTGTTGAGTTGGGTGGTGCACTGAAAGCGCTGTAGCAGCGGCCTTGTGTCGCGATAGGGCTGCAAGGCAGCCCCAGGGTACCAGCGTCGACGCAGACATTTTCAGGGCCGCTGCGCGGCCCTATCGCGACACAAGGCCGCGCCTGCAAAAGCTCAGCGGGCGCGTACCACCATTTCACCTTGGCTTTCACCAATCGCCTGCAGGTTCGGCCGGTACATCGACTCCACCTGCGGCGGCGGGATGCGGTAGCTGCCCGGGGTCACCGCGCGGGCCAGGTACAGCAGGTGGGTGGTGCCATAGGCGTCCAGCTTGAGGGCCGCCACGTAGCGGTCGTCACGGTACTCCTGGTGCACCACGCCGGCGTTCTGCATCGACTCGCGCCACTGCTTCACCGCGCTGCTGGCGTTGTCCAGGCTGGCGGCGCTCTGCGCCAGGTTCTGGTTCTCCAGCTCCAGGCCCGCCGGCAACAGGTCCACCACCAGGGCGTCCGGCACCGGGGCCTGGGCCTTGAGCGCCAGGTGCACCAGCACCAGGTCGCCACTGCGCAGGTTGCGCACATCCAGCGCCTGGCCGTTCATGCCCAGGTACTCGCGGCGGATCTCCATGCCGTTGCCAACGGCGGCCGGGGCCTGGCGCGGGTAGCCGGACAAGGTCAGCTGCTGGTACAGGGTCTCGCTGCTTTCGTTCTGCACGGTCAACGGCGCGGCCAACAGTGGGCCTTCGAGCTTCATGCCGGTATCGTCGTTGTTCAATTCGCGCACTTCGCCGGCGCTGTCCAGACGCGCCTTCCAGTTGCCTTCCGGCTTGCCCAGCAGGCCACGGCCGGCGAGGAACAGCGCGTTGCGCTCCTGGGTCGACAGCCAGCGGTTGGCCGCCAGCTCATCGGACAAGGCGAACAGGCGCTGGTCGACCTGGTTGCCGGCCAGGTTGTTCTCCTGCAACAGCGCCAGGATCAGCGCCTGGTCGCGTAGCGCGCTGCCGTAGTCGGCCATCCAGCCCTTGCCGCGGCTGACCGCCAGGCCTGCTTGCAAGGCTTGCTGCGAGCGGGTCTTGTCGCCCATCTTGTCCAGTGCCACCGCCAGCTGCACCAGCGGCAGGCCGGAGCGGGCGTCGGCGCGGCGTTCGAACAGGCTGCGCAGGGCGCCCAGCGGCGCCTGTTGGCTGCGCGCCAGCACCAGCCCGGCATAGGCCTGCACGGCGAAGCGGGTATGCTCGGCGTTGTCGCTGTAGTCGACCTCGATCAAGTTGCGTTCCTGCACGTAGCGCAGCAAGCGCTCGCTGGCCTTCTTCACGACTTCGGCCGGTACACCGTAGCCCTGCTCGCGGGCACGCAGCAGGAAGTCGGTGACATAGGCGGTCAGCCAGTACTCTTCCTCGCTGTCCGAACTCCACAGGCCGAAGCTGCCGTTGTAGCGCTGCATGCCCAGCAGGTGCTCGATGCCCATCTCGATCTTGCGCTTGCGCACCTCGGCCGGTTCGCCCTTGATGCCCAGGCGCTTGAGGCTGTCGGCGTCGGCGTACAGCGATGGGTACAAGCCGCTGGTGGTCTGTTCCAGGCAGCCGTAGGGATAGGCCTCGAGGGCACGAATTTGCTCGGCGAGGTTCAATGGCGGGCGGCTCGACAGCGCCAGGCTGGCCTCGAGGCCGGCCGGCTCGAACGCGGCCAGGTCGCTGTCCGGCAGGCTCCAGGGCTGGTCCTTCAAGGCCACGCGATAGTGCTTGAGCATGGCCGGATAGGCCGGCCGCACGCCCAGGGTCCATTCACGTTCGAAGGCCTGGCCCGGCTCGCCCGGCAGTTGCAAGCCATCGACCCGCACCCGCACCTTGCCCTGGCCCAGGCCGCCCTGGGCCTGCACCGGGATCAGCAAGGTGCTGCGCTGGCCCTCGGCCAGGGTGACCTGCTGCTGCGCGCCACCGACCAGGCTCAGTTGGCCTTCGCCAGCCAGTTGCACGCTCAGTTGCTGGGCGCGCCCGGACAGGTTGGCCAGGTCCAGCGCCAGGTGGGTGCGGTCGCCACCGGCGAGGAAGCGCGGCGCCGACAGCTCGGCGATCAATGGCGCGGCAACCACCGTCTTGCCCTCGGCCATGCCGAAGTGCTCCTCGGTCCAGGCCTGGGCCATCAGCCGCAGTTCGCCGTTGAAGTCGGGGATTTCGACCGTGGCTTGCCCTTGGCCCTGGTCATCCAGGGTCACCGGCACGCTCTGCTGGGCGACGATGGTCACCGTGGTGTTGGGGCGCTTGCCGCCCTTGGCCATGGCCGCGTCGCCACCGAAGGCCAGGCTCGCCAGGCGGCCCTGGCCGGCTTCGATCAGCTGGCCGTAGATGTCCAGCTGGTCGGCGCCGTAGGCCTTGCGCCCGAACAGGCTGGCGAACGGGTCGGGGGTCTTGAAGTCGGTGATATTGAGGATGCCCACGTCAACCGCGGACAGCAGCACATGGATCTGCTTGGGCACGCTGCCATCGGCGTCGGCGACCTTGAACTTCACCGTCAGCGGCTGCTTGGGGCGCATCTTCTCAGGTGCCTGCAAGGTCACCGCCAGCTTGCGCTCGGCGCGGTTCAGCGGCAGGTGCAGCACGCCCACGGCGCGCTTGGGCGTGGCGTTGGCCTTGCGCTCGCCCGGGCGAATCACCAGGGCGCTGATGTACAGGTCGTGGCGTGCCCACTTCTTGTCCAGTTCGACCTCGAAGGTCTTGCCCTCGGCGGGCACCTCGATCTCCTGCCACCACAGCGGGCCATCGGCGGACTCGACCATCAGGTAGCCCGTGCCGGCGGCCGGCGGGGTCACGGTGACCTTGGCGGTGGCGCCGTCGGCGTAGGCCGGTTTGTCCAGGGCGATCTTTACCTGGTCGGGGCGCACGGCGCCGCCCTCGGCGTTGTCCTGGGCGCGGTAGCCGGCCCAGAAGCGCGCGCTGGAGACCAGGCCGGTCTGCGGATCCTCCACCTCGACGCGGTACGGGCCCCACTCGACCTGGAAGCTCAGCTTGGCGGTGGAGCCGGCCTTGACGCTGATGGTTTCTTCAGCCTGGGTGAGGAATTTCTCGTTGTAGTTGTAGCTCCAGCCGTCGCCCTGCGAGTAGTTCCAGTAGTAGTCGCGGCGCTCGCGGATCAGCCGCACCTTGAGGTTGTCGGCGGCGAGCTTCTTGCCGTTGCGGTCGGCAACCAGGAACTCGAACTGCACCGGGCCGTCACTGTCGGTTTCCTCGCCGTCGAACAGGCCGCGCAGGCCCGGCAGGCGCTCGGCGGGCCAGATCGGCTGTTCCAGGCGGCGGGTGATTGGCCGGCCCCCGGACTCCTGCAGGCTGGCCTGCACGGTCAGTTGCAGCGGCGAGCGGGCTTCGCTCCAGCGGCTCTCGATATCGATGCGCGCCTTGCCGTTCTGGTCGAGGGTGACTTCATCGAGCTCCAGGTCCTGGTTCAGCTCGGTTTCGGTGACCGCGCCGAACTGGTAGCCCGGCAGCGCCTTTACCGCTTCGCGCAGCGGGCGCAGGTAAGCCTGGCCGCTGAGGCGGTTACCGGCGGCTGGCGCACCGTAGAGGTAGCGGCCATTGACCTGGATGCTGGCGGTCTGTTCCGGCGCCAGCGGCGCGGCGCTGCCCTTGAGTTCCAGCGCCAGGCGCTCGGGGAGGAAGTCCTCGACGAGGAATTCGTAGACCTGCTTGCGGCCCCCGCCCAGGTCGAGCAGCAGCTGCCAGCGACCGGTCGGGGCCTCGCTGGCCAGTTGCAGCTGGTACTGGAACAGGCCGTTCTGGTCGGCCTCCCAGACGAACTTGCGGCTGACCTGCTCGTCCGGGCGGCGGACTTCCACGGTCACCGGCTGGGCCTTGACCGGCTTGCCGTCCTGGTCGCGCAGCAGGCCGTTGAGCAGCACCGTCTCGCCTGGACGGTACAGGTCGCGCGGGCCGAAGATGAAGAACTGCAAGGGGTTGGCCTGGGGGCCGGTGATGTCGAACTCGGCGAGGTCCAGGGCCGCGGTGTTCAGCCGCAGCAGGGTGGTGTGCACGCCCTGGGTGGCGATCAGGGTGTCGGCCTTGGCGGTGATCGGCAGCTGGGCATGGCCGTCGCCGTCGGTCTTGGCCTGGGCCAGCAGCTTGCCCTTGTCGTCGTGCAGCTCGAGGCTGACGCCATTGAGCGCCTTGCCGCCCTCGAGGGCCTGGGTGAACACATCGAGGCGGTCGCGGTAGCGGTGGGCGGACACGCCGATGTCGCTGAGGGTGAACAGGGTCGCTGGCTGCGAGTAGTCGTAGGTGCCGGACGCGCGCATCACCGCCAGGTACACACCCGGCGCTTGCAAAGGCTTGATCCCGGCGATCGGCAGCAGCACGGTCTCGCGGGTGTTGCGCGCCGGGTTGAGGTCGAAGCGGCCACTGTAGACCAGCTCGGCCATGTCCAGGGTTTCCTTGGACTGGTAGTAGTACAGGCTGGCGTTGCGGCCCCAGTTGACCAGGAAGGTCGAGAGCATCTCGGGTTTGACCCGGAAGAACTCGACGTCGACCTTGTCGACGTTCAGGGCGATCACCGGCAGGCCTTCGGCCAGGCGCGTGGGCAGCAGCGAGCCGCGGCTGGCGAAGCCCACGGTGGCTTGCATGTCGCGGGTCTCGAAGCGGCTGACCGACTCGGCGGCCAAGGCATTGCCGTTGACCGCCAGCAGGCCCTTGTCGATGGTCAGGACCATCTTGCGCTGCGGTTCGAGGTGGCGCAGGCGCAGTTCCATCTGGTTGTCGGAGAGTTCCCAGGCACCATCGACCTTGCCCTTGACGGTGTCGACCAGGTGCAGCCTGGCGGCGAAGTCCTGGTTGGCATCCAGCGGCGCGGAGACGCTGACCGACAGGGTGCTGGCACCGTCGAGCTGGACTTCCGAGACATCCAGCACGGTCAGCTCGCGGCCGGCATATCGCTTGGCCAGCACGGCGGGGTCTTCGCGCTTGGCGGCCTTGGTTTCGGCTGGCGCGACGGCAGTGGCGGCGTCGGCCGGCGCCGCAGGCTTGTCCGGCGTGGAGGAATCACAGGCACTGAGCAGGGCCAGCGCGCAGGCCAGCAACAATCCTTTGTTGAGCATTTGAGTGGGAACTCTTCGGCAGCGTGTACGTGAGGGAGGCAACTATAGCGCAACGGCAGGTGGCTTACCTGGCGATGCGCGGCAAGTGAGACCCTGTTCGCGCCGATTGGTTGCCGGGCGGGTACAATCCGTTCGGCCATCGCCGGGCAAGCCCCGCGATGGCCCTACTGCATCCCGCTGGAGCCCGCATGTCTTCACTGTCCATCGCCTGGCGCGAGCGCCTTACCCACCGCAAGGTCTGGGCCCTGGCCGCGCCGATGATCCTGTCCAACATCTCGGTGCCACTGGTGGCGCTGGTCGACAGCACGGTGATCGGCCACCTGCCCCATGCCCACCAACTGGGCGCGGTGGCGGTGGGCGCCACGCTGTTCACCTTCATGGTCGGGCTGCTGGGTTTCCTGCGCATGGGTTCCACCGGCTTTGCCGCCCAGGCCGCTGGCCGCGCCGATGGCGCCGCGTTGCGCCAGGTGCTGGTGCAAGGGCTGCTGCTGGCGCTCGCCCTGGCCGTGTTGATTGGCCTGCTCGCCCTGCCCTTCAGCCAGCTGGCGCTGCAGGCAATGCAGCCCAGCGCCGCGCTGCTCACATCGACCGAGGCATTCTTCCACACCCGCCTGCTCGGCCTCCCGGCGGCGCTGGCCAGCTACGCCCTGGTCGGCTGGTTCCTTGGCACCCAGAACGCCCGGGCGCCGTTGGCCATCCTGTTGACCACCAACCTGCTGAACATCGCCTTGAACCTGTGGTTCGTGCTCGGCCTGGATTGGGGCGTAGTCGGTTCGGCGCGGGCCTCGGTGATCGCCGAATGGAGCGCTGCGCTGCTGGGCCTGGCCCTCACCCGCCCGGCGCTGCGCGCCTACCCCGGGCATATCGCCTGGGCCGCGCTCAAGCGCTGGCAGGCCTGGCGCCCGCTGCTGGCGGTGAACCGCGACATTTTTTTGCGCAGCCTGGCGCTGCAACTGGTGTTCCTGCTGCTGACCGTGCAGGGTGCGCGCCTGGGCGAGGCCACGGTGGCGGCCAACGCCCTGCTGCTCAATGGCCTGCTGCTCGCCGCCTACGCCCTCGATGGCCTGGCCCATGCGGTCGAGGCCCTGTGCGGCCATGCCATCGGCGCCCGTGATCGCGAGTCGTTGCAACGCACATTAGTGGTGGCCTGTGGCTGGTCGCTGATCGTCAGCCTGGGTTTCGCGGTGCTGTTCGTGCTGGGCGGGCACCTGTTCATCGACATGCAGACCGACATCGCCAGCGTGCGCGCGGCGGCGTATCCCTACCTGCCGTACCTGGCACTGCTGCCGCTGGTGGCGGTATGGAGCTACCTGCTCGATGGGCTGTTCATCGGCGCGACGCGGGCGCGGGAGATGCGCAATGCGATGCTGGTGTCGGTGTTGATTGCGCTGCCCGTGGCGTTTGCCATGCGCGGGTTCGGCAACCATGGGTTGTGGCTGGCGTTCTTGCTGTTCATGGCGTTGCGGGCGATCACGCTGGGCTGGGTCGGGTGGCGGTTGCATCAACAGGATCGGTGGGTTCGGTGAAGCTGGGGCCGCTTCGCGGCCCTATCGCGACATAAGGCCGTACCCACAGGAGATCGCGGTCGTCTGTAGGAGCGGCCTTGTGTCGCGAAATGAGGGCGCAGCCCTCACCTGCTGACTCACAGCCAAACACAATCCCAATGTGAATACTCACCAGCACGCCGTACCAGCCCTGCCCTGATGGGATTCGCAACGATATATCGCGCGGCCATTCTCACATCCTCGTCTCGCCGCAAAGCCCGGTCGTGATATCCAGGCTGCCAAATGTGCTGTCGTGCAGCCCCTGCCTGATAAAGAGCACAGCTGCTTCGCGACTTGAAGGCACACATGAGTTTATCCAGGCTGGTAGGCCCAAGCTCGATCAACCAGTGCAGATGGTCTGGCATCAGAACCCAAGCCAATGTACGGCAGCTACCTTCATGATCACTCAGACGTAATTGATGGATGGCCGCTCGCGCAAACCAAAGGTTGTGGAACAGTGGGTTCCGCTGGCGGGTAACGGTAGTTAGTAGATAAAGCCTGCCTGATTCTGAAAAGCGCCCTTGGCGCAGGCGATGATTGCCGTGACGGTCCATGTCGACTTCCTTTGAACATTGCATTCGCAGGATAGGTGTCTCGATGGGGGATGGCGTAAGCGGGTCATTACCGGGTATGACGCGGTGAGGGCTGCGCCCTCAGATCGCGACACAAGGCCGCTCCTACAGGGGGATCGCGTATGGCAATTACTGCGCAATCGCCTGTAGGAGCACCTTGTGTCGCGAAAGGGCCGCAAAGCGGCCCCAGTGATTACGAAGACAGGTACGACGAGCGGGTCAAGCCAAGCCGCAGCGCATCCAGGTACTGCGTGCGCTCGCGCGCGCTGATCTTGGCGCTGGCGACCTTGTCGCGGTAGTGGGTCATCAACTCCTCCGGCGACAGGTGCACGTAACGCAGCATGTCCTCGATGGTGTCGTGGGTCTCGATACCGGCGTGGTACACGCTGCCATCGGCGTTCTGGTAGATGTTCACCGAGTCGGTGTCGCCGAACAGGTTGTGCATGTCGCCGAGGATTTCCTGGTAGGCACCGACCAGGAACACGCCCAGCAGGTAGTCCTCGCCGTCCTTGACCGCGTGCACCGGCATGCTGGTCTCGATGCTCTGCTCGTCGACGTACTGGTTGATCTTGCCGTCGGAGTCGCAGGTCAGGTCCTGCAGCACGGCCCGGCGCATCGGCTCCTCGTCGAGGCGGTGCAGCGGGATGATCGGCAGCACCTGGCCGATGGCCCAGGTGTCCGGCAGGCTCTGGAACACCGAGAAGTTGCAGATGTACTTGTCGGCCAGCTTGTCGTTGAGCTCGTCCAGCACCTGGCGGTGCGAACGCTGGCGGGCCTTCAGCGAGTTGTGCAGGCGCCGGCACACGGCGAAGTAGCACTGCTCGGCCAGGGCTTTCTCGGCCAGGGTCAGCTTGCCGTCGGCATATTGCGCGGCCACGTCGCCCATGTAGTGGGTGGCGCGCCAGTAGGTCTCGGTGACCATCTCGATGTCGGTCGGGCCCAGCAGGTCGGCCAGCCACTGCACGGTCTCGGGCAGCGCCGCCTTGTTCTCGATGGTCGGCACTTCGTCATTGTGGCTTTCCACGTCGGTGACCTGGATCACCAGCATGGCATGGTGCGCGGTCAGCGAGCGGCCACTCTCCGAGAAGATGTGCGGGTGCGGCAGGCCCTGGGCATCGCAGAACTCCTTGAGCATGCCCACCACCACGCCGGCGTAGTCGTCCATGTCGTAGTTGATCGAGCTGGCGTTGCGCGAGTGGGTGCCGTCGTAGTCCACGCCCAGGCCGCCGCCGACGTCGATATGGTCCACCGGCAGGCCCAGGGCGCGCAGCTCGCCGTAGTAGCGGATGGCTTCCTTGAAGCCGTGCTGGTAGTCGGCCAGGTTGGCGATCTGCGAGCCCATGTGGAAGTGCAGCAGGCGGATGCCCTGGTCCAGGCCGGCGTCACGGAAGCGCTGCACCACCGAGATCAGCTGGGCGGCGGACAAGCCGAACTTGGACTTCTCGCCACCGGTGTCGGCCCACTTGCTCGAGGCCAGCGACGACAGGCGCACGCGCAGGCCCACCTGCGGCTTGACCTTGAGGTCCGCGGCTTCCTCGATCACCAGGGCGACCTCGGATTCCTTCTCGATGACGATGAACACGTTGTGGCCGAGCTTCTGCCCCATCAGCGCCAGGCGGATGAACTCACGGTCCTTGTAGCCGTTGCAGACGATGGTGCCGCCTTTCGGCGCCAGCGCCAGCACCGCCAGCAGCTCGGGCTTGGAGCCGGCTTCCAGGCCGATGGAGACGTTCTGGGTGGCGATGATGTTCTCCACCACCGCCTCTTGCTGGTTGACCTTGATCGGGTACAGCGCGGTGTACTGGCTCTGGTACTCAAGACGCGCGATGTTGGCGTCGAAGGCACCGGTCAGCTGGCGCACGCGGTCTTGCAGGATGTCGGGGAAACGTACCAGCAGCGGCAGCGACAGGCCGCTCTGGCGCAGCTCCTGGACCTGCTCGAAGAGGTCGATCGGCGCGCTGTCCGGGCCGTTGGGGCGCACTTCGACGCGCCCGGCTTCATTGATGGCGAAATAACCCGCGCCCCAATGGCGGATGCCATAAACACTGCGGCTGTCGGCCACGGTCCACTGGCTACCATCGTCTTTGCGTGTGCGTCGTACGGACATTCAAGTCCCCTGTATGAAAAGTCGAAACACTGCCCCACCTTGTCGCGCTGGCAGTGTAGATACTGAAAATGACGATTCTTCCGTGTCAGGCATAGACCCTGCCCACGGGAACGAGTTTAGAAAGCGCTGGGCAAAAAATCGCGCGGCTGCACTCAGCCGCCGGATTTCTTCGCCTTGAAACCTTGCTTGATCAGCTCGGCGAGCAACAGCTCGACGTGATCACCCTGGATTTCAATGACCCCGTCCTTGAGCGCGCCGCCGGTGCCGCAACGACGCTTGAGCGCGCTGGCGAGCTCCTTGAGCGGCTCAAGGGCCAGGGGGACGCCCGTGATGGTAGTCACGGTCTTGCCGCCACGGCCTTTGCTTTCACGGCGCACGCGGGCAATGCCATCCCCCTCGGGGATGACCTGCTGCTTGCAGATACAGTCATCCACCGGTTTGCCGCAGTCGGGACAGTGCCGACCGGCATCGGTGGAAAAGACGAGACCGCCAAGGGCGGAAAAGGAAGAAGCTTTCTTGGCCACTTTTGTTCCTCGGTGCTGAGGACAAAAACTGGTCGGCGGGTGCCGACCGCGAAGCCCCACTCTGGCAGGGGCGGCGCTACTGCCGCAAGGTCCTGCGGCAGCCCGAAAAGGGCGCGCAGTGTAACGATAAATCTGGCTGTTGCTAAGTACAGGATTGCGCCATTTTACGAAAGTTTTGCGACCTTTGGGCCACTGGGGCTGCTACGCAGCCCTTTCCCGACGCAAGGCCGCTCCTGCAGGAGAACGTGATCCCCTGTAGGAGCGGCCTTGTGTCGCGAAAGGGGCGCAAAGCGCCCCCATTAGCTCAAGCCCGCCTGGTACCGCTGCAACGCCACCAGCGAGTCCGGGCAATACGGTCGTTGCGTACTTTCCGCCTGGGCCTGCTCGACACTGATGAACCGCGCCTCGATGACCTCCTCGGGCTGCAAGCGCAGCGCTCCGTCCCACACCGCCGAATACACCGCGCACCACAAGCGATTACCCGGCTGCTCGAAGTAGAACGTCTCGTGAAAACGCAACTCGACGCCGCTCACGCCCAGTTCCTCGGCCAGCTCCCGGGCCGCCGACTGGTCATAGCTTTCCTGGCAGGCGACCATGCCGCCTGCCGCCACATCCCAGTACCCCGGATACAACGCCTTGCTCAGGGTGCGTCGGTGCACGCACAAGTCGCCTGCGCTGTTGAACAGCAGGATGAAGGTGCAACGGCCGATCAAGCCGCGCTCGCGCAGCTCGGCCCTGGGCAAGGCGCCGAGCAGTTGATCCTGGTCATCGACCCAGGCCACCAGCTCGGCGTCGGAGGCTGCACGGTGCGCGACCTCGGCGGGACTGACCGGCATATCAGCCCTGGGACAGCAGCTGCCGCAGGTCGATGACCGCGGCGTTGGCCCGGGAGATGTAGTTGGCCATCACCAACGAGTGGTTGGCCCACATGCCAAAGCCGCTGCCGTTGAGCACCATCGGGCTCCACAGCGCTTCCTGCGAGGCTTCCAGCTCGCGGATGATCTGGCGCACGCTGACCGTGGCGTTCTTCTTCGCCAGCACGTCGGCGAAGTCCACCTCGATGGCGCGCAGCAGGTGCGACAGCGCCCAGGCCTGGCCACGGGCCTCGTAGAACACGTTGTCGATCTGCAGCCATGGGGTCTCGACCACTTCCTCGTCGACCTGCGGCGCCTGGCCCGGGGCCACGGACTCGGTCTTGAGGGTGTTGTTCAGCTTGACCCGGCCGACACTGGCCGACAGCCGCTGCGACAGCGAGCCCAGGCGGGTGGCGACGTCACCCAGCCAGTTGTTCAGGTTGTCGGCGCGGGTATAGAAGATCGCGCCCTGGTCGCCCTTGGCCAGGCGGGTCTGGTAGCGGGTCAGCGACTTGATGCCTTCTTCGAACTCCGACTCGCTCGAGGGCAGGATCCAGCTCTTGTTGTCGAAGTTGAAGCGCGGCTCGGCCTTGGCCAGGTCGGCATCCTCGGTGGACTGCGACTGCGAGCGGGCGAAGTCCTTGCGCAGGGCGCGGGACAGGTCGCGCACCTGGACCAGCACGCCGTACTCCCAGCTCGGCATGTTGTCCATCCACAGGCCCGGCGGGAAACGGTCGTTGGAAATATAGCCGCCTGGCTTGTCGAGCAGGGTGCTGGCCACGGTCTTGAGGGTCTCGACGGTGGTATAGCCAATCACCATCTGCTGGCCGTTGCGCTCGGCGGCGGCCTGGGCGTTGTTCTGCACCGGGAACAGCGCCGGCTCCTGGCTCCAGTACCAGCCCAGGCCGATGCACACCAGCAGGTACAGGCCGATCAACGTACCCAGGGCTCGGCTCCACAGGCCGCCCAGGTAGCTGCGGGTGGCGGCGCCACGGGTGTCGACCCGCTCACGGGGTTCGGCCTTGGCCTCGCGGTTTTTCCAATCCAGCATGGCAATTGTCCTTGATCAATCACGACGGTTAGGGGCTTGGACCACAGGCGTACGCCAGGGTGCCACGGCAAGCCCGCGTGGCAGCACTATAAAGCAGACGTCGCCATTCGTATAAGCGACCATCGGGTCGGCAACTGAATAATAATTCCCTAAACACTTTGTTGACCCCAGGCACTCGCTTGCCAAAAAGCAGTGCTAGCATAGAGCCATCATCGAACCTGCACCCTCCCCCTTATAAGTAGTCAGGACATGACCCAGCCAGCCGAGCCGAGCCACGAACGCCTCAAGCAGCACTTTGCCCAGCGGGTGATCCACCAGGCCCGGCAGATCCTCGAGATCTGGCAGCGCCTGCAACGTGGCGAGTGGTCCAGCGGCGGCCTGGGCGAGTTGTGCGAGGCCAACCTGCGCCTGCAACGCTACGCCGAACGCTTCGAACAGCCCGAGCACAGCAGCCTGTCGCAGGCCATCGGCCAGACCCTGCGCGCCATCGAGGCCAACAGCGCGCGGCTCAACTCCGAGCTGATCAGCGAACTCAACCGCCTGATGCAGCGCCTGTCGCGCACCGGCCTGCGCAAGGGCGACCAGCTCGACAACGTGCCCCTGCCACCGCTGCGCAAGCCGGTGTACATCGTCCTGCAGGACCACGAGCGCGCCGAGCGCCTGGCCCAGCAACTGGAGTTCTTTGGCCTGAGCGTGCAGGCGCTGTGCAGTGCCGAGGCGTTCCAGGCCTCGATGAGCGAGCGCCTGCCGTCGGCCATCGTCATGGACGTCGACTTCACCGGCGCCGGCCTCGGCCTGCACCTGGCGGCCCAGGCCCAGCAGGGGCTGGAGCTGCACATTCCGCTGCTGTTCTTCAGCCTCCACGAAACCGACACCCCGACCCGCCTGGCCGCCGTGCGCGCCGGCGGCCAGGAATTCCTCACCGGCACCCTGGACGCTTCCAGCCTGCTGGAAAAACTCGAGTTGCTGACCAGCGCCACCCAGTACGAGCCGTTTCGCGTGCTGGTGATCGACGACTCCCGCGCCCAGGCCCTGCACACCGAGCGCCTGCTCAACAGCGCCGGGATCATCACCCGCACGCTCACCGAACCGATCCGTACCATGAGCGAGCTGGCGGACTTCCAGCCCGACCTGATCATCCTCGACATGTACATGCCCGCCTGCACCGGCACGGAGCTGGCCAAGGTGATCCGCCACAACGACCGCTACGTCAGCGTGCCGATCATCTACCTGTCGGCCGAGGACGACCTGGACAAGCAGCTCGATGCCATGAGCGAAGGCGGCGACGACTTCCTCACCAAGCCGATCCGCGCCCGCCACCTGATCACCACCGTGCGCAACCGCGCCGCCCGCGCCCGCAACCTCAAGGCGCGGATGGTCCGCGACAGCCTTACCGGGCTGTACAACCACACCCATATCCTGCAACTGCTCGAGGATTGCAGCTTCCGCGCCCGGCGCGAAGCGCAGCCGTTGAGTTTCGCCATGCTCGATATCGACCATTTCAAGAAGATCAACGACCGCCATGGCCACCCCATGGGCGACCGGGTGATCAAGAGCCTGGCGCTGTTCCTCAAGCAACGCCTGCGCAAGACCGACTTCATCGGCCGCTACGGCGGCGAGGAGTTCGCCATCGTCATGCCCAATACCGGGCTTGTGGCCGCACACAAGGTGCTCGATGAAATCCGCCGGCGCTTTGCCGAGATCCACTACCCGGCACAGCCCCATGACCTGCAATGCACCTTCAGCGCCGGGGTGGTGCAACTGGATGACGCGCTCGACGCGCTGAGCATGGCCAGCGCCGCGGACGAGGCGCTGTACCGGGCCAAGCATGCCGGGCGCAATTGCGTGGTCAGCGTTGAGCCGTAGCCGCCGGCATCGGCCGCGCTAATGGAAAACTCGTAACCCATTGGTTTAACTCGCCCCTGTAGGAGCGGCCTGGCGTCGCGAAAGGGCTGCGCAGCAGCCCCGGCAATTTCGAGGGTGGCTCAGAACCTGGGGCCGCTACGCAGCCCTTTCGCGACGCCAGGCCGCTCCTACAAGGGGACGGTTCCCTGCGTGACAGCGCAGCCCAAAGGGTTAAAGACAGCAACCATCAAACAATACCGGCACTGTGCCACTTTTTTAGGGCGCCAGCCCTCCGTCGTCATCACCCCGTCACAAAATCGCAATAACTTCAGGCCCCGACCTCTCCACTCCCCCTCCGCAGGAAGTTCGCGGCTATGCGCCTGAAGTGGCTGACCAATTTCAACACCTTGTTGCTGGTAACCGTGTGTATCGCCCTGGGCGCGACCCTGTGGTGGTCGCAACGCGCCCTGGAGCGCCCCTACCAGTTGATGGAGCGCTACCTGGGCCTGTCCCAGCAGTTCCAGCATGACGCGGCACGCAACATCGAGGCCTACCTGGGCAGCGGCGATGCCTTGCGCCATGCCGCGGCCAGCCAGGCCACCGGCGCCTTGCTGGCGGCCCTGGACGACTGGCCGCAAGCGCTGGCGGCCAAGCTGCGCCCGAGCCTGGACAGCTTGCAGGCCTTCAGCGCCAACGAGTTGCTTGGCGCCGGCAAGCTGGCCGGCGACCCGCAGGCCCTGCTGTTGCAGGCCGAGCGCGAACTGGGCGCGAACTTCGAGCAACTCGCAGGCTACGCCCGCGACAGCGCCAGCGCCGCCGCCGGCCCTTACCAGGCCGCGCTGCTGGACGCCGCGGTGCACCTGGCGCGCCTGTCCCTGGCCCGCGACAAACTGGTCAGCAGCGGCCGCGCCGAGCTGGCCGACGAAGTCGACCGCGAGCTGCAGCTGATCGCCGCCCAGGCCGAGCGGATCGACGCCTTGCCGCTGCTCGGGGTGACCCGCGCCGCCGAGTCCAACGCCGATGACTTCGCCGCGATGATGGGCCTGCAGACCCAGGCCAGCAGCCAGCAGGAGGACATCGCCGTGGGCCTCAAGCGTGAGCTGCAGAGCCTGCTCAAGCGCTACCCCGCCGAGCTGCAACGCACCCGCGCGCAGATCGAACGCCGCGCCGCCCTGGCGGCCAGCACCAACGAACGCCTGGACGCCGTGCGCCAGGCCATCGCCGCCCTGGAGCCGGAGGTACGCGCCCAGCACGGGCAGATCGCCGGGGAAGTGCGCATCATCCAGGGCCTGATGATTGGCCTGATCCTGCTCATCGCCCTGCTCATCGACACCCTGCAACGGCGCCTGGCCCGCACCCTGACCGGCCTGGCGCCGGCACTGTCGCGCTGGGCCGAGGGCGACTTCGCCCAAGCCATCGTCCTGGGCCGGACCAACCGCGAATTGCATGACATCGAGGAATCGCTCAACCGCCTGCGCCAGTACCTGGTGGAGCTGGTCGGCACCCTGCGCCACAACGCCGAACAGGTGGCCGGCAGCAGCCACGCCCTGGCCGGCATGAGCAGCGCCTTGCACGATGGTGCCGAGCGCCAGGCCGGCGACACCGCGCAGATCCGCGACGCTCTCGGCGAACTGGAGGCGACCATCCAGCAGGTGGCCGGCGACGCCAGCGCCGCCGCCGACGCCAGCCGCGATGCCGGCCAGGCCGTCGAACGGGGCCAGACGGTGATCGGCCAGAGCCTGTCCGGCCTGCGCGCCCTGGTCGACGAGGTGCAGGGCAATGCGCGCATGATCGAACAGCTGGCCGAGGAGTCGGGCACCATCGGCGGCGTGCTCACGGTGATCCGCGCGATCGCCGAGCAGACCAACCTGCTGGCGCTCAACGCCGCCATCGAGGCCGCCCGGGCAGGCGAAATGGGCCGCGGCTTCGCCGTGGTCGCCGATGAAGTACGCTCGCTGGCCCAGCGCACCACCGGCGCCACCGGCGAGATCCAGGCCCTGATCGACCGCCTGCAACAAGCCGCCCGCGACTCGGTGGACGGCATGCGCACGCAGCTGGAGCATGCCGAGGCCACCGCCAGCCAGGCGCAGGCGGCCGATGGCGCGCTGGATGCGATCGTCAGCGCTATCGGCACCATCGCCGAAACCGCGGTGCGCATCGCCGAGGTGACCGCCCAGCAAAGCGGCGCGGTGAGCGAGATTCGCGATCACAGCGAGCGCATTCACGCGCTGGGCGAGGATAACCTGCAGCGCATTGGTGAAGGACGCGAACAGGGCGAACAGTTGCTCAAGCTGGGGGGCGAGTTGAATACGGCGGTGCGGGCGTTCCGGCTATGACATCGGCATGGCCTGGATTGCCAGGGCTCTGCCCTCGAGCACGCCACAAGGCCGCTCCTACCGGAAACCGCGCTCCCCTGTAGGAACGGGCCTTGTGTCGCGATGGGCCGCGCAGCGGCCCCAATTTCGGCCAACTCCGCTATCATGCCCGCCAGGTTCCACCTCGCGAGTCCGTCATGCGCCGCCTGTTTTTCCTGTTGTTCCTGCTGCTGGCCAGCCCCGTGTTCGCCACGGGCCTGCTCGACAACCGCCCCAGCGCCACCCTCGGCGCCGCCTCCAACAGCGCCGACTTCCTGCCGGTGCACGAAGCCTTCAAGCTCAGCCTGATGCAGGCCGACGCGCAGACCGTCAAGCTGCGCTTCGTCGCCACCGACGGCTACTACCTGTACCGCCACCGCCTCCAGTTCCGCACACAACCGGCGGACATCAAGCTGGGCACGCCGGCCATCCCCGAGGGCGAAGCCAAGCACGACGAGTTCTTCGGCGATGTCGAGGTCTACCACGGCGTGCTCGACATCGAGCTGCCGCGCAACGACCCACGCGCCTTCACCTTGCTGGTGGGCTACCAGGGCTGCGCCGACAAGGGCCTGTGCTACCCGCCGCAAACCGCGCGGCTGGGCATCGCCGGCGAAGGCCCGGCGCAGCCGGGCGGTGCCGAGCAGGGCTGGAGCTGGAAATCCCTGGCGCTGTTCTTCCTCGCCGGGATCGGCCTGACCTTCACCCCCTGCGTGCTGCCGATGCTGCCGATCCTCTCGGGCGTGGTGCTGCGCGGCCAGGTCGGCGGGCTGCGCGGCCTGTCGCTGTCGCTGGCCTACGTGCTGCCGATGGCCGCCAGCTTCGCCGTGCTCGGCGCGCTGATGGGGCTGTTCGGCGCCGGCCTGAACCTGCAGGCGCGGCTGCAGTCGGCCTGGGTGCTGGTGCCGTTCGCGGCGTTCTTCGTGCTGTTCGCCCTGGCCATGTTCGGCCTGTTCGAGATCAAGCTGCCCCAGGCCCTGAGCAATCGCCTGGACCGGGTCGCCAACCGCACCCAGGGCGGCTCGCTGCTGGGCGCGGCGATCCTCGGCGTGTTGTCCAGCCTGCTGGTGTCGCCCTGCGTGTCGGCACCGCTGGCCGGCGCGCTGCTGTACATCAGCGCCAGCGGCGATGCCCTCGGCGGCGCGCTCAAGCTGTTCGCCCTGGGCCTGGGCATGGGCGCCCCGCTGCTGCTGGTGGCGACCGGTGGCGCGGCCTGGCTGCCCAGGAGCGGCCCGTGGATGAACACGGTCAAGAACGCCATCGGCGTGCTGTTGCTGGGCCTGGCCATCGGCCTGCTCAGCCGGGTGCTGCCAGGGCCGCTGACGCTGCTGCTGATCGGCCTGCTGGCCGCCGGCGTGGCGCTGTTCCTCGGCGCCCTGGAGTTCGTCGTCAAGCCTGCCCGCGAGCGCCTGGCGCAATTGCTTGGCCTGGTGCTGCTGGTCTATGCCCTGGCCTGTTGGTACGGCGCCCTGAGCGGCCAGGGTGATCCCCTGCGGCCGCTGCCGCCGCCCAACGTGGCCGGCAGCGCTGCCGTGGCCAAGGCCGATGCCTGGCAGACCCTCACCAGCCCGGCCGAGCTCGACGCCGCCCTGGCCGAGGCCAAGGCCGCCGGCCAGCCGGTGCTGTTGGACTGGTACGCCGACTGGTGCATCAGCTGCAAGGTGATCGAACACGACGTGCTCACGGCGCCACCGGTGCAAGCGCAACTGGGTGCGTTCCGCCTGCTGCGCCTGGACATCACCGCGAGCGATGCCGCCCAGCGCGCGCTGCTCGATCGCTACCAGCTGTTCGGCCCGCCGGCGCTGATGTTCTTTGCCGCGAACGGCAGCGAAATGACTGGCGATCGAGTGATCGGCGAGATAAACGCCGGCGATTTTGCCCAGGTCCTGGCCCGCGTGCGCGGCCAACTCGGGCTATAACTTCCCGCAGCCTGGGAAAAATCGGCAATCCGGTGACCAAAGTTAATCATCCGGTCACATACTTTGCGCGAATCTCGGACATCGTGCTGGCTATTGCCGGGAACTGGACACCCAGCGCCCGTTCCGGCATAGTCGCCGCGCTATGTCGAATTGCCCTACAAAAACCAAGGAACCGCAGATGGCAACCCTACTGGTGCTGCACGGCCCCAACCTGAACCTGCTCGGCACCCGTGAACCGGGCCACTACGGCGCGGCCACCCTCGCCCAGATCAATCAGGACCTGGAGCAGCGCGCCCGCGCCGCCGGCCACCATCTGCAGTACCTGCAGAGCAATGCCGAGTACGAATTGATCGACCGGATCCACGCCGCGCGCAACGAAGGCGTGGACTTCATCCTGATCAATCCGGCCGCTTTCACGCATACCAGCGTCGCATTACGTGACGCGTTGCTCGCGGTGAGCATCCCATTCATCGAAGTGCACCTGTCCAACGTGCACAAGCGTGAACCGTTCCGCCACCACTCCTACTTTTCCGATGTTGCCGTAGGGGTGATCTGCGGCCTCGGCGCCACCGGCTACCGGTTGGCCCTGGAGTCTGCGCTGGAACACCTGGCTGCCAACGCACAGCCCTGATGACACAAGGCCTTGGCCCCAATGGGCCGAGGTCCGGAAGAAACGTTTTCGACACGTTTTCAAATTACGTCCCCGACCGAACCTTGGGAGTTGCTGATTAATGGATATCCGTAAAGTCAAAAAGCTGATCGAACTGCTGGAAGAGTCCGGCATCGACGAACTGGAGATCAAGGAAGGCGAAGAGTCCGTTCGCATCAGCCGTCACAGCAAGACCCCGGCCGGCGCCCAGTACTTCGCCGCCCCAGCACCGATGGCCGCTCCGGTTGCCGCTGCCGCCCCGGTCGCCGCCGCTGCCGCGCCAGCCGCTGAAGCTGCTGCCCCAGTGCTCAAAGGCACCGTGATCCGCTCGCCGATGGTCGGTACCTTCTACCGCAAGCCATCGCCGACCTCGCCGAACTTCGCTGAAGTGGGCCAGGCCGTGAAGAAAGGCGACACCCTGTGCATCGTCGAAGCCATGAAGATGATGAACCACATCGAAGCCGACATCGGCGGTGTGATCGACGCCATCCTGGTGGAAGACGGCCAGCCGGTTGAGTTCGACCAGCCGCTGTTCACCATCGTTTGATTCGCGGAGAGCCAACGATGTCTGGGAAGCTCGAAAAAGTTCTGATCGCCAACCGCGGGGAAATTGCCCTGCGGATCCTGCGTGCCTGCAAAGAGCTGGGCATCAAGACCGTCGCCGTGCACTCCACGGCCGACCGTGAACTGATGCACCTGGGCCTGGCAGACGAGTCGGTCTGCATCGGCCCTGCATCGTCCAAGGATTCCTACCTGCACATCCCGGCGATCATCGCTGCCGCCGAAGTCACCGGCGCCACCGCGATCCACCCGGGTTACGGCTTCCTCGCGGAAAACGCCGATTTCGCCGAGCAGGTGGAAAAATCCGGCTTTGCCTTCATCGGCCCGAAAGCCGACACCATTCGCCTGATGGGCGACAAGGTCTCGGCCAAGGACGCGATGATCAAGTCGGGCGTACCGACCGTGCCGGGCTCCGACGGCCCGCTGCCGGAAGACGAAGAAACCGCGCTGGCCATTGCCCGCGAGGTTGGCTACCCGGTGATCATCAAGGCCGCCGGTGGCGGTGGTGGTCGCGGCATGCGCGTGGTGCACAAGGAAGAGGACCTGATCGCCTCGGCCAAGCTGACCCGCACCGAAGCCGGCGCCGCCTTCGGCAACCCGATGGTCTACCTGGAGAAGTTCCTGACCAACCCACGTCACGTGGAAGTCCAGGTGCTGTCCGACGGCCAGGGCAACGCCATCCACCTGGGTGACCGTGACTGCTCGCTGCAGCGCCGCCACCAGAAGGTACTGGAAGAAGCCCCGGCCCCGGGCATCGACGAGAAGGCCCGCCAGGAAGTCTTCAAGCGTTGCGTCGACGCGTGCATCGAAATCGGCTACCGCGGTGCCGGTACCTTCGAGTTCCTGTACGAGAACGGCCGCTTCTACTTCATCGAGATGAACACTCGCGTCCAGGTCGAGCACCCGGTCTCGGAGATGGTCACCGGCATCGACATCGTCAAGGAGATGCTCAGCATCGCCGCTGGCAACAAGCTGTCGTTCCGCCAGGAAGACGTGGTGATTCGTGGTCACTCGCTGGAGTGCCGGATCAACGCCGAGGACCCGAAGAAGTTCATCCCGAGCCCAGGCAAGGTCAAGCACTTCCATGCCCCGGGCGGCAACGGCGTGCGCGTCGATTCGCACCTGTACAGCGGTTACTCGGTTCCACCGAACTACGACTCGCTGATCGGCAAGCTGATCACCTACGGCAAGGACCGCGACGAAGCCATGGCCCGCATGCGCAATGCCCTGGACGAGATCGTCGTCGACGGCATCAAGACCAACATCCCGCTGCACCGCGACCTGGTGCGTGATGAAGGTTTCTGCAAAGGCGGCGTCAACATCCACTACCTCGAGCACAAACTGGCCAACCAGGAGTGATCGCGTTAGCGTGATGCATGAACCCCGGCCCTGTGCCGGGGTTTTTGTTGCCCGCAAGGCAGGCACGCCCCCCTGTAGGAGCGGCCTTGTGTCGCGAAAGGGCTGCATGGCAGCCCCGGCGGTTTTGCATGATGCCGATGCCTTGGCGCCGCTGCGCGCCCCTTTCGCGACACAAGGCCGCGCCTACAGGGACCTTGCCACCCTCTGGCTTCTCTACAAACTCCCCGCACTCGCGTAAACTGCCAGCCTTTCGCGCAGCCTCGGGCTGCCCCTGTCGATTTACCAAAGGTGCCCGCCATGCCCTGGCTGCAAGTACGCCTGGCCATCAGCCCGGAACAAGCCGAAACCTACGAAGACGCCCTGCTGGAAGTCGGCGCCGTCTCGGTGACCTTCATGGACGCCGAAGACCAGCCGATCTTCGAACCGGACCTCAACACCACCCCGCTGTGGTCGCATACCCATTTGCTGGCCCTGTTCGAGGCCGACGCCGAGCCTGAGCAGGTATTCGCCCACCTGCGCCTGCTGACAGGCACCGAGCTGCCCGAGCATGACGCCGAGGTGATCGAGGACCAGGACTGGGAACGCAGCTGGATGGACAACTTCCAGCCCATGCGTTTCGGCCAGCGCCTGTGGATCGTGCCGAGCTGGCACGAAGCCCCGGAAAAGGACGCGGTCAACCTGCTGCTCGACCCGGGCCTGGCCTTTGGCACGGGTACCCACCCGACTACCGCGCTGTGCCTGGAATGGCTCGACGGCCAACAGCTGCAAGGCACCCAGGTGCTGGACTTCGGCTGCGGCTCGGGCATCCTGGCCATCGCCGCGCTGCTGCTCGGCGCCCGCCAGGCGGTCGGCACCGACATCGACGTGCAGGCTATCGAGGCCTCCCGTGACAACGCCCAGCGCAACGGTATCGCCGACGACAGGTTCGACCTGCACCTGCCCGAGCAGATGCCGGCCATGCAGGCCGATGTGCTGGTCGCCAACATCCTTGCCGGCCCGCTGGTGGCACTGGCGCCGCAACTGTCCGGCCTGGTTCGCCCCGGTGGCCTGCTGGCGTTGTCCGGCATCCTCGCCGAACAAGGCGAGGAAGTGGCCAGCGCCTACGCCGCCGACTTCGACCTGGACCCGATCGTCGTGCGCGACGGCTGGGTACGCATCAGTGGTCGTCGCCGCTAAGCGCGCCTAGACTCAACACCTGCCCAGCCTCCGGATCGCCGCATGACCGACAGTTTCGTCACCCAGTGCCCGCATTGCCAGACCAGCTTTCGCGTCACCCATCACCAGTTGAGCGTGGCGCGCGGCGTGGTGCGCTGCGGCAACTGCCTGCAGGTGTTCAACGCGGCAAAGCAACTGCTGGAGCAGAACCGCGCCGCCGGGCAGCCTGTCGAGCCGCCGGCGCCGGCAACCGTGCAGCCACCCAGCGAGCCGCCGGTAGCGGCGCCCAGCGAGCGGGCGCCGATGAGCGAAGAAGACTGGGCCGTCACCGCCGAGCAACTGGACGCGCTGGACCTCGACCAGGAACTGGCGCGCCTCGAGCGCCGCAGCCCCGGTGACCGCCGCCAGGCACCTGCCCAAGGCGTGCTGCAAGCCCGCCGTGACGACCAGGGCGCGGACGAAGCCGAGGTAAAACCGTTCGGTACCGCCACCGACGAGCGCCCCGAGCCGCCCCTGGAACCCGAGGAGGCGCCGGTACTGCTGGAACAACAGGCGCTGGAGCTGGAGCCCGCCGCCGAAGCGCGCACGGAACCGACCCTCGGCGCCACCGACCTGGAGCTGGACGACGAACCGCCCGTGCGCCATCCGTCGGCCGGCAGCGACCTCGACACCCCGCCCCTGGCCAGCCACGACGACCCCGTGCCGGAGCCGGGCCTGTCGGCCCTGGACGACGATGTGCGCGGCGAACGCCTATCGGCCCGCGACGAGGACGAAACCGAGGTGCACCTGGCGCCGAGCCCGGCGCCCAAGGCCGAGCGCCCGCGCAAGGAACCGCTGATCGACGTGGTCGACGACCCGTTGCAACTGGGCTGGGAAAAACCCGCGCCCAACTGGGGCAAGCGCCTGTTGTGGGGCATGCTGACCCTGCTCGCCGCCGGCCTGCTGGCGTTCCAGTACGTCTGGTACCACTTCGACGAGATGGCCCGCCAGGACCAGTACCGCCCGTGGTTCCAGCAACTGTGCCCGATGTTCGGCTGCCAGGTGCCGACCCGGGTCGACATTTCGCGGATCAAGAGCAGCAACCTGGTGGTGCGCAGCCACCCCGACTTCAAGGGCGCGCTGATCGTCGATGCGATCATCTACAACCGCGCCCCCTTCGCCCAGCCTTTCCCGCTGCTGGAACTGCGCTTTGCCGACCTCAGCGGCCAGCTGATCGCCAGCCGCCGCTTCAAGCCCAGCGAATACCTGTCGGGCGAGCTGGCCGGGCGCGGCGAGATGCCCAGCCAGACCCCGATCCACATCGCCCTGGATATCCTCGACCCGGGGCCGAAGGCGGTGAACTACAGCCTGAGCTTCCGCTCGCCGGAGTAAGCGACAAGCGGCACGCCCGTCCCACACCCGCCTGTAGCGCCATCCTCTGCCGGCAAAGGCCGGCAAAGCCGGCTAAACGACTGAAAAGCCAGGGCCCATGGCCACGCGGCATAACACCGCAACTGTTCAGATTTTATCCAGATTCATCTTTATCCGGTCATCGAGAGCGGGTATCATGCCAACCCTTTTTCGAACTCCAATGATTCGGCCCCACAACAGGGAACACCTATGTCGGCGGTACGCATCGGCCCTTACACACTGCAGAACAACCTGATCCTGGCACCCATGGCCGGGGTCACGGACCAGCCTTTCCGTACCCTGTGCAAACGCCTCGGGGCGGGCATGGTGGTGTCGGAGATGGTTTCCAGCGACATGCGCCTGTGGAACAGCCGCAAGTCGAGCCTGCGCCGTATCCACGAGGACGATCCCGAGCCGCGCTCGGTACAGATCGCCGGCGGCGACGCGCAGATGATGGCCGAGGCCGCCCGCGCCAACGTTGCCGCGGGCGCGCAGATCATCGACATCAACATGGGTTGCCCGGCGAAAAAAGTCTGCAACAAGGCCGCCGGCTCTGCTTTATTGAGAGATGAAGCCTTGGTCAGCGAGATCCTCCATGCCGTCGTCGGCGCCGTGGACGTGCCGGTGACCCTGAAGATCCGCACCGGCTGGGACCGGGCGAACAAGAACGGCCTGAATGTGGCGAGGATCGCCGAGCAGGCCGGCATCCAGGCGCTGGCGGTGCATGGCCGCACACGCGCCGACCTGTACACCGGTGACGCCGAGTACGACACCATCGCCGCGATCAAGCAGGCGGTGTCGATCCCGGTGTTCGCCAACGGCGACATCACCTCGCCGGAAAAGGCCCGGGCGGTGCTGCATGCCACCGGTGCCGACGGCCTGCTGATCGGCCGTGCCGCCCAAGGGCGGCCGTGGATTTTCCGCGAGATCGAGCATTACCTGCGCACGGGCGAGCACCTGCCCGCCCCGGCGCTGGACGAAGTGGAACGCATTCTGCTGGAGCACCTGGCCGCGCTGCATGCCTTCTATGGCGATGTGATGGGTGTGCGTATCGCCCGCAAGCACGTTGGCTGGTACCTGGCGACCCGACCCGGCGGCAAGGAGTTCCGCAGCCGGTTCAACGCTTTGCAAGATACACAAGCGCAGTGCGCCAACGTTCAGGCGTTTTTCGCCGAACGTCGACAGAGCCTTGGGACAGAGGACGAACAAGGGGTGGCCGCATGACGATGATGACCGAGACATTAGTGAGTGGAACAACGCCCGTGAGCGACAACGTCAACCTCAAGCAGCACCTGAACACGCCGAGCGAGGAGGGCCAGACCCTGCGCGGTAGCGTCGAGAAGGCGTTGCACAACTACTTCGCCCACCTGGAAGGCGCTACCGTCACGGACGTGTACAACCTGGTGCTCTCGGAGGTCGAGGCGCCGCTGCTCGAAAGCGTGATGAACTACGTCAAGGGCAACCAGACCAAGGCCAGCGAGATGCTCGGGCTCAACCGAGGCACGCTGCGCAAGAAGCTCAAGCAGTACGATCTGTTGTAAGGCCAGAACCCCAACCAAAAAGGCGCTCGTCACGAGGCGCCTTTTTTGCTGACTCCACCGCGTTATGGAATCTGAAATGACCGACCAGACTACCCGCCTGCCGATCCGCCGCGCCCTGATCAGCGTCTCCGACAAGACCGGGATCCTCGAATTCGCCCGTGAGCTGCAACTGCTCGGTGTCGAGATCCTGTCCACCGGCGGCACCTACAAGCTGCTCAAGGACAACGGCGTCAACGCGGTGGAAGTGGCCGACTACACCGGCTTCGCCGAAATGATGGACGGCCGGGTCAAGACCCTGCATCCGAAGATCCACGGCGGCATCCTCGGCCGTCGCGGCACCGACGACGCCATCATGAACGAGCATGGCATCAAGCCGATCGACCTGGTCGCGGTCAACCTGTATCCGTTCGAAGCCACCATCAACAAGCCAGGCTGCGACCTGCCGACCGCCATCGAGAACATCGACATCGGTGGCCCGACCATGGTCCGCTCGGCGGCGAAGAACCACAAGGACGTCGCCATCGTGGTCAACGCCAGCGACTACGCCGGCATCGTCGAAGGCCTGAAGGCCGGCGGCCTGACCTACGCCCAGCGCTTCGACCTGATGCTCAAGGCGTTCGAGCACACTGCCGCCTACGACGGCATGATCGCCAACTACATGGGCACCATCGACCAGGCCAAGGACACCCTGTCCACCGAAGGCCGCAGCGCGTTCCCGCGCACCTTCAACAGCCAGTTCGTCAAGGCCCAGGAAATGCGCTACGGCGAGAACCCGCACCAGAGCGCGGCGTTCTACGTCGAGGCCAAGAAAGGCGAAGCCAGCATTTCCACCGCCGTGCAGCTGCAGGGCAAGGAACTGTCGTTCAACAACGTGGCCGACACCGACGCCGCGCTGGAGTGCGTGAAGAGCTTCGTCAAGCCGGCCTGCGTCATCGTCAAGCACGCCAACCCCTGCGGCGTGGCCGTGGTGCCTGAAGACGAAGGCGGCATCCGCAAGGCCTACGACCTGGCCTACGCCACCGACACCGAGTCGGCCTTCGGCGGCATCATCGCCTTCAACCGCGAGCTGGACGGCGAAACCGCCCAGGCCATCGTCGACCGCCAGTTCGTCGAGGTGATCATCGCGCCGAAAATCTCCCAGGCTGCCCGCGACGTGGTAGCGGCCAAGCAGAACGTGCGCCTGCTGGAATGCGGCGAGTGGCCAGCCGAGCGCGCTGGCGGCTGGGACTTCAAGCGCGTCAACGGTGGCCTGCTGGTGCAGAGCCGCGACATCGGCATGATCAGCGCCGATGACCTGAAGATCGTCACCCAGCGCGCCCCAACCGAGCAAGAGATCCACGACCTGGTGTTCGCCTGGAAAGTGGCCAAGTTCGTCAAGTCCAACGCCATCGTCTACGCCAAGCAACGCCAGACCATCGGTGTCGGCGCCGGCCAGATGAGCCGCGTCAACTCCGCGCGCATTGCCGCGATCAAGGCCGAACACGCCGGCCTGCAGGTGCAGGGCGCGGTGATGGCCTCGGATGCGTTCTTCCCGTTCCGCGATGGCATCGACAACGCGGCTAAAGTGGGTATCAGCGCCGTGATCCAGCCGGGTGGCTCGATGCGTGACGCCGAGGTGATTGCTGCCGCTGACGAAGCCGGCATCGCCATGGTCTTTACCGGTATGCGCCACTTCCGCCACTAATCAGATGCTGGGCCGATCCCGGCCCCTGTAGGAGCGGCCTTGTGTCGCGAATGGGCCGCAAAGCGGCCCCGGGTTTCAGCTTCGCAGCAGAAATTGCTGGGGCTGCTGTGCAGCCCTATCGCGACACAAGGCCGCTCCTGCACAGGGAACGCGGATCGGCGCCAAACAGAATTCGAGGTTTTGACATGAAAGTTTTGATCATCGGCAGCGGCGGCCGTGAACACGCCCTGGCCTGGAAAGTCGCCCAGGACCCACGCGTCGAGAAAATCTTCGTCGCCCCCGGCAACGCCGGTACCGCCACCGAAGCCAAGTGCGAGAACGTCGCCATCGACGTCACCGCCCTGGAGCAACTGGCCGACTTCGCCGAAAAGAACGTCGACCTGACCATCGTCGGCCCGGAAGCGCCACTGGTCATTGGCGTCGTCGACCTGTTCCGCAGCCGCGGCCTGGACTGCTTCGGCCCAACCAAGGGCGCGGCCCAGCTCGAAGGCTCGAAAGCCTTCACCAAGGACTTCCTGGCCCGCCACAAGATCCCCACCGCCGACTACCAGAACTTCACCGAGATCGAGCCGGCCCTGGCCTACCTGCGGGAAAAAGGCGCGCCGATCGTGATCAAGGCCGACGGCCTGGCCGCCGGCAAGGGCGTGATCGTCGCCATGACCCTGCAGGAAGCCGAAGACGCCGTGCGCGACATGCTCGCCGGCAACGCCTTCGGTGACGCCGGCTCGCGCGTGGTGATCGAGGAATTCCTCGACGGCGAGGAAGCCAGCTTCATCGTCATGGTCGACGGCCACAACGTGCTGCCGATGGCCACCAGCCAGGACCACAAGCGCGTCGGCGACCAGGACACCGGCCCGAACACCGGCGGCATGGGCGCCTATTCGCCAGCCCCGGTGGTCACCGCCGAGGTGCACCAGCGGGTGATGGACCAGGTGATCTGGCCAACCGTGCGTGGCATGGCCGAGGAAGGCAATGTCTACACCGGCTTCCTGTATGCCGGCCTGATGATCGACAAGGCGGGCAACCCCAAGGTCATCGAGTTCAACTGCCGCTTCGGCGACCCGGAAACCCAGCCGGTCATGCTGCGCCTGGAGTCGAGCCTGGTGCTGCTGATCGAAGCAGCCTTCGCCAAGGCCCTGGACAAGGTCGAAGCACAGTGGGACCCGCGTCCGAGCCTGGGCGTGGTCCTGGCTGCCGGTGGCTACCCCGGCGACTACGCCAAGGGCGCCGCGATCAGCGGCCTGGACGCCGCGGCCAAGCTCGAAGGCAAGGTGTTCCATGCCGGCACCGCACTCAAGGATGGCCAGGTGGTCACCGCCGGCGGCCGTGTGCTCTGCGCCACCGCCATGGGCGCCACCGTCGAGGCCGCCCAGCAGCAAGCCTACCGCCTGGCCGAGCAGGTCAAGTGGGAAGGCAGCTTCTACCGCAGCGACATCGGCTATCGGGCCATTGCCCGCGAGCACGGTGAACACCAGCAGTAACCTTGCGGCCAATGGCCGTGGCGCCCGCGCGCCCGGCCTTCGGCTCGTCGACAAGGCCCCTTCGGGGCCTTGCCTTCGCCTCGGCGCGCCGCGCATAGTTGTGCTCCGGCACATCAGCTAAGAAGGGATTTCGTCGTGCGTCGGCTTCGGATTGCCACCGTCCTCATCGTCAGCCTGCTGACCCTGCTCTGCCTGCTGCCGGCGCAAGCCGAACCGGGCACTGGCTGGTCGGTGCTGCTCGACGAACAGGCCAGCCTGCAGCTCTCCGACGTGCGCTCCGAGCGCTACCGCAACCAGTTCAGCCCCCTGGCGCTGAACCAACTGGATGGCGCCCTCCCCGACCAGGCCCTGTGGCTGCACTATCGCCTCGAACCCGGCGAGCAGGAGCAACTGGTCCGTATCTTCGCCCCCGACCTGTCGCGTCTGGACCTCTACGCCCTCGAGGGCGACAAGCTGCTACGCCAGCTGCACCACGGCCGACAGGGCGAAAACCCCAGCCCCACCCTGCATGGCAGCGACCATGTGCTGCCGCTGCCGCGCAGCAGCCAGGCGGTGGACGTCTACCTGCGCTTGGTATCGGAACACCAGCTGCGCCCGGCCATCAGCCTGGAGCCGGCGGCCAAGGCTGCCGCCGACCAGCGCCAGCCGCTGCTGTTCGGCCTGTTGTTCGGCGGCCTGGTGATGCTGATCCTGCACAACCTGATCCGCTTCGCCTACACCCGTTCCACCACCACCCTGACCTTGGCGCTGTACCACGCCCTGATGCTGCTCAGCGCGCTGATCCTGCTGAACCTCAGCGGCCCCTGGTGGCACCTGTGGTACAGCGCCCAGACCCCGGCCGCCTACCTGACCCTGGTGCTGGCCGGGCTGGCCGGGCTGTTCTTCACCCTGCACTTCTTCACCCCACGCAGCTCGGCCAGGCTGAACCGCCTGCTGCACATGGAGATGCTGGTGGCCGGGGTCAGCGGCCTGGTGCTGCTGTTCGTCGACACCCTGCCGCTGAACCTGATGACCTACGCCCTGCTCGCCCTGGGCAGCCTGAGCATGCTGCTGATCAGCAGCTACCACTGGTACAAGGGCTACACCCCGGCGCGGCTGTTCACCCTGGCCATGCTGGTGTTCAACCTCGGCGGCCTGGTGCTGCTGCCGGCCCTGCTCGGCCTCACCCGCACCTCCACGCCCTGGCTGCTGTGCGTGCTGCTGGCGCTGACCGTGGTCAGCGGCCTGTTGCTCAACCTGGCTGTCAGCGAGCGCCTGCGGCGGATCAGCGAGGAGCGCTTCAGCGCCAGCCGCGCCCTGGCCGCCAGCGACGCCGAGATCAATGCCAAGGCCGAGTTCCTGGCCAAGATCAGCCACGAGATCCGCACCCCCATGAACGGCGTGCTGGGCATGACCGAACTGCTGCTGGGCACGCCGCTGTCGGTCAAGCAACGCGACTACGTGCAGACCATCCACAGCGCCGGCAACGAGCTGCTGACGCTGATCAACGAGATCCTCGACATCTCCAAGCTCGAGTCGCGGCAGATCGAGCTGGACGACGTGCAGTTCGACCTCAATGCGCTGATCGAGGACTGCCTGAACATCTTCCGGGCCAAGGCCGAGCAGCAGAACATCGAGCTGATCAGCTTCACCCAGCCCCAGGTGCCACGGGTGATCAGCGGCGATCCGACGCGCCTGCGCCAGGCCTTGTCGAGCCTGCTCGACAACGCGCTGAAGAACACCGAGCAGGGCGAGATCCTGCTGGTGGTGGCCCTCGACCAGCGCGGTGACACCCCGCGCCTGCGGATCGCCGTGCAGGACAGCGGCGAGCCCATGCCAGCGGCCGAGCGCGATGCCCTGCTGCAGGCCGAGCTGCACAGCCGCCACTTCCTGTCTAGCAACAAGCTGGGCGGCCACCTTGGCCTGGTGATCGCCAAGCAGCTGATCGGCCTGATGCAGGGCGAATTCGGCATCAAGACCAGCGCCAACATGGGCAACACCCTGTGGCTGACCCTGCCGCTGGATCCGCAACGCCTGGAGCAGCCGCCCACCGACCTCGACGGCCCGCTGCGCGATGCCCGGGTGCTGGTGGTCGACGACAACGACACCTGTCGCAAGGTCCTGGTGCAGCAATGCAGCGCCTGGGGCATGAACGTCAGCGCGGTGCCTTCCGGCAAGGAAGCCCTGGCCCTGCTGCGCACCAAGGCGCACTTGCGCGACTACTTCGACGCCGTGCTGCTGGACCAGAACATGCCCGGCATGACCGGCATGCAGCTGGCGGCGAAAATCAAGGAAGACCCGAGCCTGAACCATGACATCCTGGTGGTGATGCTCACCGGCATCAGCAACGCGCCGAGCAAGATCATCGCGCGCAATGCCGGGGTCAAGCGCATCCTCGCCAAACCCGTGGCCGGCTACACGCTCAAGACCACCCTGGCCGAAGAGCTGGCGCTGCGCGGTCGCGAGCTGGCCATGCCGAGCGCACCGGCCGGCACCCCGCCAGCGCTGGACCTGCCCCGCGACTTCCGCATCCTGGTGGCCGAGGACAACAGCATCTCGACCAAGGTCATCCGCGGCATGCTCGGCAAGCTCAACCTCGAACCGGACACCGCCGCCAACGGCGAGGAAGCCTTGCAGGCGATGAAGGCACGGCGCTACGACCTGGTGCTGATGGACTGCGAGATGCCGATTCTCGATGGCTTCTCCGCCACCCAGCAGATCCGTGCCTGGGAAACCGCCAACCAGCGCCCGCGCACGCCGGTGGTGGCACTGACCGCGCACATCCTCACCGAGCACAAGGAACGCGCGCGCCTGGCCGGCATGGACGGGCACATGGCCAAGCCGGTGGAATTGTCGCAATTGCGCGAGCTGGTGCAGTTCTGGGCGGGGCAGCGGCAGGTGGTGACCGATCCGCTCGACTGAAACGCCGCGGGCAGCGCTATCGGTGTAGGAGCGGCCTTGCGTCGCGAATGGGACGCAGAGCGGCCCCGACGATCTTTGCATCAACACTGAGAACCTGGGGCTGCTACGCAGCCCTTTCGCGACGCAAGGCCGCTCCCACAGGGGACAGTTCCCTGCACGACAGCGTAGCCCGAAGGGCTGGGCGATCTCCTACAGGATCCGTGCTATACAGTGACATCTCCCCGCCTGGACCCGCCCCCATGCTCCATGAGTTGTTCAGCGTCTACCTGAAAATGCTCGTGCTCTACAGCCCGTTCTTCGTGCTGTCGTGCTTCATCAGCCTGACCCGCGGCCACTCCAGCAAGGAACGCAAGCAACTGGCCTGGCGCGTGGCCTTTGCCACGCTGATCGCCAGCGTGCTGCTGTACCTGTTCGGGCGGGTGATCTTCGGCGTGTTCGGCATTACCGCCGACGCGTTTCGCATCGGCGCCGGCTCAGTGCTGTTCATCTCGGCACTGGGCATGGCCCAGGGCAAGTCGGCGATCCAGACCGACAACGTGCAGCAGGACGTGACCATCGTGCCGCTGACCATCCCACTGACCGTGGGCCCCGGTACCATCGGCGCGCTGCTGGTGATGGGGGTTGGCCAACCGCACTGGGACGACAAGCTGCTGGCCATCGTCAGCATCGCCCTGGCCAGCTTCACCGTGGGCCTGGTGCTGTACCTCTCGCACCGCATCGAGCGGTTGCTCGGCGACCAGGGCTTGCAGATCGTCAGCCGCTTGATGGGGCTGTTCGTCTGCGCCCTGGCGGCGCAGATCATCTTCACCGGGATCAAGGGCTACCTGGTGCCCTGATCGCGGCTCGCCTCAGGGCTTGGCCGGGTACCAGCGCGGGGTGTACACCCACTCGCCGCCGTCGGCACGGGGGAAGGTGCAGGTGGTCGAGGAGCCGACCAGCACCATGGTGCGCATGTCGACCATCTCGGGCACCAGCTCGCCCAGCGTGACCACCCGCAGGGTCTGCCCCGGCCGCCCGATATCACGCCCCAGCACCACCGGCGTATGCGCGTGGCGATGGCGGCGCACCACTTCCAGTGCGTGGCCCAGTTGATGCGGCCGTGACCTGGAGATCGGGTTGTAGAACGCCAGCACCAGGTCGGCCTGGGCCGCCAGGTCGAGGCGTTTCTCGATGATCGACCAGGGCTTGAGGTTGTCCGACAGCGACATCACGCAGAAGTCGTGGCCCAGTGGCGCCCCCGCCTGAGCGGCGGTAGCCAGCGAGGCCGACACGCCGGGCAGGATCTCAAGCTCGACCCGCTGCCAGGCCGGGTCAGTGGATTCGTGCAGCGCTTCGAGCACCGCGGCGGCCATGGCGAACACCCCCGGGTCGCCCGACGACACCACCACCACCGAACGCCCTTGCGCGGCCAGCTCGAAGGCATGGCGGGCGCGCTGCATCTCTTCGCGGTTGTCGGTGCAGTGCAGCACCTGGTCGTCACGGAACGGGCCGGCCATGCGCACGTAGGTTTCGTAACCGAGCACGTCCTGGGCACGGGCCAGCTCGGCCTTGACCGCCGGCACCATCAGCTCGGCGGCGCCCGGGCCCAGGCCGATCACGGCCAGGCGACCACGGCGACGGCCCAGGCGCTCGACCTCGATCGGCGCGGGGGCAATGGCCACGGCCAATTCGCCAAGGCGTTCGATCCGCGCCTGGGGCAGCGCGGTGCCGAGCATTTGCTGCAGGCTCGCGCCTGCCGGCGCGAAGCGCAAGGCGACGTTCAGCGCCTGTGCGGCCTCATGCAGCGCGGGCTCGGCCATCTCGGTCTCGCTCGCCAGCAGGCAGGCCAGGGCCGGCTCGGCAATGCCTGCGGCCTGCAAGCGCTCACGCACCCGCTGCGCCAGGCCGGCCTCACCGGCCGCAACCGCCACCACCACGCAGCGCGCGTGGATCAGCAACTCGTCACGGCTGGCGGGGCGTGCAGCGCAGCCAACATGGATGGTGCGTTGCGCATCGGCGCTGGCCGGCAGTTGCGCCTGATCCAGCCACGGCGCGTCGCCTTCGATACGCACGGCCTCGCCCGCCAACAGGTCGGAGACGAAACGCTTGCCCTGTTCCAGGTCCGCCAGGGCATAGCCTGGCGGTGGGTTGAGCAGGCAAGTGCCAAAGCGCAGCTCGCCACTGGTGGTGATTGCCGCTGGCACACCCAGCGCCTCGCCAAGCGCGCGCGCCATGACGTTGACCCCGCCCAGGCCGCCCAGCAGCGGTACCACGGCGCTGCCGTCCTCGGCCACGGCCAGCACCGGTGGCTCGACGCCTTTTTCGCTCAACAGCGGCGCCAGGCTGCGAATGACGATGCCCGCCGCGCACAGGGCGATGATCGGCGTGTCTTGCCGATACAGCTCGCGCAGGGTGTCGCCGAAGACTGCGTAGTAACGCTCGGCCCCCTCCACCCGCCCTTGCAGGCCATGGATCACCGCCTGTGGATAACGTTGCTGGATACGCTGCGCGGTGGCCAGGCTGCCCGGGCCGAGAACGACGATTGCCGGTGCCTTGATCATCCCTGCCATTTCTCACCCGGCACGATGATCAGCGAGAAGTAGGGCGAAGACTGCGGGTCGACCGCGTCCAGCGCGACGATCTTCTGGTTGGCCATGGTCGCCCGCTCGACGTACAGCGCACGGCCATCCAGGCCCAGCTCGGCGAGCACCTGGCGTACCTTGGGGAAGTTGCGCCCCAGCTTCATGATCACCGCCGCATCGGCGTCGGCCAGGCGGCGCTTGAGTTCGTCATGCGCCAGCACGCCCGAGAGCACGGTGAGGGTCTGGTTGCGGTACACCAGCGGCGCGCCGAGTACCGAGGCGCCACCGAGCATCGAGCACACACCGGGAATCACCTGCGCTTCGTAGCGCGAGGCCAGGCGGTCGTGCAGGTACATGTAGGAGCCATAGAAGAACGGGTCCCCCTCGCAGATTACCGCCACGTCGCGGCCGGCATCCAGGTGTTCGGCCACCTGCACGCTGGCTTCGTCGTAGAAGTCGCTGATCACCTGCTCATAGGACAGCGGCGCCGGCAATGCCTCGGTGGTCACCGGGTAGACCAGCGGCAGCAGGGTCTGTTCAGGCACCAGGTGCGCCTCGATGATGCCGAAGGCATTGCCGCGCTTGCCCTTGGCCACGAAATACGCCACCACCGGCGCTTCGCGCAGCAGGCGCAACGCCTTGAGCGTAATCAGCTCGGGGTCGCCCGGGCCTACGCCCAGGCCCAGCAGTCGTCCACGTGCCTGCATCATTCCACCTCCGTGGCCAGGGCGTTGACCGCCGCGGCGGCCATCGCGCTGCCGCCCAGGCGGCCCTGCATGATCACGAACGGCACCCCGCGGCTATCGGCGGCGAGCATGGCCTTGGATTCGGCGGCGCCAACGAAGCCCACCGGGAAGCCGAGGATCAGCGCCGGCTTCGGCGCGCCGGCGTCGAGCATTTCCAGCAGGTAGAACAACGCGGTCGGCGCGTTGCCGATCACCACCACGCTGCCTTCCAGGTGCGGGCGCCACAGCTCCAGGGCCACCGCCGAGCGGGTGTTGCCCTCGGCCTTGGCCAGGTCCGGCACGCTTGGGTCGCGCAGGGTGCAGATCACCGGGTTGTTGGCCGGCAGGCGGGCGCGGGTGATGCCTTCGGCGACCATGTGCGCGTCGCAGAGGATCGGCGCGCCCTTGGCCAGGGCCTCGCGGCCGGCGCGGCCGGCGCCTTCGGAGAACTGCAGGCCATCGATGGCCTCGACCATGCCGCAGGCATGAATCACCCGCACGGCGAGCTTTTCCAGATCGGCGGGGATGCGCTCGAGCCGGGCCTCCTCGCGGATGATGCGGAAGGAATTGCGATAGATCTCCTGACCATCGCGGATGTAGTCAATCATCAAGGTGCTCCGTCGGCAGGTCGAGCATGGCGCCTGCTTCTTCTGGGGTGAGGTTGGCGCCGTGCAGCCTGCCGAAGCCCGGCAGGCGCGCGTCGCGCAAGTAAAGGTCATAGCGGCCCGGGGCGCGGGCCAGCAGGGTGGCCGGGGCGGTATGGGCCATGGCGCAGGAACGAGGGCAGGCAGACAAGTGCACGCTGCCCGGGGCACCGTGGCGCAACAGGGCGGCCAGGGTCAGGGCGTCGGCCTTGGTGTCGGCCTGGGCCTTGGCGCAACCGCTGGAGCCGGTGCAGGCGACCACTCGCGCCAACGGATGCGCATTGTGACAGAGCATGCCGCAGGCCATCAGTTGCGCGCGGGCGTTTTCCAGCGCGGTCGGCTCGAGGGAGGTCAGCACCAGGCTCTGCCAAGGGCTCAGCCGCACGCTGCCATCGCCCCATTGCCGGGCGATGCGCGCGGCACTGCGCAGCATGGCCGGCGTCAGCCGCCCCAGGGGTGGCGCGACGCCCAGGGCCACGCCCTGGCGCTGGGGCAGCACGCCCAACCATGGGCTTGTCGTGGCCGGGCGCTGCCAGGCCATCGAGGTGCTCTCGACCTGGATCGCCAGCCCTTCCAGGAAGTGCGCCTGCGGGCACACCTGCAGCAATTGACGCATGCGCGACTGCTCGGGCGTCGCCAGGTCGAGGAAGCGCTCCAGTACCGCGCGCACCAGCGCCAGCCCTTGCTCTACCGGCACCGCCCCCAGCGCCTGGCCATTCGACAGGCTGCTCGCGAGCCCGAAGCGCAACCAGATACGGCCTTCGCCTGGCATCGCGGACAGCCACAGATCATGGGCATGTTCGCGCATCGCCAACGCTTCGCCGCCATCGAGTTGCACGGCGAACTTGGCCGACAGCTTGTGGAACCTGGGGGTGCTTTCCAGCAGGTCGAGGATCTGCCCGGCCAATGGCCGGGTGTCGAACAACATGGTCGGATCGAGCCCGGCCAGAGGGCTGAGCATGAGGTTGCGCACATCATCGCCCGCCGCGTCACGCGGGCCGAGCCCGGCGGCCAGCAGATGCTCGACCAGCCCGCCGTGATCCTGGCCTATGCCACGGATCTGCAGGTTGGCCCGGTTGGTCGCCTCGATCACCCCGGCGGCGAAGCGTTCGGCGGCGTCGGCCACGGCATCGGCCTGGTCGGCCAGCAGCAGGCCACCGGGCAGCTTGATCCGGCAGATGCCACCATCGCGCGCGGCGACGATGCGCCACAACCCCGGGCAGGCCGAGGGACGGGGCAAAACTTCGGTGGGCAGGGGCGGCTTCAAGGAGGCATCCGGCAATCGTGAAAGTGCGCTTCAGTGTAGAAGGCGCGGTATTATGCCTGCTTTGTCCGACGGCATGAAAAACCGGTGGTCGAACGCTAAGACGCATCGCGGGGCAAGCCCGCTCCCACGTCACTTCGAGGGGGCGGACTTGCCCCGCGATCAATGATTGGTACGAGGAACAGATGGCCCCCTGGCTGACAGTAATAGGCATCGGCGAAGACGGTTTCAGCGGCCTGGGCAAACAGGCCCGGCGCGCGCTGCTGTCAGCCACCCGGATCTTTGGCAGCCCGCGCCAGCTGGCCCTGCTACCCCGCTGCGTGACCGCCGAGCAACTGACCTGGCCCAGCCCATTCTCCCTGACCCCGGTCATGGCCCTGCGCGGCGAGCCGGTCTGCGTGCTGGCCAGCGGCGACCCGATGTTCTTCGGCGTCGGCGCCAGCCTGGCGCGCCAGCTTCCCGCCGAGGAGCTGCAAGTGCTGTCGATGCCCTCCTCCTGCGCCCTGGCCGCCGCCCGCCTGGGCTGGCCGTTACAGGACGTGCAGGTGGTGTCGCTGGTGGCCCGGCCGCTGGCCGCGCTCAATGCCCATCTGCACAGCGGCGTGCGCCTGCTGGTGCTGAGCAACGACGAAAGCAGCCCCGCGGCCATTGCCGCGCAGTTGCGCGAACGTGGCTTCGGCCCCAGCCGCCTCCAGGTGTTCGAACACCTCGGTGGCCCACAGGAAAGAACGCTGAGCGGCAGCGCCGACGACTGGCCACACACCGACATCGCCACGCTCAACCTGGTCGCCATCGAATGCCAGGCCACGCCTGGCACCCCGCGCCTGCCTCGGGTGGCCGGCCTGCCTGACAGCGCCTTCCATCATGACGGCCAGCTGACCAAGCGCGACGTGCGCGCCATCACCCTGGCACGCCTGGCGCCGCAACCGGGCGAGCTGCTGTGGGACGTGGGGGCAGGCTGCGGTTCCATCGGCATCGAGTGGATGCGCGCCCACCCCAGCTGCCGTGCCCTGGCCATCGAGGCCGACGAAGGCCGCCAGGGCTTCATCGAACACAACCGCGACACCCTCGGTGTACCCGGCCTGCAGCTGATTCGCGGCAAGGCGCCGGACGCCCTGCACGGCCTGGAACGCCCGCACGCGATCTTCATCGGCGGTGGCGTCACCCGCGAAGGCGTGCTTGAGCTGTGCTGGCAACGCCTGCTGCCGGGCGGCCGCCTGGTTGCCAACGCCGTCACGCTGCAAAGCGAGGTCGCCCTGGCGCAGTTTCGCGACCAGCACGGCGGCGACCTGACCCGTATCCATATCGCCCACACCCAGCCACTGGGCAGCTTCGACACCTGGCGCCAGGCCCTGCCGATCACCCTGCTGGACGTGGTGAAGCCCCTCGATGCGTGAAGAGACCCGCGAACAGCCCGCGCCCCTGCGCAGCGGCCTGACCACCGGCAGCTGCGCCACCGCCACCAGCCTGGCCGCCGCGCGCCTGCTGCTGACCGGCCAGCACCATGACGCGGTGCACATCACCCTGCCCAAGGGCAAGGTGGTGCAGATGCGCCTGGAGTTCTGCCACCTCAAGGGCGACGGCGCCGAGGCTGGCACGCTGAAGGATGCCGGCGACGACCCCGATGTCACCCATGGCGCCCTGCTCTATAGCCAGGTGCGCCTGCTGGCCGAGCCCGGCGTGCGCTTCGTCGCTGGCGCAGGCGTGGGCACCGTGACGCGCCCAGGGCTTGTCCTGGCAGTTGGAGAGCCGGCGATCAACCCAGTGCCGCGCAAGATGATCGGCGATCACTTGCAACAGCTGGCCAACGAGTGCGGCTATCACGGCGGTTTCGAAGTCACGGTCAATGTCCGGGGCGGCGAGGCGCTGGCCCTGAAGACCATGAACCCGCGCCTGGGCATCCTTGGTGGGCTGTCGATCCTCGGTACCAGCGGCATCGTCCGGCCGTTCTCCTGTTCGGCCTACATCGCCTCGATCCACCAGGGCATCGACGTTGCCCACACCAACGGCTACACCCATATCGCCGCCTGCACCGGCAACGCCAGCGAAGACACCATGCGCCGGGTCTACAACCTGCCGGAGATCGCCCTGATCGAAATGGGCGACTTCGTCGGCGCGGTGCTCAAGCACCTGCGCAAGGTGCCGGTGCCACGCCTCACGCTATGCGGCGGCTTCGGCAAGATCAGCAAGCTGGCGGCCGGGCACATGGACCTGCACAGCCGCCATTCGAGCATCGACCTGCCGCAGCTGGCGGGCTGGGCCGCGGCCATTGGCGCGGACCCAGCGCTGCAACAGGCGATCGTCGCCGCCAACACCAGCCAGCAGGCCCTCGCCCTCGCGCACGCCGCCGGCATCGCCCTGGGCGACGAGGTGTGCCGCCATGCCCTGCTGTTCGCCCGCAGCGTGGTGCCGGCCCAAGTGCAGGTCGAAGTGTTCGCCATCGACCGCCAGGGCGGCATCGTCGGCAAGGCGGGCGTGGCATGAACGGGCGCATCCTGCTGCTCGGCGGCGTTGCCGAAGCCCTGGCCATTGCCCGCCAGTTGGGGCCGCAGCATGTCTACAGCCTCGCCGGCATCGGCCGCATTCCCCAGGACCTGGCCTGCCAGGTGCGGGTCGGCGGCTATGGCGGTGCCGAAGGCCTGGCCGACTACCTGCGCGCCGAAGGCATCGGCCTGTTGATCGACGCCACCCATCCCTATGCCGCGCAGATCAGCGCCAACGCCGCCCAGGCCGCCACCAGCGCCGGCATCCCCTGCTGGGCACTGCGTCGCCCGGCCTGGCAGGCGCAGGCGGGGGATGACTGGCGCGAAGTGGCTGACTGGGCCGAACTGATCGAGACGCTCGCCCCCTTCGAGCGACCGCTGTTCACCCTCGGCCGCGAACCGCTGCAACACCTGGACGAAATCCCGCCACACCAGTTCTGGACCCTGCGCGCCCTCGAGGCCTGCCCCGCCAATGAACGCTGCGAGGTGATCGGTGCGCGCGGGCCGTTCCGCCTCGACGATGAACGTGCCTTGTTCGAGCGTCGGCGAATCGACGTACTGGTGAGCAAGAACAGTGGCAGCACAGCCACCGAGCCGAAGCTCGAGGTGGCGCGGGAGCGAGGTATCCCGGTGCTGGTGCTCAAGCGGCCGGTGCTGCCGGAAGTGGATCGGGCGTTTCAGGATGCAGGCGCACTACTGGAGGCACTGGGCCTGCCCAGGACTTGTATATCCCATTGACATATCCATTCCTCGGATTAAACTCCGGACATACTTTTGCGCTTTCAAGGAGGCACGTCATGGAGCAAGGTGCAGTCTTCAAAAGCAACCGCAGCCAGGCTATCCGCATGCCAAAAGCCCTCGCTCTTCCAGAAGACGTCACCCGCGTGGACATCGTCGCGGTGGGGCGTTCGCGCATCATCTCGCCTGCCGGCGAAAGCTGGGACAGCTGGTTCGAGGGTGACGATGTGAGTGCGGACTTCATGGCCAGCAGGGAACAGCCAGCCGACCAGGAGCGCGAAGGGTTCTGATGCTCAGGTACATGCTCGATACCAACATCTGCATTTTCACCATCAAGAACAAGCCACAGGTAGTACGCGATGCATTCAATCGCTACCACGGCCAACTGGCCATCAGCACGGTAACCCTGATGGAACTGATCTACGGTGCGGAAAAATCCGCCGCGCCGGAACGTAACCTGGCCATTGTCGAGGGGTTCGCCGCACGGCTCGATGTGCTTGACTACGACATACAGGGCGCCGCTCACACCGCGCAGCTACGTGCGGAGCTGGCCAAGGCCGGCACGCCCATCGGCCCCTACGACAGAATGATTGCCGGCCACGCCCGCGCTCGCGGCCTTACGCTGGTGACCAACAACCTGCGCGAGTTCCAGCGTGTACCAGGGTTGCGTGTGGAAGACTGGGTGACACACACACGCTGACGGCCACGAGATGGCCCTGTGCCTTTATCCTGCCGTACAATCACCCCTCCCCTTCTGGAAGGCTGCGCCCATATGGAAATGCAATGGTGGATCTGGCTCGTCTTCGGCGTGGCCCTGATCCTGCTGGAACTGGTGCTCCCCACCTTCTTCATCCTCTGGTTCGGCATCGGTGCCGTGCTGGTGTCGTTCGTCTCGCTGCTCGCCCCCGGCCTGCAACTCGATATGCAGGGTGTGCTGTGGGTGGTGTTCTCGTCGATCACCACCGTGCTCTGGTTCAAGGTGTTCCGGCGCAAGAAGCCGGACGTGCGCTGGACCGCCGATAGCGTGATCGGCGAGGTCGGCCTGCTGACCGCCGCGGTGTCGCAGTTCCAGAAAGGCCGCGTGCGTTTCCAGAAGCCAATCCTCGGCAACGAGGAATGGACCTGTATCTCGGACAGCGATATCCCCGCCGGCGAGCGCGTGCGCCTGGCCGCCATCGAAGGCAACACCGCCCGGGTCACCCGGGCCTGAATCCGCACTAAAAGGAAGTTCGCAAGCATGACCAGCCTCATCGTCGTCGGCACCCTCGCCGCATTCGTACTGATCACCGTGTTCAAGGGCGTGCGCATCGTGCCCCAGGGCGAGGAATGGATCGTCGAGCGCCTGGGCCGCTACCACAGCACCCTCAAGCCGGGCCTGAACATCGTCATTCCATACATGGACGTGGTCGCCTACCGCCTGCCGACCAAGGACATCATCCTCGACGTGCAGCAACAGGAGATCATCACCAAGGACAACGCGGTGATCGTCGCCAACGCCCTGTGCTTCGCCAAGGTGGTCGACCCGCAGAAGGCCTCCTACGGCGTGCAGAACTTCTCGTTCGCCGTGACCAGCCTGACCATGACCTCGCTGCGCGCCATCGTCGGCGCCATGGACCTGGACGAGGCGCTGTCCAGCCGCGAGCAGATCAAGGCGCGCCTGCGCGAGGCGATGTCCGAGCAGACCGAAGACTGGGGCGTGACCGTGCGCTCGGTGGAGATCCAGGACATCAAGCCGTCGCCGAGCATGCAGACCGCCATGGAGCGCCAGGCCGCCGCCGAGCGCGAGCGTAAAGCCGACGTGACCCGCGCCGAAGGCAACAAGCAGGCGGCGATCCTCGAGGCCGAGGCACGCCTGCAAGCCGCCAAGCTGGACGCCGAGGCCCAGGTCAACCTGGCAGAAGCCTCGGCCCGGGCGATCACCCTGGTCAAGGAAGCGGTGGGCAGCGAGACCGTGCCGGCCATGTACCTGCTGGGCGAGCGCTACATCGGCGCGATGGAGAACCTGGCGGGTAGCGACAATGCGAAAGTCGTGGTGCTGCCGGCCGACCTGCAAGAGACCGTGCGCGGGCTGCTGGGCCGCGGCAAGGCCTGATAGCCCCGTTCCATCCCGTAGGAGCCAGCCTTGCTGGCGAACCAGGCGCCACGGAGGATTGCACCGGCTATGCCGGTGTTCGCCGGCAAGGCCGGCGCCTACGACGATCGCGCCAGTAATAGGCCCCAGGTGCGGCACTTCACCGCACCCCGGCATTTTTACCTATACTCCGCCGTACAATAGCCATCACGATTCCTGACCGGATCTCTCCATGCCCCCACGTCGGCACATCGCCTGGATAGCCTGCCTTGCAGTGCTGTTCAACCTGCTGGCCATGCCGCTGTCCTCTGCCGCGCCCAAGGGCCCGGCCGAACAGCTGCTGTGGGGGGCTTTCTGCTCCAGCATGGCCAACAAGGCCAAGGTCGATGTCCAGGCCCTGGCCAAGATCGACCTGGGGCCGCAAAGCGACGACAGCGCCAGCATGATGAACTGCTGGTGCTGCCTGGGCGCGGCGCCCTTGCTGGCCTTGCCCGTCGACCCGCCACAGCTGCACAACCCGCCGCGGCTACCCGCCGGGCACCTGCCACACCTCGCCGACTACCAACCCACGCCGCGCCAGCTCTGGCCCGCGCTCAATCCCCGTGCCTCTCCACTGGCCTGAGTTCACTACGCTGTCCATCAGAACCTGAACAGACCGGAGACTCACCATGCTCAAGCAAGCCCTCGTCCTGGCCGCCCTGCTGCTGCCCGGCGCCTACGCCAACGCCCACGAATACAGCGTCGGCGACCTGCACATCGCCCACCCCTGGTCGCTGGAACTGCCGCCGAACGCACCTAATGTGGCGGCCTACTTCGTCGTGCACAACAACGGCAAGGCCGACGACCGCCTGCTCTCGGTAAACAGCCCAATCACCGACGACGCCCAGCTGCACGAGCACGTGATGAGCGCCGCCGGCGCCATGAAGATGCAACAGGTGCAGAGCGTGGTGGTGCCCGCAGGCAAGGACCTGACCTTCGCCCCCAGCGCCTACCACGTGATGATCATGCAGCCCAAGGACCGCAGCCTGCTCACCGACGGCAAGCGCTTCCCGCTGACCCTGCATTTCGAGAAAGCCGGTGACGTCACCGTCGATGTCGCCGTGCAGAAGCAACCTCCGGCCGAGCAAGGCGCAGCGCACGAGCACGCGCACTGACCGACTGACAGGCGCTCGCCATGAGCCTGCCGCGCTACAGCTCCGCCCGCAGCACCCGCCCTGATCGCAGGCGCGTCGGTGGCGGCTGGCTGAGCCTGTTCGCCATGTGGATGATCTTCATCGGCCCGCTGGTTTCCCAGTCGATGCCGATGGAGCACCACGCCGGCATGGCCATGCCCATGGACATGTCGATGAGCATGCCCATGGCGCAGGGTCACGACGCGCACCACGGCCACGGCAACGATGGCCAGCTGCATGTCATGTGGGAGAAGTGCGGCTACTGCAGCCTGCTGTTCAACTGCCCCGCCCTGCCCCAGACCCTCAGCCCGCTCAGCGCCGGCAGCCAACTGCCTCCCGTCCATCTCACCAATGCCACGCGCCAGGGCCATGCCCGGCAGGCTGTATTCCCCGGCGCCCGCAGCCGCGCGCCACCCCTTTCGATCCTCGTCTGAACACAACGCTATCAATGCCCGAAGCCAGGAGGCTTCGCGCTGACTCATGACTGATCGACTGGAATCATTATGTCCGGCTGCACCCCTGTTTTTGCCCTTTCCCTGCGTGGGACCATCGCCGTGCTGTGCGGCTCGCTGCTCGCGCCACTGGCCCTGGCCGCCGAAACCGGCCATGAAGGCCATGTGCACGACACCGCCGAGCTGAGCCCGACGGTGATCACCGCCATCGCCCCAAGCTCGCCGCTGACCGTGGTCACCAACCCCAAGGACCCGCGCCAGCCGGTGCCGGCCAGCGACGGCGGCGACTACCTCAAGACCATCCCCGGGTTCTCGGTGATCCGCGCCGGCGGCACCAACGGCGACCCGGTGCTGCGCGGCATGTTCGGCTCGCGCCTGAACATCCTCACCAACGGCGGCATGATGCTCGGCGCCTGCCCGGGCCGCATGGACGCGCCAACCTCGTACATCTCGCCGGAAACCTACGACCGCCTCACCGTGATCAAGGGCCCGCAGAGCGTGATCTGGGGCCCCGGCGGCTCCGCCGGCACCATCCTGTTCGAACGTGACCCGGAGAAATTCGGCGAGCTGGGCAGCCGGGTCAACGCCAGCATGCTGGCCGGCTCCAACGGCCGCTTCGACAAGGTGCTCGACGCTGCGGCCGGCAACCAGCTCGGCTATGTGCGCTTCGTCGGCAACCAGTCGCACTCGGACGACTTCGAGGACGGCAACGGCGACACCGTGCCGTCACGCTGGGACAAGTGGAACGGCGACGTCACCCTCGGCTGGACCCCGGACGCCGACACCCTGCTCGAGCTGACCGCCGGCAAGGGCGATGGCGAGGCCCGCTCCGCCGGGCGCGGCATGGACGGCTCGCAGTTCAAGCGCGAAAGCCTGGGGCTGCGTTTCGAAAAATCCAATATCGGCGAGGTGCTCGACAAGGTCGAGGCGCAGGTCTACTACAACTACGCCGACCACGTGATGGACAACTACACCCTGCGCACCCCGTCGGGCAGCGGCATGATGGGCATGCCCATGGTCAGCAACGTCGACCGCCGGACCATGGGCGCGCGCATCAAGGCCACCTGGCGCTGGGCTGACGTGCAGCTGATCAGCGGCATCGACGCGCAGACCAACGAGCACCGCCAGCGCGGTGGCATGGGCGTCAACGCGCACAAGGGCCAGCCCTGGACCAAGGATGCCGACTTCCACAACTACGGCGCCTTCGGCGAGCTCACCTGGTATGCGACCGGCGAGGATCGCCTGATCACCGGCGCCCGCCTGGACCGCGCCTCGGCCCGCGACTTCCGCAAAGGCAGCGCCACCGAGGGCGACACCCGCGCCGACACCCTGCCCAGCGGTTTCATACGCTACGAGCACGACCTGGCGGCGATCCCCGCCACCACCTACATCGGCCTCGGCCACACCCAGCGCTTCCCTGACTACTGGGAGCTGTTCTCGCCCAAGCGCGCCCCGGCCGGCTCGGTAAACGCCTTCGACGGCATCAAGCCGGAGAAGACCACCCAGCTCGACTTCGGCATCCAGTACCGCGACGAGCGCCTGGAAGCCTGGGCATCGGGCTATGTTGGCCAGATCCGCGACTACATCCTGTTCGACTACCAACGCAACATGATGGGCAACCTCACCTCCCAGGCGCAGAACATCGACGCCCGCATCATGGGCGGCGAACTGGGCGCGGCCTACAGGCTGACCGACAACTGGAAAGCCGACGCCACCCTGGCCTACGCCTGGGGCAAGAACAGCAGCGACGGCAAGGCCCTGCCACAGATGCCACCGCTGGAAAGCCGCCTGGGCCTGACCTACAGCCGCGACACCTGGAGCGTCGGCGCCCTGTGGCGCCTGGTGGCCGAGCAGAACCGCATCGCCCAGAACCAGGGCAACGTGGTGGGCAAGGACTACGACAAGAGCGCCGGCTTCGGCGTGTTTTCCCTCAACGGTGCCTACAAGGTGAACAACAACCTCAAGCTCAGCGCGGGCGTCGACAACCTGTTCGACAAAACCTACGCCGAGCACCTGAACCTGGCCGGGAACGCCGGGTTCGGCTACCCGGCGAACAGCGTGCAGCCGGTCAACGAGCCAGGCAGGACCTTCTGGACCAAGGTCGACTTCAGCTTCTGACAACAACAAACGGGCGCGGGACCTGACCGCGCCCACTCAAGGTCTACGGGAGGCTCCCATGAGCAAACCAAATGTGTCGTTCTACAACCTGGCGTGGCGCTGGCATTTCTATGCCGGGCTGTTCGTGGCGCCGTTCATGATCCTGCTGGCGATCACCGGGATCATCTACCTGTTCAAGCCACAGCTCGACCCGCTGCTGTACCGCGAACTGATGGTGGTCGAGGCCGGCCATCATCGGCAAAGCGCCGACACCCTGCTGGCCAGCGTGCGCCAGGCTTATCCACAGGGCCATGTCGGCCAGTACCTGCCACCGCTGAACGCCGAGCGCAGCGCCCAGTTCGTGGTGCATGACGGCGGGCGCGAGCTGAATGTCTTCGTCGACCCGTACAGCGCCAAGGTGCTGGGCGAGCAGGATGGCAAGCAGAACCTGCAAGCCATCGCCCGTGCCCTGCATGGCGAACTGATGGTCGGCACGGTCGGTGACCGGCTGGTGGAACTGGCGGCGGGCTGGGGCATTGTCCTGGTGGTGTCCGGCCTCTATCTCTGGTGGCCACGCGGGCGCAACAGCGCGGGCGTGCTGTGGCCACGCTTGAGCGCACGCGGCCGAGTGCTGTGGCGCGACCTGCATGCCGTCACCGGCTTCTGGGGCTCGGCCCTGCTGCTGTTGATGCTGCTCAGCGGCATGACCTGGACCGGGCTGTGGGGCAAGCAGTACGCCGACCTGTGGAACCGCTTCCCGGCAGCCATGTGGAATGACGTGCCCAAGTCCGACCAACAAGCGCGCGACCTCAACAGCGCCCACCGCCAGACCGTGCCGTGGGCGATGGAGAACACGCCGATGCCGGTATCCGGCGCCCACGCCGAGCATGCCGGGCATCACAGGATGGACCAGGCCCCCGCTGCGCCGCAGGTCAGCCTGCAACAGGTCGAGGATGTCGCCAGCCTGCGCAGGGTCGAGCCGGGCTACAGCATCACCCTGCCGACCAGTGCCGAGGGCGTGTTCACCATCGCGGTGTTCGCCGACGACCCGCGTAACGACGCCACCCTGCATGTGGACCAGTACACCGGCCAGGTGCTGGCCGATGTGCGCTGGCAGGACTACAGCCCGGTGGCCCGCGCCACCGAGCTTGGGGTGATGCTGCACGAGGGCAAGATGTTCGGGGCGTTGAACCAGCTCGTCATCCTGCTGGTGTGCCTGATGATCCTGCTGGGCTCGGTGAGCGGGCTGGTGATGTGGTGGAAGCGCAAGCCCACTGGTGGATTGGGCGTGCCGCCGCTGCGCCATGACCTGCCGCGCTGGAAGATGGCGGTGGGGGTGATGGTGGTGTTGGGCATCGCCTTCCCGCTGGTGGGGATCTCGATGGTGGTGATGTGGGGGGTGGATAGCCTGGTGGTCAGGCGCCGGGCCATGGTTCGGGCTTGAGATTGCCGGGGGCGCTTTGCGCCCCTTTCGCGACACAAGGCCGCTCCCACATGGACCGCGCCAAACCTGAGCTTCACTGCAAACCTGTAGGAGCCAGCCTTGCTGGCGATGCCCGGCAAGGCCGGGCCAGCGTCCACAAAGAAGACAGTTGTTCCCACAGGAGGTCGCATTCCCCTGTAGGAGCGGCCTTGTGTCGCGAAAGGGCTGCGCAGCAGCCCCAGGATGTGTGCTCCATCCATTGACCGCGATCATGTCCCCGACCGCCCTGTACCGCCAAGATCGTGCCGATCTGCCACACCCGCGATTGGAACGCGACGTGATAGCCTACTTGGCTTTCGCTCACAAAAAGACTGACCCTCAATGGAATGCAGCCTATGACCCGGACCTCCCAGACACCCTCCGAAGAGCAGCACCTGCAACGCAACCTGACCAACCGTCACATCCAGCTCATCGCCATCGGCGGCGCCATCGGCACCGGCCTGTTCATGGGCTCGGGCAAGACCATCAGCCTGGCCGGCCCGTCGATCATCTTCGTCTACATGATCATCGGCTTCATGCTGTTCTTCGTCATGCGTGCCATGGGCGAGCTGCTGCTGTCGAACCTCAACTACAAGTCGTTCATCGATTTCTCCGCCGACCTGCTCGGCCCCTGGGCCGGCTACTTCACCGGCTGGACCTACTGGTTCTGCTGGGTGGTCACCGGTATCGCCGACGTGGTGGCGATCGCCGCCTATACCCAGTTCTGGTTCCCCGACCTGCCACAGTGGATACCGGCGCTGAGCTGCGTGGCCCTGCTGCTGTCGCTGAACCTGGTGACGGTGAAAATGTTCGGCGAAATGGAGTTCTGGTTCGCCCTGATCAAGATCATCGCCATCATGGGCCTGGTCGCCACCGGCCTGTACATGGTCATCACCGGTTTCCAGTCGCCAAGCGGGCATACCGCCACCCTGGCCAACCTGTGGAATGACGGCGGCATGTTCCCCAACGGCCTGCTGGGCTTCTTCGCCGGCTTCCAGATCGCCGTGTTCGCCTTCGTCGGCATCGAGCTGGTGGGCACCACCGCGGCCGAAGCGAAGAACCCCGAACGCACCCTGCCACGGGCGATCAACTCGATCCCGATCCGCATCATCGTGTTCTACGTGCTGGCGCTGATCGCCATCATGGCCGTGACCCCATGGCGTGACGTGGTGCCGGGCAAGAGCCCGTTCGTCGAGCTGTTCGTGCTGGCCGGCCTGCCAGCGGCGGCGAGCATCATCAACTTCGTGGTGCTGACCTCGGCGGCCTCGTCGGCCAACAGCGGCGTGTTCTCCACCAGCCGCATGCTGTTCGGCCTGGCCCAGGAGGGCGATGCGCCCAAGGCGTTCGAGAAACTCTCGCGCCGCGCGGTGCCGGCCAACGGCCTGTACTTCTCCTGCACCTGCCTGCTGCTGGGCGCGGTGCTGATCTACCTGGTACCCAATGTGATCGAAGCCTTCACCCTGGTGACGACAGTGTCGGCGGTGCTGTTCATGTTCGTCTGGACGCTGATCCTGCTGTCGTACCTGAGCTACCGCAAACAGCGCGCGGCGCTGCATGCAGCGTCGAGCTACAAGATGCCCGGCGGGCGCTTCATGTGCTACGTGTGCCTGGTGTTCTTCGCCGGCATCCTGGTGCTGTTGAGCCTGGAGGCGGATACGCGCTCGGCGCTGGTGGTGACGCCGATCTGGTTCCTGATCCTGGCGGTGACCTACCAATTCGTGCGTAGCAGGCGTCAGCCGCGTACCGCCGTGCGTGGGGCGTCGAACCGCTGATCGCGGGGGCTGCTGCGCAGCCCATTCGCCAGCAAGGCTGGCTCCTACAGGTACAGCGCACGCTCCGAAACCTGCGCGAGACCTGTAGGAGCCAGCCTTGCTGGCGAATGGGCGCACAGCGCCCCTACTGTCTCAACCCTGCTCCAACCCCTCGAGCACCGCCTCGGCCAGCGCCAGGCCTTTCTCCAGCGAGTTCTCGGTCGCCGTCAGCAAACTGCGCAACGGCTCCCCCGCCTTCTCCAGCGCGGCGGCATTGGTCTCATAGGCCGCCTTCAACGCCGCCACGGCGCACACCAGCGCATCCTCGCTATCGACCCCAGCCTGTACCGAAAGCATCGGGGCGTGGGCGTGATTGCAGGTGCCGAAATGGGAACTGGCGGTGACGGGGCGGGATGTGCGCGGGGTGAGGTTGACCCGCGATTCCGGGTTCATGGCTGCACCTCTCGATGAAAGGTGGCGAACCCAGCAAATGCGAACGGTGGATCTGGAACGATCTTCTTGAGCATGGTGCTACTCCTTGCAGCCTTCTGAAGTGTCTCTCCGTGCCCATACGCCAATATGGGTGGACGGAGCCGTGCGGGTTGGCGTTACCGGTCAGAAGTTCCGGTGAGCCCGAAGGCTCCCGCGCACGGCCCCGCCCATAACGGGTGCAACCATGCAGGACACGACTATCGCGAGTGCGATGTGCCCAGTTCTGACAACGGGACGCCAATCCCGAACCGCAGAATCTACTGCGGTGCGGCACGGTACTCAAGTAACCGGGGTGTGTCAAAATGTTCGGCGCCCGCCCTCAGGCAGTGCACGCCCATTGCCCAATGCACCGGGTTGGCGCATGACGCCAAGCCCCCTTGGCGCATTTGCCTGCGCCCACGCCTCGGCACGTCGCTTGCACTCGATCGTGCATCGGCCCGAAACCTCTGTTCCTGCGAGACCGCCCATGAGCCACCTGCTGCGCGACGCCCTGCCCGACGACCTGCCGGGCATCCTCGACATCTACAACGACGCCGTGGCCAACACCACGGCGATCTGGAACGAAACCCCGGTGGACCTGGCCAACCGCCAGGCCTGGTTCGAATCACGGGCGCAACAGGGCTATCCGGTCTTGGTGGCGGTAGATGACAGCGGCGTGCTCGGCTATGCCTCGTTTGGCGACTGGCGCCCGTTCGAGGGCTTCCGGCATACCGTCGAGCACTCGGTGTACATCCGTGGCGACCAGCGTGGCAAGGGCCTGGGGCCTGCCCTGATGGAAGCGCTGGTCGAACGGGCGCGCCGCTGCGACAAGCATGTGATGGTCGCCGCCATCGAGCGCGGCAATACTGCGTCGATCCGCCTGCATGAGCGCCTGGGCTTCAGCATCACCGGGCAGATGCCGCAGGTGGGGGTGAAGTTCGGGCGCTGGCTGGACCTGACCTTCATGCAGCTTTACCTGGACGACAACACCCTGCCACCTTCAAGGAGCTGAAGCCGATGAACAGCGCCCAACTGCAGCGCGTGACCCACGAAGGCCTGGCGTACTACCGCGACGGCCTGGTGGCGCTGTTGCTCGATGCGGTGCGCCAGGGCGCGTCGGTGGGGTTTCTGGCCGGTATCGACGCACAGCAGGCCCAGGGCTACTTCGATGAGGTGAAGGCAAAGCTGGCCAGCGGCGAGCAACTGCTCTGGGTCATTGCCCAGGGCCAGGAAGTGCTGGGCAGCGTGCAATTGGGGCTGTGCCTGAAGCCCAATGGGCTGAACCGGGGCGAGGTGCAGAAATTGCTGGTGCACAGCGATGCCCGGCGGCGTGGGCTGGGGCAGCAGTTGATGGGAGCGCTGGAGGCCGAGGCGCGGCGGATCGGGCGGGGGATGCTGTTTCTCGATACCGAGGCAGGGTCCACGGCGGAGGCGTTCTATCGGGCGCTGGGGTACAGCAAGGCGGGGGAGATTCCGGATTATGCCTGCGGGCCGGAAGGGGTGTACCGGGCTACGGCGTTGTACTTCAAGGTGATCGCGAAAGCGTCGTGAACCTGGGGGCGCTTTGCGCCCCTATCGCGACACAAGGCCGCTCCTACAGGGGAACGCAATCTCCTGTAGGAGCGGCCTTGTGTCGCGATAGGGCTGCGCAGCAGCCCCAGGATCTCACAGGCCATACCCATCACATCTGGGTAAACCGCCCCAACCGCTGCTTCAACATGCTGTTCTCGCTGCGCAACTGCTGCACCTCTTCCAGCAACTCCAGCGCCAGCGCCACCCCCTCCCACTCCAGCTCCAGTTGCTCATGCAGCTTCACCGCGCGCTTGAGGGTCACCGGCGCGCGGTCGTCGAACACCCAGTCCTCCGGCGTTCGCCCCAAAGGTTCAACAATGCCGTGCTCGACGATCTCGATCACGCAATCGGCCGTGATATCGGCCTCCTGACACAGGGTACGCATGTCCAGTTGAACGATCAGGGTGCTGCTCATGATCACTTACTCCATTGAGTCCTCGGGTTGAACGCGGCTTTCTCGGAGAGCTGGGTCCACAGTGCGCGAGTTGCGTCATCGGATTGGGCAGGCATCACCACCTTGAGCTGGGCGTACAGGTCGCCGCGCTCGCCCTGCTTGTTCAACAGGCCCATGCCCTTGACCCGCAGGCGCTGGCCGCTCTGGCTGTCGGGGCGGATGGTCAGGTTGATCTTGCCGGTCAGGGTCGGCACGGCCACCTTGGCGCCGAGCGCCGCTTCCCACGGCGCCAGCGGCACGGTGATGATCAGGTCATGACCTTCGACATCGAACTGCGGGTGCGGTGCCATGCGAATGGTCAGGAACAAGTCGCCATTGGCGCCACCACCCACACCCGGCGCGCCCTGGCCCTTGAGGCGGATGCGCTCGCCGTCGGTCACCCCGGCAGGGATCTTCACGTTCAGGGTCTTGGTGGTGAAGCCGGTGCGCTGGCCAGCAGCGTTGGTCTGCGGCACCTGGAAGCTGATCTGCTTGGACTCCTTGTTCAGGGTCTCTTCGAGAAACACCGCCAGTTCCAGTTCCACGTCCTGCCCTCGCCTGCCGGCACTGCGTTGTTGCCGGCCACCGCCGCCACCGAAGGGGTTGCCACCCCGGGCGCCGAAGATCGAGCTGAAGAAGTCGGAAAAATCGCCGCCCTCGAAGCCACCGCCGCCGCCATTGCCGCCACGGGACTGCCAGCCAGGCGGTGCCTGGAACGGCCGGCCATGCTGGCCGCCGTACTTGCGGATCTCGTCGTACTCGGCGCGCTTGTCCTTGTCGCCAAGCACTTCGTAGGCCTCGTTGGCCTCCTTGAACTTGTCCTCGGCGTCACGCTCCTTGCTGACGTCGGGGTGATACTTGCGCGCAAGCTTGCGGTAGGCGGCCTTGATCGCCTTGTCGTCCGCACTCGCCTCGACGCCGAGTATCTTGTAGTAGTCTTTGAAGTCCATCTATGGATCACCGATGTGAATGTGCGTATTGCTACTGAAGATTGGGGTCAAGCATAGCCTTTCAAGGTGCATCCGGGGTTGCGCTATCGCAGACGACCGGTCTTGATTTAGCCGCAGAACGGCATAAACTGCGCGGCCGTTTTGCCTCCGGAAGCACTCCTTCATGTCTGACGTATCCCCGGCCCGCGCCCTCGGCATCGACTTCGGCACCTCCAACTCCACGGTCGGCTGGCACCGCCCGGGCGTCGAATCGCTGATCGCCCTGGAAGACGGCAAGATCACCCTGCCCTCGGTGGTCTTCTTCAATATCGAGGAGCGTCGCCCGGTGTATGGCCGCCTGGCCCTGCACGAGTACCTGGAGGGCTACGAAGGCCGCCTGATGCGCTCGCTCAAGAGCCTGCTGGGCTCCAAGCTGATCAAGCACGACACCAGCGTGCTGGGCAGCGCCCTGCCGTTCAAGGACCTGCTGGGCATGTTCATCGGCGAGCTGAAAAAACGCGCCGAAGCCGATGCCGGCCGTGAGTTCGAGCAGGTGGTGCTGGGCCGCCCGGTGTTCTTCGTCGACGAAGACCCCGCCGCCGACCAGGAGGCCGAGGACACCTTGGCCGACGTGGCGCGCAAGATCGGCTTCAAGGACGTGTCGTTCCAATACGAGCCGATCGCCGCGGCGTTCGACTACGAGTCGGGTATCAGCCGCGAAGAGCTGGTGCTCATCGTCGATATCGGCGGTGGTACCTCGGACTTTACCCTGATCCGCCTGTCACCCGAGCGCCACCAGGTGGCCGAGCGCCAGGACGACATCCTCGCCACCGGCGGCGTGCACATCGGCGGCACCGACTTCGACAAGCAACTGAGCCTGCAGGGCGTGATGCCGCTGTTCGGCTACGGCAGCCGGATGAAGAGCGGCGCGCTGATGCCTACCAGCTACCACCTCAACCTGGCCACCTGGCACACCATCAACACCCTGTACTCGCAGAAATCGCAGCTGGCCCTGGGCAGCATGCGCTACGACATCGAGGACACCCTTGGCATCGACCGCCTGTTCAACCTGATCGAACAGCGCGCCGGGCATTGGTTGGCGATGGAGGTGGAGGCCAGCAAGATCGAACTGACCGAGCGCGACAGCCGGAGCATCGACTTTGGCCGGATCGAGCCGCAGCTGTCGGCCGAGTTGACCCGGGTGCTGTTCGAGGAGGCCATCGACGGGCTGCTGGAGCGGGTGCGCGGCAGCGTCAGCGAGCTGCTGGCCAAGGCCGGCGTGAACGAAGGGCAGGTGGACACGGTGTTCTTCACCGGTGGTTCCAGCGGCATTCCGGCGCTGCGCAACAGCGTGGCGGCGATGCTGCCCAATGCGCGGCATGTGGAAGGCAATATCTTCGGCAGCATCGGCAGCGGATTGGCCATCGAGGCGCGCAAGCGTTACGGCGCCGCCTGAGGCTCCCGCCCTGTAGGAGCCAGCTTGCTGGCGAACCAGGCGCCGCGGTGGATGGCACCGGCTACGCCGGTGTTCGCCGGCAAGCCGGCTCCTACACGTATAGCGTAGGAGCCGGCTTGCCGGCGAACAGGATCAAACCAACTCCGCCCGCTTCAACTCACTCTTCAGGTAGGCGTAATAGATCGGCCCCGCCACCACCCCCGGCAAGCCGAACGCCGCCTCGAACACCAGCATCGCCAGCAACAGCTCCCAGGCCTTGGCACTGATCTGCCCACCGACGATCCGCGCGTTGAGGAAGTACTCGACCTTGTGGATCACGATCAGGTAGCCCAGCGCCGCCATCGCCACCCAGATCGACAGCGACAAGCCGACGATGGTGATCAGGGTGTTGGACATCAGGTTGCCAATCACCGGCAGCAGCCCGAGCAGGAAGGTCAGCACGATCAGGGTCTTGGTCAACGGCAGGTGCACGCCGAACAGCGGCAGCACCACGGCCAGGAAGATGCCAGTGAAGACAGTGTTGAGCAGCGAGATCTTGATCTGCGCGAAGACGATGTTGCGAAACGCCTGCACCAGCAGGCTCAGGCGCTCGAACAGCGCCGCGGCCAGCGGCTTGCGCCGTGACACGTCGGGGATGCGCTGCAAGGCGACGATGGCGCCGAGGATCATGCCGATCAGCAAGGTCACGAACATGTGCGCCATGCCCTTGCCGACCAGTTGCAGTTCGCTCAGGTGGCTCTTGAGCCAATCGCCGATGGCCACCTTGAATTCGGCGGCGCTGGCCGGCAGGTAGGCGTCGATGAACGGCGGCAACTGGCCACGGGCGCGCTCGACCAGGGCCATGAACTTGTCCAGCGAGGCCCCCGGGTTTTCGGCCTCGTGCAAAAGGAAACTGAAGGCGCCGGCGATCAGCAACGTCAGCGTGCTCACCACCAGGGTGCCGAGCAGCGCCACCGCCAGCCAGCGCGCGCGTTGCCCGGCGATCAGCGGCTGCAGGCGGGGGGTGAGCATGTTGACCAGCTCGAACACCAGCAAGCCGGCCAGCAGGCTCGGCAGCAGTTTCAGCGGCAGCGCCAGCAACAGGCCGGCGACGACGATAAGCAGGCTGGCAAGGGTGATCTGGCGGGGGGTGAAGGTCATACAGCCTCGACGGCAGACAGCGGAAAGACCCGCAGTCTGCCAGCCTTCCTGGCAGAGGCATAGGCGCAGGTCATTTCTTCTTCAGGCAGTCGCTCATGTAGGCCTTGCGCTCGTCGCCCTTGAGCGCCTTGGTGGTGGCGTCGGCGTTGCAGGTCTTCATCTTCTCCTGCTGGGTGGCCGGCTGGCTCTTCTTCAGGCAGGTGCTCATGAACGCCTTGCGCTCGTCGCCCTTGAGGGCCTTGGCGGTGGCGTCGGCGTTGCAGGTCTTCATCTTTTCCTGTTGCGCGGTGGCGGCGAATCCTTGCCCGGCGATCAACATGCCCAACACCAGCAGGGGTACGTGCAGCAGCTTCATGGAGTGGTCTCCTTGTTCCCGCGCCCGATGCGCGGTCGTCGAGCAGAGTGTAGACAACAATTCTTACATCTCTGTCCGCGCTTGCCGCCGGTACTGCTCCGGCGTGCAGTGGGCCTGGCGCTGGAACATGACGATGAAGGCCGAGGCGCTGCTGTAGCCGAGGTCGAAGGCGATGGCCTGGATCGGCAAGCCTGCCTCCAGCGCCTCGATGGCCCGCAGGAAACGCAGGCGCAGGCGCCATTCGCCAAAGCTCATGCCCAGTTCGCGCAGGCAGTGGCGCGCCAAGGTGCGCTCGCTGACGTGCACCTGGGCGGCCCAGTCGGCCAGCGGGCGGTTGTCGCCGGGCTCGGCATGCAACGCCTCGAGCACCTGGCGCAGGCCATCGCTGTGGGCGAACGGCAGGTAGCAGGTCTGGGTCGGGATCTGGTGCAACTGGTCGATGAGCACCTGTACCAGGCGCTGGTCGCGCGCGTCCTGGGCGACCTTGAGGTCGCGGCGGGCGAAGTCGCCGAGGATCGCCCTGAGGATATCGCTGGTCAGCAGGCTGCAGGCCTGGCGCGGCAGCTCGGCGCACAGGCTGCGGTCCAGGTACACCGAGCGGTAGACGATGGCCTGGGGATTGTAGCTGCCATGCTCGGCATCCGGCGGCACCCACACCGCGTAGTGCGGCGGCGAGATGAAGCGCTGGCCTTCGACATCCAGGTGCATCAGGCCGTGGGAGGCATAGTTGAGCTGGCCCCAGGGGTGGCGATGGGGGGCGCTGTGGGTGTCGGCGCCGAACTCGTCGTAGCGGAAGTACACCGGGGCCGGCAGTTGGTCGAAACGGGGGATGTCGAGGAATTTGCGGGCCATGCTGTCTGCTTCGCGGGGTAGGTTGTCTGGATGGAAGTATAGGCTTACTAACAGACAGACGATAATCATCGCCTGCCTGGGACCGCCTTGCGGTCCTTTCGCGACACAAGGCCGCTCCTACTGAAGAGCGCATCCCTGTAGGACCGGCCTTGTGTCGCGAAAGGGCTGCAAAGCAGCCCCCAGGAACTCCCGCCTTACCGAGAACCTGTGCAACATGAACTACCTCTTCCCCCTTCTGGCCATCCTCATCTGGGCCGGCAACACCGTGGTCACCAAGATGTCCGCAGGTGCCATCTTCCCCGCCGAGATCGGCTTCTACCGCTGGCTGCTGGCAGGCCTGCTGTTCACCCCGTTCCTGCTGCCCAAGGTCTGGCGCAACCGGGCGGCGATTCGCCCGCACCTGGGCAAGGTGTTCGTCCTCGGCGTACTGGGCATGGCCATCTACCAGAGCCTGGCCTACTTTGCCGCGGGCATCACCAGCGCCACCAACATGGGCATCATCCTTTCGCTGATGCCACTGATGTCGCTGGCGCTGTCCATCGCCTGGCTTGGCCAGCGCCTGAGCTACGGCGCGCTGCTGGGTGCGCTGGTGTCGTTCATCGGCGTGCTGGAGGTGGTCTCGGCCGGGCAGCCGGCGACGCTGCTGCACCAGGGCTTGAACGGTGGCGACCTGCTGATGCTGGTGGCCACCCTGGCCTATGCGCTGTACAGCTTCCTGCTGAAGAAATGGCAACTGCGCCTGCCGCCGCTGCAACTGCTGTACCTGCAAGTGCTGGTGGCGATCCTGGTACTGCTGCCGCTGTTCGTGCTGTCGCCCAAGACAGGCCTGAACAGCCAGAACCTGGGCCTGGTGCTGTATGCCTGCGTGCTCGCCTCGATGGTGGCGCCGTTGCTGTGGATGCAAGCCGTGCACCGTTTGGGGCCAAGCCGCACCACGCTGTTCTTCAACTTGCTGCCGGTGGTCACGGCGGTGATTGCTGCGGCGGTGCTGGATGAGCAGTTGGCCAGTTATCACCTGGTCGGCGGCCTGTTGACCTTGGTCGGCGTACTGCTGGCCGAACGCTGGACCACGCCGGTACGGCGTTAGCACGCGGGGAGCGATACAAGGCCTCTCCCACAGACGAACGCAATCCCCTGTAGGAGCGGCCTCGTGTCGCGAAAGGGCTGCGCAGCAGCCCCAGGCTTCTCACAGCCCCGCAGCCTTGAGCCGCGCGGCGTGTTCGGTGAACAGCCGCACCGGCTCGGCGCCCTTGCCGACCGCGCCTAATGACTGGTTGACGATATCCAGGTGATCAAGCGGATAGTCGTCACCAATCACCTGGCCCAAGTGCGAGCTGAAGCGCCCGACCATGCCATCGCACCGCCCCTTCTCCCTGACAAAGCTGCGGGAGAACAAGCGGCAGAAGTAGTTGCTGCCGTCGAAGCGGTTCAGCCCCTGGTCGGTGCGCCCCGGCTGCAAGGTGCCTGACCAGGAGTAGTAACGCACGCCGTTCACCTCGGCCGGCCCCTCGCCGCCCCACACCTCGGGCAGCCCCTGTGGATAAGCCTGGTTGAACAGCGCCACTCCGGCGCGGGTCAGCGACTGGTGCGAGGCGTGCACGTCGATCGGCAGCGGATCGCGGCGCCAGCCGGTCTCCAGCCACCCCAGCACTACCGCCAGGCCATGCAGAACCGCCTTGAGGATACGCCCCTGGGCCGAGTCCCCCGGTGCCGTGCGTTCGAGATGGTCGGCCAGCTCCGAGCCATGGTTGGGGCCGGCCACCGAGGTCACCGAAGCCACCCGGTCTGGCCGCTTCGCCGCCGCATAGCGGGCACTGAGCGCGCCCTGGCTGTGGCCGATCAGGTTGACCTTCTCGGCCCCTGTTCGGCGGCAGATGTCCTCGATGATGATCAAGAGCTGCTCGCCGCGCACCTCGCTGGAATGCAGCGGCGACACCTGCACCGGATACACCTGCGCGCCGCCCCGGCGCAACGCCGGCACGATGCCGAACCAGTAGGGATACACCAGCGCCCGCACGAAGCCGAGCATGCCCGGCACCAGCACCAGTGGGTAACGCGTGGCCAGCTCCTGACTCATCAGCCTTGCCCTCTTCCGTGGACGAGCGCCCCACACTACAGCGCGCCCTGGGTCATTCGCAATCGAACTCCCGGCGCGCCGTGCGGTTCCAAGCAGAACAGACCCTGAGCAAGGAGCGGGACCATGTACAAGCAGACCCTGGCCATCCTTCTGGCAAGTGCCACCCTGGCCGCCTGCGGCAGCCGCCCGGAAAACCCGGTGGACTACGTCACCTACCGCGACGAACCGCTGGTCAAGCAGGTCGAGCATGGCATGACCATGCAGAAGGTCATCGCCATCGGCGGCAGCCCGTCGAACGTGATCGACCTGCCCCACGGCGGCACCTGCAACGACTACATCCTCAACCGCGATGGCCACCAGCAGCCCTACTACGTGCGCTTCGACGCCACCGGCCACGTCGATGCCAAGGGCTTCAAGACCTGCAAGCAACGCCAACAAGACAGCGACGCCGTGCACGGCGCATGACACCCCATGACCACCCTGATCGTTTCGGAGATGAACATGAGCGTTGAACTGACCGATGTGAAGACCCTGCGCGAACGCGCCCGCCAGCATGTCGAGCAAGGCGCGGTGACCGAGGGCTACCACGCCGACCGCGAGAAGATCCTGCGCCTGCTCAACGAGTCGCTGGCCACCGAGCTGGTGTGCGTGCTGCGCTACAAGCGCCACTACTTCATGGCCAGCGGCATCAAGGCCAGCGTCGCCGCCGAGGAGTTCCTCGAGCATGCCAACCAGGAAGCCGAACACGCCGACAAGCTGGCCGAGCGCATCGTGCAGCTGGGCGGCGAGCCGGACTTCAACCCGGACAACCTGACAAAGAACTCCCACGCCCAGTACGTGGCGGGCAGTTCGTTGAAGGAGATGGTGCTGGAGGACCTGGTGGCCGAGCGCATCGCCATCGACAGCTACCGCGAGATCATCCAGTACATCGGCGACAAGGACCCGACCACCCGGCGCATCTTCGAGGACATCCTGGCCCAGGAAGAAGAGCACGCCGACGATATGTCCGATCTGTTGCAGGGGCTGTGATTGCAAGGGCTCGGCAACCTGTGCGGGAGCGGCCTTGCGTCGCGAAAGGGCCGCAAAGCGGCCCTATTTCTTGCCCTTCACCGCCGCCGGCGCCTTGCCGGCGCGCATCTGCTGCAACAACGGCGTGCACTGGTTGGGCGCATCGCCGCTGCTCGGCGCAATCAGCGCCAGCAGCCCCGCCGCCGGCCCGGCCACCACGCCGAGCGCCACCATCCCGGCCCCGCGCAATGCCAGCGGCACCGCCTGCACCCCGGCGCTCGGCTTGGCGAACGGCCCGCGCACATACAACGGTGAACGCAGCGAGAACAAGCGCAGGCCTTTCGACTCCGGGGTGATCTTCAGGTCCAACTGCTCGCTGGCGAAATTGGCCGTGCCGTTGATGTAGATGATCGCGTTCTCGGTATCGAACACGAACAGGCGAGTGGTCGCCAGGCCCTCCTTGATGCCGACATCGGCCGCCGCGCAGTTGATCTTCACCTCTTCGTCACCGAACAACTTGCCGATCACGTAGTTGCCGACGTTGAGCCCGGCGATCTCCATCAGGCTGCGGCTGATCGCGCCGTCGTTGATCAACAGGCGCAGGTCACCGTTGGCGGTGCCGAGCAACGCCGCCACCGAGTTGCCACGGCCGGTGATGTCGGCGTCGCCATTGAGCTCGCCGAAGCTGGTCTGCATGGGCGCGAAACTGGGGAACAACTGCTTGAGCTTGAATCCCCGGGCGGTGAGCTGGGCGCGCCCCTGCATCGGCGTGCTGCGCCCGTCCAGGCGAATGTTGGAGTCAAGATTGCCCCCGGCCACGCCGAAGCGCAGCGGCTCAAGACGCAGCAGGCCGTCCTCGAGGATCACATGGGCGGACAGGTCGTTGAACGGCAGCTTCTCGCTGTGCACGATGCGCTTGCCGGCAAAGGTCACGTCGGCATCCATGGCCCGCCAGCGCTCGGTGCGGAACGCCTCTACCGGCAACACCTTGTTGGCCGGCTGCTTGCTGGCCCCACCGCGGGCCTTCTGCTCGGCGTTGGAGTCGGCGCCGATCAGCGGTGCCAGGTCCTTGAACAGCAATTGATTGGAAACCAGGTTGCCGGACAGTTTCGGCCGGGGCTGGCTGGCGACGAAGGCCAGGTCGCCGTGGATATCACTGTCGCCGATCTTGCCGTTGAAGCCTTCATAGCGAAAATGCGCGCCCTCGGCGGCATGCAGGTTGGCGCTCAGGTGGCCGTCGGTGGCGTAGGGCGGAGTGTCGGGCAGGGTCACGCCGGTCAGCGGGTAGAGGTTGCCCAGGCTGCTGCCAGAGAGTTTCAGGCGCAGGTCGAGGGCACCCAGGTTGCGGGGGTCGGTCAGGGTACCGGCAAGGGCGATATGGGTATCGCCAATGCGCACGTCGGCCTGCAGCGGGAATGGCTGGCTGGCGTCCTGCAGCGCCAGCAGGCCGCCGATCTTGCCGGTGCCGGCCACCGCCTGGCCCTTGTAGCGACCCTGGGCCTTGAGGCCGAAGGCATAGTCCTGGGCCTTGCCGGCCTTCTCGGCGCGGGCCTTGCCGACGATGTCGCTGAACGGCACCGGTTTGCCCAAGGGGTCCACCTGGACCTTCATGCGGGTCTTGAGGGTCTGGTCGTCGAAGCTGATGTTGCCCTGGTCGAAACCGATGGCGCCGATATCCAGCTCCCAGCTGGAGGGTGCCTGGTTTTCGTCCTTGGGCCCGAAGTCGAACACCCAGTTGGCCCGGCCGTCAGCCAGCCGGGTCAGGCTGGCAACGGGCTTGACCAGGTCGATCCGCGGGATGCTGATGCGCTGGACGATCAACGCCAGCGGCGCCAGGCGAAACTCCACCCGCTCCAGGCCCACCATGCGCGGTTCCTTGAGCCACTCGGGGTTGCCCAGGCTGAGGTCTTCGGCGGTGAAGTGCGGCCAGGGCACGAAGGCCCGCCAGCCGCCCTCCTCGGGTTCGGTGCGCCAATGCACGGCCAGGTTGCCGTTGATGGCGAAGGGGCGATGCAGGGCCTGGGAAACTTTCTCGTTGAGCAGCGGCTTGACGCGGTTCCAGTCGAAGGTGGCGATGACCACTACCAGGATCGCCAGCAGGGTGGCGAGGGTGGCGAAGGTCCAGATGAGGATTCTGACAGGGCGCGTCATTGCGGGATTCTCCTGACTGCATGGCACAAGGGCGGCGCGCTAATGGCACTCATTATGTCGGACTGATGAAAACCCGCCGGGTTTAATCCGCAGGCCATGATAACCAGGTTTTTCCTGACGTCTTTCTCAGCTTTTGGTCGGTGGCGATCGCCCTTGTTACCGGGCCATTGGCGTGCCACTTTTTCGGGGAACACCCTGTAAACATTGCACCAGAGCGCCTGCGACTCAGTATCAATCGCGTCGATTGTTACCATTATCCTGATGAACTTCTCTCTGCAGTTACCGAGCGTAGCATTGGCTCCGTACCCACTTTCCAGCCCCCGAGAGGAGCACCGAATCATGAAACGCCATCTGCTGCTGAGCCTGACCCTGTCTGTCCTTGCTGCCAACGCTTTCGCCCTGCCGGCCGCCGACCAGCACCTGAACGCCGAATCGCGCTCCAGCGCGGCCACTGTCGCGCAACCGCTGAACACCTTGGCAGAAGGTGGCGCCGAACGCCTGCAAGAACGCGCAGGCCGCGTTGCCGAAGGTGGCTCGGACCGCCTGATCGAACGCAACAACCGTGTCGCCGAAGGGGGCTCGGACCGCCTGATCGAACGCAACAACCGTGTCGCCGAAGGTGGCTCGGACCGCCTGATCGAACGCAGCAACCGTGTCGCCGAAGGGGGCTCGGATCGCCTGATCGAACGCAGCAACCGTGTCGCCGAGGGTGGCGCAGAGCGCCTGAACGAACGTAACAACCGCGTGGCCGAAGGTGGCTCGGATCGTCTGGTCGAACTCAGCCGCGTGAGCTGATCGCCATGGCCAAAAACAACAACCCGCCCCGCTGCGCCTGCTCCCCTCCCAGCCCGGTCCATTGACCGGGCTTCGTTTTTTTATCCACAATCGCAGGCCGTACAGTCAAAGAACCCTGCCCCATGCTGCCGCGCGCCGAACAGAAGCTGCAAACCCGCCAGGCCCTGCTGGATGCCGCCTGCCTGCTCATGGAGAGCGGCCGAGGCTTTGGCAGTATCAGCCTGCGTGAGGTGGCCAAGGCCGCTGGCATCGTGCCCACCGGTTTCTATCGCCACTTCCCCGACATGGACGCCCTGGGCCTGGCCCTGGTGGCCGAGGTCGATACCACGTTCCGCCAGACCATCCGCCTGGTGCGCCACAACGAATTCGAGCTGGGTGGCATCACCGACGCCTCGGTGCGCATCTTCCTCGATGTGGTCACCGCCCACCGCGCGCAGTTCCTGTTCCTCGCCCGCGAGCAATACGGCGGCTCGCAAGCGGTGCGCCAGGCCATCGCCCGCCTGCGCCAGGACATCAGCTCGGACCTGGCCACCGACCTTGCGCGCATGCCGCGCTGGCAGCACCTGGACGGCGCCGCCCTGACGGTAATGGCCGACCTGGTGGTCAAGACCGTGTTCGCCACCCTGCCGGAGCTGATCGACAGCAACGACCCGGCCAATCCACAGGCCATGAGCGCGCAGGAAAAGATCACCCAGCAGCTGCGCTTCATCTTCGTCGGCGCTCGGCACTGGCAGGGGCTGGGCAATCCAGGCTGACGCTGTTGCCCAACAGGATCCTGGGAACGAACCGCTGGCCACTTCTGCTACCATGGCGCCCTGCCCGACCGTCACGAGCGTCACCATGTCCGACCCCTGCCCTGCATTGACCCGTTTCCGCCAGCATTTCGCCGAGCGCATCGTGCCGCTGTGGCAGGGGCCTGGCTGGAACGCCGACATGGCCCTGCCCTTCGAGGCCCTCGACGCCGAGCACCGGCCACTGCCGGTGCAGCGCTACCGGGCCATGGCCTGCGCCCGCCAGTTGTACCTGTTCAGCAGCCGCATCGAGCAACCGGGCGCGGCGCAGCGCGCGGCAGCGCTGTTGCGCTCGCTGCAAAAGCATTTCCATGACGCCGAGCACGGCGGCTGGTTCTACAGCATCGACGCCCAGGGCAAGCCGCTGGACCGGCGCAAGGACCTCTACACCCACGCCTTCATCGTTTTCGCCTGCGCCCACTACTGGGGCAAGGTCGGCGACGGGCTGGTCGAAGCCACGCTCAATGGCGCGCTGGAAGTGATCGCCGGGCAGTTCGCCCGCGACGACGGCCTGTACGAGGCCAGCCTCGGCGAAGACTGGGCGGACCTGGGCAGCGGGCCGCTGCAGAACCCGCAGATGCACTTGGCCGAAGCCTTCTTGCAGGTGCTGGCCGTGCGTGAGGACGAGCCAGTGCGCCAGGCACTGCTGCAACTGTGCGACGCCTTGCAGGCGCAGTTCATCGACCCGGCCCACGGGCTGATGCTGGAGAAACCGCGCGGGGCTGTGGATAACTGGTTCGAGCCGGGCCATCAGTTCGAGTGGTTCTACCTGCTGGACACCTCGCCGCTGCTGCGCGGGACAGCGCTGCACGCCTCCATCACCCGCGCCTTCGACTACGCCGAGCAGTGCGGAGTGAAGGATTCGGCAGTGCTGGCGATGCTGGATGTGGACGGTAAGGTCATCGACGCGACCCAGCGGATCTGGGCGCAAGCCGAATACGTGCGGGCGCTGGCCTTGCGGCCGGACAGCGAAGCGAAGTTGCTGGCGCAGCTACAGGTGCTGGCGTCGCGGTTCCTGCATGAAGGCGGCTGGCATGAGTGCCGTGATGGCGCGGGGACGGTGAGCCGCCATGACATGCCTTCGACTACCCCTTATCACCTGGCGACCTGCCTCGAAGGCTTGCAGCGCCTGAACTGACGCTTTCGCGGGTAAACCCGCTCCTACAGGGACCGCGTCACGTTCAAGATCGGCGCCCTACCTGTAGGAGCCGGCTTGCCGGCGAACACCGGCATAGCCGGTGCCAGCCACCGCGCAGCCAGCTTCGCCAGCAAGGCTGGCTCCTACGGCTCAAGGGTCAGCGGCGGGTGATGGAGAACCCAGCCCAGTCCTGGCTCACCGGCATCAGCTCGAGGCTGTTGATGTTGATGTGCGCCGGCTGGTTGAGAATCCAGAAGATGGTCTCGGCGATATCCTGCGGCTGGATCGGCTCGGCACCGGCATAAGTCGCATCGTACTTGGCCTGGTCGCCGCCGAAGCGCACCAGCGAGAACTCGCTTTCGCACAACCCAGGCTCGATGTTGCTCACCCGTACCCCGGTGCCGCGCAGGTCGCAGCGCAAGCTCAGCGAGAACTGGCCGACGAAGGCCTTGGTGCCGCCATAGACGTTGGCGCCCGGGTACGGATAGTTGCCCGCCACCGAACCGACGTTGAGGATCGATGCGCCGCGCCCATGGGCGATCAGCCGCGGCAGCAGCAGGCGGGTGGTGTACATCAGGCCCTTGATGTTGGTGTCGACCATGGTTTCCCAGTCGTCCAGGCTGCAGTTCTGCGCGGCATCGACGCCCAGCGCCAGGCCGGCGTTGTTGACCAGGCCCTGGAGCTTGTCGAAGCTTGGCGGCAGGCTGGCGATGGCAGCCTCCATCGCCTGGCGATCACGCACATCGACCACCAGGCCGTGCACTTCGGTCTTGGCCGAAAGCTCTTCGCACAGCGCATCCAGACGCTCCTTGCGTCGACCGGTGAGCACCAGTTTCCAGCCGGCGTCGGCGAACCGGCGGGCGGTGGCCTCGCCGAAACCGGAAGTCGCGCCAGTGATGAATACGGTGGACGTCATGCTCTTCTCCTTTCCTTAGCGGTGGGTTGCCTTTTTGCAGGCCTCGCAGCATGCCCAACGCGCGGCTTGCCGACAACCGTTTCCCGCACTGAGCAAAAACTGAGCAGCTGTGCTAAACCCCCGCAATAGGCGGCTTTCACAAGGCTATGCGCATCTTATCCACAAGGCTTTCCCCATGGATTGGGGGCAACTCGTCGGGCCAGGGGAACCCAGGGCTGCAGCACAGATCAGCGCATGATGGCCCAAGGCTTTCAACCATGCCGCCTGCGGCGCTCTGTCCAAGGTTTTTGCACAGAGTTATCCACAGGGTTTGGCAAGGCTGTGCAGCAGTGCCGAATGGTCGAAAATAGCCTGTGCAATCAGCCCTGAAGGGCACCTGATCAAAAAACACACAGGTCACCACAGGCTTTGATAATCAAGGGATACAGAGAGATGCCACCATGTTTTCCACAGGCGGTTCCACATAATCCGTGGAAAGTTTTCCACCTGTGCAAACAAGGGTTTGCAGCAGGGTTGTGGCGTGTTCCAAGAAAGATATGCGACAAGTTGTCCACATGTCGCCAGGCGCCGCGATTCCCTGTAGGAGCGGCCTTGTGTCGCGATTGGGCCGCGAAGTGGCCCCAAGACTTCGGCATCACACAAAATCGCCGGGGCCGCTTCGCGGCCCGATCGCGACACAAGGCCGCTCCTACAAAGGCCGTGCTTAATCCTCAGTGCCCGCCCAGATAGGCGCTGCGCACCTCCTCGTTGACCAACAGCTCCTGCCCGGTACCGGTCATGCGGATCTGCCCGTTGACCATCACGTAGGCGCGGTCCGACAGCTTCAGCGCATGGTTGGCGTTCTGCTCGACCAGGAAGATGGTCATGCCGGTCTGCGCCAGCTCGCGCAGGGTCGCGAAGATCTGCTTGACCACGATCGGCGCCAGCCCCAGCGACGGCTCGTCGAGCAGCAGCAGCTTGGGCCGGCTCATCAACGCCCGGGCAATCGCCAGCATCTGCTGCTCACCGCCGGACATGGTCATCGCCCGCTGGTTGCGTCGCTCCTTGAGCCGTGGGAACAGCTCGTACATGCGCTGCATGTCGGCATCGGCGTGCTTGTCGCCAATGGGAATGGTGCCCATCATCAGGTTTTCCTCGACGGTCATGTCGGGGAACACCCGGCGCCCTTCCGGGGACTGGGCGATGCCGTTGGAGGCGATGTAGTGCGACGACTTGCGGGTGATGTCGGTACCGCGGTAGACGATCTGCCCGGACGCCGCCCGCGGCTGGCCGAAGATCGACATCAGCAACGTCGACTTGCCCGCGCCGTTGGCGCCGATCAGGCTCACCGTCTCGCCCTCGTCGATGTGCATCGAGACCTTCTTCAGCGCCTGGATCGGCCCGTAGAACACGTCCAGGTCCTTCAGCTCGAGAATGGGTGCACTCATACCAGTTCCTCTTCGTCGGCACCCAGGTAGGCGGCGATCACCGTCGGGTTGTTGCGGATGTCCTGTGGCGCGCCCTCGGCGATCACGTTGCCGTGGTCGAGCACGACGATATGGTCGGAGATGCTCATGACCATGCCCATGTCGTGCTCGATCAGCACCACGGTGATGTCGTGCTCGTCGCGCAGCACGCGGATCATGCGGCTGAGCGCCTCGGTTTCCTGGGGGTTGAGGCCGGCGGCCGGCTCGTCCAGGCAGATGATCTTCGGCCGGGTGCACATGGCCCGGGCGATTTCCAGGCGCCGCTGCTGGCCATACGACAGCTCGCCGGCCAGGCGGTTGGCGCAGTCCACCAGGTCGACCACCTCCAGCCAGTAGAAGGCATGGTCCAGCGCGTCGCTCTCGGCCTTGCGGTAGCCGGGGGTGTTGAGCACCCCGGCCAGCAGGTTGCGGTTGACCCACATGTGCTGGGCCACCAGCAGGTTCTCCACCACCGACATTTCCTTGAACAGGCGGATGTTCTGGAACGTCCGCGCAAGACCTGCGCGGTTGACCAGGTGGGTGCCGCCGAACATCTTGTAGTACAGGCGGTTGGCCAAGCGTGCCGGGGACACGAAGTCTGCCACCTGGAAGCGTTCGCCCAGTAGCTGGATGACATTGGTGGTGCTGCCGCGCACGTTCAGCTCGATGCGCCCGCCACTGGCCTTGTAGAAGCCGGTCAGGCAGTTGAACACGGTGGTCTTGCCGGCGCCGTTGGGGCCGATCAGGGCGAAGATCTGGTTGCGCTTCACTTTCAGGCTGACATCGCTGAGCGCCTTGATCCCGCCGAACTGCATCATCAGGTTGTCGACCGACAGAATGATTTCGTCGCTCATGGCGCCACTCCTTTACGCGGGACCACGCCGGTACGGCTGATGCGGATCAGCCCCCGCGGTCGCCAGATCATCATCAGCACCATCAGCACGCCGAACAGCAGCACCCGGTATTCCGAGAAGCTGCGCAGCAGCTCCGGCGCCACGGTGAGCACGAAGGCGGCGATCACCACGCCCACGGTCGAGCCCATGCCGCCGAGCACGACGATGGCCAGGATCAGCGCCGACTCGAAGAAGGTGAACGACGACGGGTTGACGAAGCCCTGGTAGGTGGCGAAGAACACCCCGGCCAGGCCCGCGGTGGATGCCCCGAGGGTGAACGCCGAGAGCTTGACCAGCACGTGGTTCAGGCCCATCGAACGGCAGGCGATCTCGTCTTCGCGCAGCGCTTCCCAGGCACGGCCCACCGGCATGCGGGTCAGCCGGTGCTTGATGTACAGCACCGCCAGCACCACCAGGAACAGCACCGCGTAGATGAACACGAACTTGAGGTTGGCGTTGTATTCGAAGCCGAAGAACTCATGGATCGGCACCCCGCCGTCCTTGGCCCGGCGGCCGAACTCCAGGCCCAGGAAGGTCGGCGAAGGCGCCGGCATGCCATTGGGGCCGCCGGTGAACGACAGCCAGTTGTTCAGCACCAGGCGGATGATCTCGCCGAAGCCCAGGGTGACGATGGCCAGGTAGTCGCCATGCATCCGTAGCACCGGGAAGCCGAGTATGCATCCGGCCAGTGCCGCGGCGATGGCCGCCAGTGGCAGCACGCTCCAGAAGCCCAGGCCCAGGTACTGGTAGCCCAGCGCCAGGCCGTAGGCGCCGATGGCGTAGAACGCCACGTAGCCAAGGTCGAGCAGGCCGGCCAGGCCCACCACGATGTTCAGGCCCAGGCCCAGCAGCACGTAGATCAGGCCGAGGATGACCACCGTCAGCAGGTACTTGTTGGCGAAGATCGGGAACACGATGGCGATCACGATCAACGCCGGGATGATGTAGCGCAGCCGCGTCTTGTAGTTGGGCGCCAGCACATGCACGCCGGAGCCGCCGCTGTCGAAGCCTTGCTGGATGCGCTGGCCGGCGGCGGTCTGCAGGAACAGGCTGAGCACGAAGCGCCCCAGCATCACCGCGCCGACCAGCCAGGCCACGCGCGCGGGTTGGGCGTTGAAGCTGTAGCCGTCGAGCACCACGCCGACCACCGGGCCGAACACGATCAGCGCCAGCAGGCCGGCGACGACCGTTTCGATCAGGCTGCGCTTGAGGTCGAAACTCTTGGTTTGTGTAGCTTGGGCAGTATTGGCAACAGACATGTTCACACCTTAGCCACGAGTGGGCGGCCCAGCAGGCCTTGTGGACGGAAGATGAGGATGATCACCAGCAGCGAGAAGCTGAACACGTCCTTGTAGTCGGAGTTGATCATGCCCGAGAACAGCGACTCGGAGATCCCCAGGATGATCCCGCCGAGCATGGCCCCCGGCAGCGAGCCGATGCCGCCGAGCACCGCGGCGGTGAACGCCTTGATGCCGATGATGAAGCCGGCGTAGAAGTCGAAGGTGCCGTAGTTCATGGTGATCAGCACGCCGGCCAGCGCGGCCATCACCGCACCGATGACGAACACGTAGGAAATCACCCGGTCGGTGTTGATGCCGAGGATCGAGGCCATCTTGCGGTCTTGCTGGGTAGCCCGGCACATGCGTCCGAGCTTGGTGTACTTGATCACGTAGGTGAGCAGGCCCATGCCGACGAAGGCGGCCACGAGAATGAAGATCTTGGTGTAGGTCAGTTGCACGAAGCCTGTGCCCACCTCGACGCGCATGGCCCCTTCGAGCAGGGTCGGCACGCCTTGCTGGCGGGCGCCCTGGCTGATCTGCGCGTAGTTCTGCAGGATCAGCGAAATACCGATGGCGCTGATCAAGGGCGCCAGGCGGGTGGAGTTGCGCAGGGGTTTGTAGGCGATGCGTTCGATGGTGAAGCCATAGACGCCGGTGACGACAACGGTGAACAACAGCGTGCCGAGCATCAGCAGCGGAAACGACTCGATGCCGAAATAGGCCAGCAATGCCAGGCTGATCGCCGCCAGGTACGCGGAGATCATGTACACCTCGCCGTGCGCGAAGTTGATCATGCCGATGATGCCATAGACCATTGTGTAGCCGATGGCGATCAGGCCGTAGACCGACCCGAGGGTCAGGCCGTTGACCAGTTGCTGCAGGAAAATACCATCCATAACGCAATCTCACCTGATTGAGATTGCACGAGCGCCGACCACGCAGGGCCCGGATGCAGCGGCCCTCGCAGCGCAGAACTGTGCACATCTACTGACAATGACAGGTACCGCGGGGCAGCGGCCCGGGGCGTCGCGCGCCCGGGCCGCGGGCCGTTGTTATTGTTGTTTTTCCAGCTGGTGGTACTTGCCGTTGGCATCCCACTGGTAGACCACGTAGTCGGAGACGGTCAGGTCGCCCTTGCTGTCCCACTTCTTCTCGCCCATGACGGTCTTGACCGGGTTGGCCTTGAGCCACTTGGCGGCGTCTTCGCCCTTGTTCGACTTGGCGCCGTTGAACGCGGCGGCCAGGGCCTGGACCGAGGCATAGGCGTACAGGGTGTAGCCTTCCGGCTCGGTGCCGTTCTTGCGGAACTCCTCGACCACCGCCTTGCTGTCGGGCAGCAGGCGCGGGTCGGCGCCGAAGGTCATGTACACGCCGTTGGTGTACTGGGCGCCGCCAGCGGTGGCCACCAGTTCGTCGGTGACGATGCCATCGTCGGACATGAACGCAACGTCCTTCAGGCCCTGTTCGCGCAGCTGGCGCACCAGCGGGCCGGCCTCGGGGTGCAGGCCGCCGAAGTAGACGACATCGGCACCGGCGGCGCGGATCTTGGTGACCACGGCGCTGAAGTCCTTCTCGCCGCGGGTCAGGCCCTCGTACAGCACCGGGGTGACGCCGCGCTTGATCAACTGCGCCTTGGTCGCGTCGGCCAGGCCCTGGCCATAGGTGTCCTTGTCATGCAGCACCACCACCTTCTTGCCCTTGAGCACATCGACGATGTAGTTGCCGGCGACGATGCCCTGCTGGTCGTCACGGCCGCACATGCGGAACATGGCGTTCAGGCCGCGCTCGGTGACCTGCGGGTTGGTCGAACCGGGGGTGATGGCGATCACGCCGGCCTCGTCGTAGACCTCGGAGGCGGGAATGGTGTTGGAGGAACAGAAGTGGCCGACCACGCCGATCACCTTGTCCTGGTCGACCAGGCGGTTGGCCACCGATACCGCCTGCTTGGGCTCGCAGGCGTCATCGCCCTTGACCAGGACGATCTTCTCGCCATTCACGCCACCGGCCTTGTTGATCACATCGGCCGCGGCCTGCGCACCTTTCATGTACTGCTCGCCAAACGCTGCGTTGGCCCCGGTCATCGGGCCCGCGACGCCGATCTTGATGTCGGCCTGAACATACGAAGAAACACCCAGGGCCGTGGCCACGGCCAGTGCCAGGAAACCTTTCTTGTAAAACGTCTGCGACATGAGGTGGTGCTCCTAGAGTATTTTTTTTGGTTGGCACTACAACTTCTCAGCCCTGTGCTCCGAGCAAGGGCCGTGCCATTGGATTTGTCTTCTGGGAAAACACACTGTGACGGGCGCGCGGATGCGACCGGCGGCCTTTTCTTTATTGAGCGTGCAACCGTCTGCCATGAGGCAAGCGCCACCGACACGCCTAGACAAGGAGCAACCGTCGAGTGCCATCATTGCAACCCTGGCAAGTGTTAACGTGCAACCACGCTGTAACAGCGGACGTCACCGAACTGCACACCACTGGTGCGCGACTGCTACAGGGAGCACTGTTTGAAGGCTAGCGGGTGCACGGAAAATTACCTGCTCGGCCACCTGCTGCAGGTTGCCTGTGGCGCCGGCTTGCCGGCGAAGAGGCACATCAAAGCCGCAAAGGCTGGCACAATACCCACCATTGCCCGCCCTGGAGCTTCCCCCTGATGAGCGAGAGCGCATTCGCCGAGCGCATCGTGCACAACCTGCTCGACACCGACTTCTACAAACTGACGATGATGCAGGCCGTGCTGCACAACTACCCGGACGCCGACGTCGAATGGGAGTTTCGCTGCCGTAATGGCGAGGACCTGCGCCCCTACCTGGGCGAGATCCGCCACCAGCTCGAGCTGCTCGCCGAGCTCACCCTGGATGACGGCCAGCTGGCCTTCCTCGAGCGCATCAGTTTCCTCAAGCCAGACTTCCTGCGCTTCCTGCGCCTGTTCCGCTTCAACCTGCGCTACGTGCGCATCGGCATCGACAACGACCAGCTGTTCCTGCGCCTGAAAGGCCCATGGCTGCATGTGATCCTGTTCGAGGTGCCGTTGCTGGCGATCATCAGCGAGGTGCGCAACCGCCAGCTGCATCCGCGCATGCGCCTGAGCGAAGCCCGCGACCAGCTGCACCGCAAGTTCGACTGGCTGCGCGCCCATGCCAGCGCCGACGAGCTGGCCGAGTTGCAAGTGGCTGACTTCGGCACCCGTCGGCGCTTCTCCAGCCGGGTCCAGGCCGAGGTGGTGCAGGTGTTGCGCGATGACTTCCCGGGGCGCTTCGTTGGCACCAGCAACGTCGACCTGGCCTGGAAGCTGGACATCAAGCCGCTGGGCACCATGGCCCACGAATGGATCATGGCCCACCAGCAACTCGGCCCACGGCTGATCGACAGCCAGATCGCCGCCCTGGACTGCTGGGTGCGCGAGTATCGTGGGCTGCTTGGCATCGCCCTGACCGACTGCATCACCATGGATGCCTTCCTGAAGGATTTCGACCTGTACTTCGCCAAGCTGTTCGATGGCCTGCGCCACGACTCGGGCGAGCCGGTACAGTGGGCGGAAAAGGCCATCGCCCATTACCAGAAGCTCGGCATCGACCCGATGACCAAGACCCTGGTGTTCTCCGACGGCCTGAACCTGACCCGTTCGCTGGAAATCTTCCGCGCCCTGCGCGGGCGCATCAACGTCAGCTTCGGCATCGGCACCAACCTGACCTGCGATATTCCGGGCGTGGCGCCAATGAGCATCGTGCTGAAAATGACCGACTGCAACGGCTCGCCGGTGGCGAAGATCTCCGACGAAGCCGCCAAGACCCAGTGCCGCGACGCCAACTTCGTCGCCTACCTGCGTCACGTATTCAAAGTCCCCAGCAAGGAGTAACCCATGCAAGCCGTACAGCAAGAGATTGCCCAGGCCCTGAAGGTGCAGCCGCCGTTCGCCGATGCCGCCGCGCTGGAGACGGAAGTCGCCCGGCGCGTGGCCTTCATCAAGGACTGCCTGGCCAACGCCCGGCTCAAGACCCTGGTGCTGGGCATCAGCGGCGGTGTCGACTCGCTGACCGCCGCCCTGCTCGCCCAGCGCGCCATCAACGAGCTGCGCGCCGAGACCGGCGACAAGGCCTACACCTTCATCGCCGTGCGCCTGCCGTACCACGTGCAGCACGATGAGCACGACGCCCAGGCCTGCCTGGAGGTGATCAAGGCCGACGAGGTACACACCATCGACATCGCGCCCGCCGTAAAGGCCCTGGCCGCAGAAGTCGAGGAATTGAAGAACGGCTCGCCAAGCCTGGTGGACTTCGTCGTCGGCAACGTCAAGGCGCGCACGCGCATGGTCGCGCAGTACACTGTCGCGGGTGCCCGTGCCGGCCTGGTGATCGGCACGGACCATGCGGCCGAAGCGGTGATGGGCTTCTTCACCAAGTTTGGTGACGGGGCGTGCGACCTGGCGCCGCTGAGCGGGCTGGTGAAAAACCAGGTGCGGGCCATTGCGCGCAGCTTTGGCGCGCCGGAATCACTGGTGGAGAAAGTACCGACCGCGGACCTGGAAGACCTCGAGCCGGGCAAGCCGGACGAGGCGTCACACGGCGTGACCTACCAGCAGATCGATGCGTTCCTGCATGGGCAGCCGGTGAGCCAGGAGGCGTTCGACATCATCGTCGCCACCTACCGCAAGACCCAGCACAAGCGCGAGCTGCCGTTCGCGCCTTGAGGCCAATGGGGCTGCTACGCAGCCCTTTCGCGACACAAGGCCGCTCCCACAGGGGATCACATTTCCCTGTGGGAGCGGCCTTGTGTCGCGAAAGGAGGGCAAAGCCCTCCCCTGCTCAGCCAATCGTTACTTGACGACAACCTTGCCTTTCATCATCGAGATATGGCCCGGGAAGGTGCAGAAGAAGCTGTAGTCACCACCGGCTTCCAGCTTGGCAGTGTCCAGCTTGATGGTGTCTTTTTCGCCGGCGCCGATCATCTTGGTGTGGCCGATGATCGCGGCGTTGTCGGCCTTGATGTAGTCCTTGTCCAGGCCCTGGGACATGCCTTCGGTGGCGATGGCCTGCATGTCGGCGGTCTTGCTGATCACCAGGTTATGGCCCATGACGTTCTTTGGCAGGCTGCCACCGTGGGTCAGTTCGATCTCGACGGTCTTGCAGCTCTTGTCGATGGTGAATTCCTTGGTGTTGAACGACATCTGGTCGGTGGAGTCGACAGTCACCTTGCAGTCGGCAGCAAAGACCGAGGCGCTGGCGAGGGTCAGCAGGGATACCGCTACAGCTTTCGCAAACATCATGAATCTCCTTGGCAGGGTTTTATCAATTGCGAGATTGCCTGAAACCGGAACGCCCGTCCCTGATATGGGTCAAGGGCCGTCAAGTGGCCAGGCAGTAAATTTGTTCAATGGATTGTATACAACCAATCAAGGTGCACATCATGCCCTCTTAGTAGACGATGGGACAACCTCTCATTTAGGAGCACCTGTGATGACACTGAATAACCTGCTGCGCGGCCTGCTGGCCGCCTATGCCTGCGGCGCCGCCGGCTCCGCCGTTTGCGAGTTCGCCCGCCCCGAGTGAATGACGCTTGGAAGCGACAGGCATGCGCCTTACCCTGTGCGCCAGTGAAGGGAGAGAAGCTATGCCTGTACGTTCCGTTTGTGTGTTCTGTGGCGCCAGCATCGGCGCCAACCCCGCCTACCGTGAAGCGGCCATCGCCCTCGGCCAGGCCATCGCCCGCCGCGGCCTGAGCCTGGTGTACGGCGGCGGCGCGGTCGGCCTGATGGGCATCGTCGCCGATGCCGCGCTGGCCGCCGGTGGCGAAGTCATCGGCATCATTCCCCAGAGCCTGATGAACGCCGAGATCGGCCACAAGGGCCTGACCCGCCTGGAAGTGGTGGACGGCATGCATGCGCGCAAGGCGCGCATGGCCGAGCTCAGCGACGCCTTCATCGCCCTGCCCGGTGGCCTGGGCACGCTGGAGGAACTGTTCGAGGTCTGGACCTGGGGGCAACTGGGGTATCACGCCAAGCCGCTGGGGCTGCTGGATGTGAATGGGTTCTATGCGAAGCTCGGCGGGTTCCTCGACCATATCGTCGAGGAAGGCTTCGTGCGGCCGCAGCACCGGGCGATGCTGTTGCTTGGGGAGCAGGCGGATGAACTGCTGGACGGGATGGATCGGTTCGAGTCGCCGGTGCTGCCGAAGTGGGTCGACAAGCAGCCTGATTGAACGCTGATATCATGGGACCGCTTTGCGGTCCTTGCCGAGGCGTCTGACCGGTCGGAAAGGGCTGCAAAGCAGCCCCATGAAAGATCAATCAGCGCGGGATGACAGGCTGGCGCGGCTTCTTGCCCTTGCCACCACCCTTGGCCGCTTCCTTGCGCTCCTTGGCCGCCTGCTGGTTGCGGGCGAATGCCTCGGCCTTGGCCTTCTCGCGCTTGTCCCACGGCTTGCTGCCATCGCTGGCGCGTGGCGGCAGGCCGGTGTGCTGGGTGAGGATCTTCTGGTCCTTGCCCACCTTGTGGCTGCCGGCCGGGGTCGAGTTCTTGCGCCGGGCACTCTGGTAACTGTCGGTCGCAGGCTGGTGCAGCGGAATCAGCTGGTGCTTGCCCGGCCCGATCAGGTCGGCACGGCCCATGCGTTGCAGCGCCTCGCGCAGCATCGGCCAACCCTTCGGGTCGTGATAGCGCAGGAACGCCTTGTGCAGGCGGCGCTGCTCCTCGCTCTTGACGATCTCCACCCCTTCGCTCTTGTAGGTGACCTTGCGCAGCGGGTTCTTGCCCGAGTGGTACATGGCCGTGGCCGAGGCCATGGGCGAAGGGTAGAACGCCTGCACCTGGTCGGCGCGGAAGCCGTTGCCCTTGAGCCACAGGGCCAGGTTCATCATGTCTTCGTCGGTGGTGCCCGGGTGGGCGGCGATGAAGTACGGGATCAGGTACTGCTCCTTGCCCGCCTCTTTCGAGAACTTCTCGAACATGCGCTTGAAGCGGTCGTAGGTGCCGATCCCCGGCTTCATCATCTTGTCCAGCGGACCACGCTCGGTGTGTTCCGGGGCGATCTTCAGGTAGCCACCGACGTGGTGGGTGACCAGCTCGCGCACATACTCCGGCGATTCCACCGCTAGGTCGTAGCGCAGGCCCGAGGCGATCAGGATCTTCTTCACCCCCGGCAGGGCACGGGCCTTGCGGTACAGCTCGATCAGCGAGCTGTGGTCGGTGTTGAGGTTCTCGCAGATGCCCGGGAACACGCACGACGGCTTGCGGCAGTGCTTCTCGATGTCGTGGCTCTTGCAGGCGATGCGGTACATGTTGGCGGTCGGCCCGCCAAGGTCGGAGACCACGCCGGTGAAGCCCGGCACCTTGTCGCGCATCTCCTCGATCTCGTGCAGGATCGACTCGTGCGAGCGGTTCTGGATGATTCGCCCTTCGTGCTCGGTGATCGAGCAGAAGGTGCAGCCACCGAAGCAGCCACGCATGATGTTGACCGAGAAGCGAATCATCTCGTAGGCCGGGATGCGCTCCTTGCCATAGGCCGGGTGCGGGATACGCGCGTACGGCATGCCGAACACGTAGTCCATTTCCTCGGTGGTCATGGGAATGGGTGGCGGGTTGAACCACACATCCACCTCGCCATGCTTCTGCACCAGGGCGCGGGCGTTGCCCGGGTTGGTTTCCAGGTGCAGCACGCGGTTGGCGTGGGCATAGAGCACCGGGTCGTTGCGCACCTTCTCGAACGACGGCAGGCGGATGACCGATTTTTCGCGGGTCACGCTCGGGCTGTCGAGGATCTGCACCACCTTGGCTTCGTTGGGGTCTTGCTGGTCGCCCTTGGCCTGCTCGATGGCGCAGGCCTGGGTGTCCTGGGTGTTCACGTAGGGGTTGATGATCTTGTCGACCCGGCCCGGGCGGTCGATGCGGGTGGAGTCGATCTCGAACCAGCCTTCGGGGGTGTCACGGCGCACGAAGGCGGTGCCGCGAATATCGGTGATGCTTTCGATACGCTCGCCCTGGGACAGGCGCTGGGCCACCTCGACGATGGCGCGCTCGGCGTTGCCGTACAGCAGGATGTCGGCGCTGGCATCGATCAGGATCGAGTGGCGGACCTTGTCCTGCCAATAGTCATAGTGGGCGATGCGGCGCAGCGAGGCCTCGATGCCACCGAGCACGATCGGCACATGCTTGTAGGCTTCCTTGCAGCGCTGGCTGTATACCAGGCTGGCGCGGTCCGGGCGTTTGCCGGCCAGGCCGCCGGGGGTGTAGGCGTCGTCGGAACGGATCTTCTTGTCCGCGGTGTAGCGGTTGATCATCGAGTCCATGTTGCCCGCGGCCACGCCGAAGAACAGGTTCGGCTCGCCGAGCTTCATGAAGTCGTCTTTGGACTGCCAGTTGGGCTGGGCGATGATGCCTACGCGAAAGCCCTGGGCTTCGAGCAGGCGGCCGATGATGGCCATGCCGAACGAGGCATGGTCGACGTAGGCATCCCCGGTCACGATGATGATGTCGCAGGAATCCCAGCCGAGCTGATCCATCTCCTCCCTGCTCATGGGCAGGAAAGGCGCTGGCCCGAAGCATTCGGCCCAGTACTTGGGATAGTCGTAGAGTGGTTTGGCTGCTTGCATGTCAGTGACCGGTTCTGGTGTGCAGGAAAATCGCGGGCGCGGAATATAGCACAAATTTTGACCAAATCCGACGATAGTGGTCGGATTCATGGGCGAGCGATACCAGCCGGCTCCTGCATCCACCCGCAGGAGCCGGCTTGCCGGCGAAGCGGCCAGTGGCTTATTCGTCGTCGTCGAAGTTGTACATGCCCGGCGCGAGGTTCTCGAAGCGGGTGTACTTGCCGATGAACGCCAGGCGGATAAAGCCGATGGGGCCGTTACGCTGCTTGCCGATGATGATCTCGGCCACGCCCTTGTGCTCGGTCTCGGGGTGATACACCTCGTCGCGGTAGACGAACATGATCACGTCGGCGTCCTGCTCGATCGCTCCGGATTCACGCAAGTCGGAGTTCACCGGGCGCTTGTTCGGGCGTTGCTCCAGGGAGCGGTTGAGCTGCGACAGGGCGATCACCGGGCAGTTGAACTCCTTGGCCAGGGCTTTCAACGAGCGGGAGATCTCGGAAATCTCGTTGGTGCGGTTGTCACCGGCAGAGCCTGGAATCTGCATCAACTGCAGGTAGTCGACCATGATCATGGCGATCTCGCCGTGCTCACGGGCCAGGCGCCGGGTACGCGCGCGCATTTCCGACGGGCTGATGCCGGCGGTATCGTCGATGAACAACTTGCGGTCGTTGAGCAGGTTCACCGCCGAGGTCAGGCGCGGCCAGTCGTCGTCGTCCAGCTGGCCGGAACGCACCTTGGTCTGGTCGATGCGCCCGAGCGAGGAGAGCATACGCATGACCAGCGACTCACCTGGCATCTCGAGGGAGAACACCAGCACCACCTTGTCGCTGCGCAGCACGGCGTTTTCCACCAGGTTCATGGCGAAGGTGGTCTTGCCCATCGACGGACGGCCGGCCACGATGATCAGGTCGGCCGGCTGCAGGCCGCTGGTCTTCTCGTCCAGGTCGGTGTAGCCGGTGGAGATGCCGGTGATGTCGCTGTCGGAGTTGAACAGCGTGTCGATGCGGTCGATGGCCATGGTCAACAGCTCGTTGACCCCCACCGGGCCGCCGGTCTTCGGCCGCGCTTCGGCGATCTGGAAGATCTGCCGTTCGGCGTCGTCGAGGATCTCCTCGGCATTGCGCCCTTGCGGGTTGAAGGCGTTGTCGGCGATGTCGGTGCTGATGCTGATCAGCTGGCGCAGCGTGGCCCGCTCGCGAATGATCGCGGCGTAGGCCTTGATGTTGGCCACCGACGGGGTGTTCTTGGCCAGCTCGGCCAGGTAGGCCAACCCGCCGACCTGGGTCGACAGGCCTTCCTTGTCCAACTGCTCGTGCAACGTGACCACGTCGAACGGCTGGTTCTGGTCCGCCAGCTTGTGGATGGCGCGGAAGATCAGGCGGTGGTCATGCCGGTAGAAGTCACCGTCCGAAACCTGGTCCAGCACCCGCTCCCAGGCGCTGTTCTCCAGCATCAGGCCACCGAGCACGGCCTGTTCGGCCTCGATGGAATGCGGCGGCACCTTCAGGGCAGCGGTTTGCAGGTCGAGCTGTTCGGAGGTAGTGATCTCGTTCATGGCCACGAAAGAATTCTGGAAGATGAAAAAGACAAAGGGCACGGCCTGTAGGAAACAGGACCGTGCCCGATGTTAACCGCCTGACCCACCAGGGGCCAGTCGATTAAAGCCGCTTAGGCAGCTACGACGACCACGCGTACGGTGGCTTCGACGTCGCTGTGCAGGTGCACGGCTACGTCGTATTCGCCAACCTGACGGATGGTGCCGTTCGGCAGACGAACTTCAGCCTTGGCCACTTCAACGCCGGAGGCGGTCAGGGCGTCAGCGATGTCGTGGGTGCCGATCGAACCGAACAGCTTGCCTTCGTCGCCAGCGGTGGCAGTGATGGTCACTTCCAGCTCGGCCAGTTGGGCAGCGCGGCTTTCAGCCGAAGCTTTCTTGTCTGCTGCAGCTTTTTCCAGCTCGGCGCGGCGCTCTTCGAACGCGGCCAGGTTGGCGGCGTTGGCAACGGTGGCCTTGCCGAACGGCAGCAGGTAGTTACGGCCGTAACCAGCCTTAACGTTTACTTTGTCGCCCAGGTTGCCCAGGTTGGCGACTTTTTCCAGCAGGATCAGTTCCATTTGGTAAAACCTCTTAACTTTTAACCTTCACCGTTCGCGGAGTCGTCACCCTGTGAAGGGGACTTGCGACCGCGAAAATCAATCAGGCTGTCGACAATGGCCAGAACCACGAGCAACGGATAAATCAGCTGCATGAGCAGCGGTAGCGTCACGTACAGCCCCACCAGCCAGAAGCCGGCGAGTCGCCCCTGCGCCACCAGCCCATGAACCAGGGCGATGGCTGCCAGCAGCAGCACCAGGCTGGAGGCCGATGCCAGCACGATGAACTGCGGCCCGAGGAACGGACCCAGCACCATCAGCGACACCAGTGCCAGCATGGGCACTTTCGGCAACCGCAGTTCGCGAAATTCGCGACCGAAGCCACCGGGGTTGTACAACGCCGCTTGCCAGTAACGCGCCAGCATCAACGCCAGCACACTGAACAACTGCAGCATTACCGCACTGGAAGCGATCAGCAACGGACTGATCAGCTCACCGGGCAGCACCGGCTTGCCTTCGAACTGCGGCAGGGCTTTTTCAAGCGCCTGGGCCAGCACCTCGAAGGTGTCACGCAGCACCACATCAAGGACCAGGCCATACAGCAGCGCCAGCACGATGCTTGACAGCAGTATCCGGGCCCAACTGTGCTCGGCGCGCAATAGCGCGGCCAGCCCCAGCGTCCCCAGAAACACCAGCAAGGTGCTTGGCTCGCCGAATACCCACATCGCCACGCCGGGCAAAAGGCCCCAGGCGATGACCGATGATGCATCCTTGAACCCGCGCCGCAGGAACACCAGGCTCCCGGCGGCGGCACTCAACCAGAACAGCAGCGGCAGTACCGCGCTGATGACCACCACGAGGGTGGCCTGCACACGACCGCGCATGATGAAACTAGCTAACGCTCGCATGCGTATCCCTTGCTACCTAGTCGACGACCCGGTCTCAGCGGCCGTGGCTGTCGGTGTAGGGCAGCAGGGCCAGGAAGCGGGCGCGCTTGATAGCGGTAGCCAGCTGACGCTGATAACGAGCTTTGGTACCGGTGATGCGGCTTGGAACGATCTTGCCGGTTTCGGATACGTAAGCTTTCAGGGTGTTGAGATCTTTGAAGTCGATCTCTTTCACGTCTTCAGCAGTGAAGCGGCAGAATTTACGACGACGGAAGAAACGTGCCATGTGATTGGCTCCTCAAGAAGGTCCGTGGATTACTCGTCAGCGTTGTCGCTGTTGTCGCTGTCATTGCTGTCGTCGCCATCGGCGCCATCAGCATTTTCAGGACGTTCACGACGCTCACGGCGCTCGCTGCGGTTCTCTTCGGCCTTGAGCATCTCGGACGGGCCGGTAACGGCTTCGTCGCGACGGATGACCAGGTTACGGATCACGGCATCGTTGTAGCGGAAGTTGTCTTCCAGCTCGGCCAGGGCCTTGCCGGTGCACTCAACGTTCAGCATCACGTAGTGAGCCTTGTGAACATTGTTGATTGCGTAGGCCAGCTGACGGCGGCCCCAGTCTTCCAGGCGGTGGATCTTGCCACCATCTTCTTCGATCAGCTTGGTGTAACGCTCAACCATGCCGCCGACTTGCTCGCTCTGGTCCGGGTGAACCAGGAAGATGATTTCGTAATGACGCATGAATGCTCCTTACGGGTTAGTAGTCTGCCAGCAATCTGGTCAGACAAGGAGTGAATGACACTGTATGTCTTGCCCTGAGCGAAGGCGCATGCGCGCCGGCCAACTCGGCAAGGGGCGCAATTGTAGAGAAGGCCGCGGGGACAAGCAAGGTAATTGGCGATTATTTGAACAACCCGGCATCGGCCGTTCTTGTAGGAGCCATTGCTGGCGAAACAGGCAGCGCAGTGCATGGCACCGGCTACGCCGGTGTTCGCCGGCTCCTACAGAGATAACGCCAGCCTTCAGGTTTTCTGACGCTGACGCACGGCCTCGAACAGGCACACCCCGGTGGCCACCGAGACGTTCAGGCTGCTGACGCTACCGGCCATCGGCAGCTTGACCAGGAAGTCGCAGTGCTCGCGGGTCAGGCGGCGCATGCCCTTGCCTTCGGCGCCCATGATCATCACCAGCGGGCCCGTCAGGTCCTGCTGGTAGACCTCCTGCTCGGCCTCGCCAGCGGTGCCGACCACCCACAGCCCGCGCTGCTGGAGTTTCTCCAGGGTACGGGACAGGTTGGTCACGGCCACCAGCGGCATCACCTCGGCGGCGCCGCAGGCGACCTTGCGCACCACTCCGGTGAGCGTGGCCGACTTGTCCTTGGGGATCACCACGGCGGTGGCGCCGGCAGCATCGGCGGTGCGCAGGCAGGCGCCGAGGTTGTGCGGGTCGGTGACGCCATCGAGCACCAGGATCAGCGGCGGGGTCTCGGTGCGCTCGAGCAACTCGTCGAGCATCGCTTCGCCCCACACCTGGCTCGGGCTCACCTCGGCGACCACGCCCTGGTGCACGCCCTCGACCCAGGCGTCGAGCTCGCGGCGTTCGGCCTGGCCGACCTGCACGCGATTCTGCGCGGCCAGCTCCAGCAGCGCCTGGATACGCGGCTCGCTACGCCCCTCGGAGAGCCAGATCTGCTTGACCCGCTTGGGGTGGTGTTGCAGCAGTGCCTGGACGGCATGCACGCCGTAGATCTTTTCCAGCTGACTCATGGCTTGCTCTTGCCCTTACGTGGCGCGCCGGACTTCGACGGCCCCTTGCGATGCTTGGTCTTGCCCGCCGCCTTGGCGCCCTTCTCCGGCTTGCTGCCGGCATGGCGCGCTTCGCCCATCAGGGCTTTTTTCATCTCGCGGCTCTTGCGCACTTCGGCGTTGCGCTGCACGGCGTCTTTCGGGAAGTACGCCTCGGCGGCCTCGCTCTTGCGGCTGCGCGGCTTGGGCGAGATCTTCGCCTCGGGCGCCGGGGCTGGCTCAGGCGCGGCCTTGCCGGCCACGGCCTTACCTGCGGCGGCAGGCTTGCGGCCGACCGGCGCGTTGACCGTGGCTTCGGACATTTCGAAGTCGATCTTGCGCTGCTCGAGGTCGACGCGCATGACCTTGACTTCCACGGTGTCGCCCAGGCGGAAGCTGCGGCCGCTGCGCTCACCCGACAGGCGGTGGTGCACCGGATCGAAGTGGTAGTAGTCGCCCGGCAAGGCGCTGACGTGCACCAGGCCCTCGACATAGATATCGGTCAGCTCGATGAACAGGCCAAAACCGGTCACCGCGGTGATCACGCCAGGGAAGGTCTCGCCCACGCGGTCGCGCATGTATTCGCACTTGAGCCAGTTGACCACGTCGCGGGTGGCCTCGTCGGCGCGGCGCTCGGTCATCGAGCACTGCTCGCCCATCTGCTCCAGGCTGTTCTCGTCGTACGGGTAGATACGCGCCTTGGGGATGCTCATGGCACCGGCACGCTTGACGTGCGGGGTGTCGACCTTGGAGCGGATCACGCTGCGAATGGCGCGGTGCACCAGCAGGTCCGGGTAACGGCGGATCGGCGAGGTGAAGTGGGTGTAGGCCTCGTAGTTCAGGCCGAAGTGGCCGTTGTTCTCGACGCTGTACACCGCCTGGCTCAGCGAGCGCAGCATGACGGTCTGGATCAGATGGAAGTCCGGGCGCCCGGCGATGCTCGCCAGCAGGGCCTGGTAATCCTTGGGCGACGGGTCCTTGCCCTTGTGCAGGGTCAGGCCCAGCTCGCCGAGGAAGGCGCGCAGTTTTTCCAGGCGCTCCGGCGGCGGGCCGTCGTGCACGCGGTACAGCGAGGGGACGTTGTGCTTTTGCAGGAACTCGGCGGTGGCGACGTTGGCCGCCAGCATGCATTCTTCGATCAGCTTGTGGGCGTCGTTGCGCACGGTCGGACGAATTTCGTCGATCTTGCGGTCATCGCCGAAGATGATGCGGGTTTCCTGCGTTTCGAAATCGATGGCGCCACGGGTGTGACGGGCATCGACCAGCACCTTGTACAGGTTGTACAGGTTCTTCAGGTCCGGCAGGACCTCCTTGTACTCCTCGCGCAGCGCCTTGCCCTCACGGGTGCGGGCATGCTCGAGCATGCTGCTGACCTTGTTGTAGGTCAGGCGAGCATGGGAGTGGATGACGCCTTCGTAGAACTGGTAGTCGACCATCTGGCCGGCCTTGTTCATGGTCATTTCGCACACCATGGCCAGGCGATCGACGTGCGGGTTCAGCGAGCACAGGCCGTTGGACAGCTCCTCGGGCAGCATCGGGATCACCCGCTCGGGGAAGTACACCGAGTTGCCGCGCTGCTGGGCCTCGACGTCCAGGGCCGAGCCCAGGCGCACGTAGCTGGACACGTCGGCGATCGCCACGTACAGGCGCCAACCGCCGGAGAACAGGCGCAGCTTGCCCAGGGGTTCGCAGTAGACGGCGTCGTCGAAGTCGCGGGCGTCCTCGCCGTCGATGGTGACGAACGGCAGGTGGCGCAGGTCGATGCGCTTCTCCTTGTCCTTCTCCTCGACTTCCGAGCGGAACTTGCGCGCTTCCTTGATCACGTCCTTGGGCCAGACATGCGGGATGTCGTAGCTGCGCAGGGCGATGTCGATCTCCATGCCCGGGGCCATGTAGTTACCGATCACCTCGACCACGTCACCCTGCGGCTGGAAGCGCGGAGTGGGCCAGTGGGTGATCTTGATCGACACGAACTGGCCGATCTTCGCCCCGCCGTTGCGCCCGGCGGTGACCAGCACTTCCTGCTGGATCTTCGGGTTGTCCGGGGTCACGTAGCCGATGCCGCCTTCTTCGAAGTAGCGGCCGACCACGCTTTCATGGGCGCGGGAGATGACTTCCACCAGCACGCCTTCGCGGCGACCACGGCGATCGACACCGGAAACCCGGGCCAGGCCACGGTCGCCGTCGAACACCAGGCGCATCTGCGCAGGGCTGAGGAACAGGTCCTCGCTGCCGTCGTCGGGGATCAGGAAGCCGAAGCCATCGCGGTGGCCGGAGACACGGCCGCAGATCAGGTCGAGCTTGTCCACCGGGGCATAGGTGCCGCGCCGGGTGTAGATAAGCTGGCCGTCACGCTCCATGGCGCGCAGGCGGCGGCGCAGGGCTTCGATCTGGTCTTCTTCGTAAAGACCGAATTCTTCAGCCAGCTGTTCGCGGGCAGCCGGTTCGCCACGGTCGGCGAGGCGCTGCAGGATCAGCTCACGGCTAGGAATAGGATTGTCGTATTTTTCCGCTTCGCGAGCGGCCTCGGGATCGAGGGATTGCCAATCGGCCATCAGAAGGGGTTCACCTTGGGGTATATAGATAGGAATTCTGGCATAGGCGTATTGAAACCGGAAATCTCAGCCTTGGACAGCCCCGCCACGGTGTTCGGTGAGCGACAATAGGCCTGCGGAATCAACAAGTTGAATTTTTTGAGATTTTTTTCGATCGGGGGCTTTACAGGCATCAGGAGCGTCCGTATAGTGCGCACCACAACGACGGACAACCCCGAAGTTGTAGTAGAGATGAACGACGCTGTAAAGCATCTTGATCTCGAATGTGTGCCCAGGTGGCGGAATTGGTAGACGCGCTGGTTTCAGGTATCAGTGGCTTAACGGCCGTGGAAGTTCGAGTCTTCTCCTGGGCACCAAATATTTTCAAGTAACAGATGACCAAGGATCTGTTGCTACTGTGTGAAAGCGTACGATAGTCGCCTTCGACAGATGATGCAAAGCTTTGCCCAGGTGGCGGAATTGGTAGACGCGCTGGTTTCAGGTATCAGTGACTTAACGGTCGTGGAAGTTCGAGTCTTCTCCTGGGCACCATACAAAAACCCACTAGCTTGCTAGTGGGTTTTTTCTTGCCTGCGATTTTTGGTTGCCCCTCTCGCCCGCCGATGATTCTCTGGCACATTCAGGATCGAGCGCCGCCCGCGCGGCGCTCGGTCTCACAGGCCCAGAATGCATCAAGGCGAACGCCCATGAATTTCCCGTCATGCGCCCATTTGAGAAACGATTTCGTTTACCATTGTTTCCAAATATGTAGCCGTAAGCGAGGAAGTACCCGCATGACGATCCGCCCGCAACCGCTGATGCGCACCCTGGCCGCTGCAGTTCTGAGCCTGGTGATCGGCGCTCCGGCCGCCCTGGCAGACGAGCCCGTCACGTTGACGATGTACAACGGCCAGCACAAGGAAATCGGCGAAGCCATCGCCAAGGCCTACGAGGCCAAGACCGGCATCCATATCAATATCCGCAAGGGCAGCAGCAACCAGCTGGCCAGCCAGATCATCGAGGAAGGCGCGCGCTCGCCGGCCGACATCATCTACACCGAAGAATCGCCACCGCTGAACAACCTCGGCGAGCTGGGCCTGCTGGCCAAGATCGACGACGCCACCGCGAACATGATGCCCAAGGAGTATGTAGGCGCCAACGGCACCTGGATGGGCATCACCGCCCGCACCCGCATCGTGGTGTTCAACCCGAAGAAGATCGACGAGAAAGACCTGCCGACCACGGTGATGGATTTCGCCAACCCCGAATGGGACGGACGCGTCGGCTATGTCCCCACCAGCGGCGCCTTCCAGGAACAGGCCGTGGCCATCCTGAAGATGCACGGACGCGAAGCCACCGAGGAATGGCTGACCGGCCTGAAAGCGTTCGGCAAGACCTACACCAACAACATGGTTGCCCTCAAAGCCGTGGAAAAAGGTGAAGTGGCCGCAGTACTGGTGAACAACTACTACTGGTATGCCCTTGAGCGCGAACGCGGCAAGCTGGATTCCAAGCTGTACTACCTCGCCGATGGCGATGCCGGCAACCTGGTCACCGTTTCCGGCGCCGCGGTGGTCAAGGCCAGCAAGCACCCCAAGCAAGCCCAGGCCCTGCTCAACTGGATGGCCAGTGAAGAAGGCCAGCGCGTGATCACCCAGACCACCGCCGAGTACCCACTGCACAAAGGCATGGTCTCCGATCGCGGCCTGAAGCCGTTCAACGAACTGCGCCCGCCGCAGATCTCGCCAGCCGACCTGGGCAATGCCGAGGAGGCCATCGAGCTCGAACGTGAGGTTGGCCTGCTCTGATGACCGCCGCCCTGCCCTCGCCCGCCCTGGCTCGCTTCGTTGCGCGGCGCAAGCGCCCGTCCGTCTGGGTGGTGCTGCCTGTATTGTTCCTGGTGGCCATGAGCCTGCTGCCCTTGCTGTATGTCGGGCTCAAGGCCTGGGATGCCGGCTGGCATGAAGCGCTGCGCCTGCTCTGGCGCCCGTTCGTCTGGGGCTTGCTGCGCAACACCCTGCTGCTGATGGTCGGCGTCACCCTGCTGTGCCTGGTCGTCGGCGTGGCCCTGGCCTGGCTGCTGGAACGCAGCGACCTGCCGGGCCGGCGCCTGTGGGGCGTGCTGCTGTGCCTGCCGTTCGCCGTGCCGTCGTTTGTCAGCAGCTTCACCTGGGTGTCGCTGAGCTCGGACTTCGAAGGCCTCGGCGGGGCGATCCTGGTGATGGCGCTGTCCAAGTACCCACTGGTGTTCCTGCCGGTGGCCGCCACCTTGCGCAACCTCGACACCGCGCTCGAGGAGTCGGCACGCACCCTGGGCTGCAGTCGCTGGGGGGTGTTCCGCAAGATCACCCTGCCACTGCTGTGGCCATCGATGCTCGGCGGCGCGCTGCTGATCGCCCTGCACATGCTGGTGGAGTTCGGCGCACTGTCGATCCTCGGCTTGCAGACCTTCACCACGGCGATCTACCAGCAGTTCGAGCTGGAGTTCAGCAACGCCAATGCCGCGATGCTTTCGGCCGTGCTGCTGGTGCTGTGCCTGGCGATGCTGTGGCTGGAGCTGCGGGTGCGCGGCAAGGCCCGCCACGTGCGCATCGGCCAAGGCGTGGCACGCCGCGCCCAGCCGCTGCGCCTGCGCGGTTGGATGCCCCTGGGGCAGCTGTTCTGCCTGACACTGGCGGTGCTGGGCAGCGGCATTCCGCTGGCGATGCTCGGCTACTGGCTGAGCGTCGGCTCGTCGGCGGCGTTCCCGGTTGCAGCCATCGGCAAGGCACTGGTCACTTCGCTGTCGGTGTCGCTGGGCGGCGCTGGCTTCTGCGTGCTGCTGGCGTTGCCGATCAGCTTCCTGGTGGTGCGCTACAAGGGGCGCCTGGCGATCTGGGCCGAACGCCTGCCATACCTGCTGCACGCCCTGCCCGGCCTGGTGATCGCGCTGACCCTGGTGTTCTTCGCCTTGCACTACGTGCCGGCGCTGTACCAGACCACCGCTTTGCTGATCCTGGCCTACGCCCTGCTGTTCCTGCCGCTGGCCCAGTCGCCGGTGCGCACGGCGCTGAACAAGGCCTCGCCAACCCTGGAAGAGGCGGCGCGAACCCTGGGCGCGAGCAGCTTCGCGGCGTTCTGTCGGGTCACCCTGCCGATCATCTTCCCGGCGATGGCGGCGGCCTTCGCCCTGGTGTTCCTGGATGCGATGAAGGAGCTGACCGCGACCTTGCTGCTCAGCCCCACCGGCATGACTACGCTGGCCACCGAGGTGTGGGCGCACACCGCCAATGTCGAGTTCGCCGCGGCGGCGCCGTATGCGGCGTTGCTGATCCTGGTGTCGGGGCTGCCGGTGTATCTGCTGACCACGCGGATGTATCTGAACAAGGCGTGACACCCCTGTTCGCCGGCAAGCCGGCTCCTACGGGTTTCGTGTAGGAGCCGGCTTGCCGGCGAACCTCAGGCCCTGAACTGCCCAAGGCTGGCGCGCAACTGCGCCGCCAGGTCATCGAGCACCTTGCTGCTGGCGGTGGTCTGCATCACCACCTCGGCCGAACGCTCGGCCTGGGTGTGGATGGTTTCCACTCGCCCGCGCACCGCCTGCGCGCCATTGGCCTGCTGCTCCGCCGCACGGGTGGCCAGGCCGATTGCCGCATGCACCTGCTCCACCGCAGCCTGTACCGACTGCTGACGCCGCTCGTTGTCACGCAGCACCAGCAAGCCTTCGCTGGCCTGGCGCCCAGCCTGGCTGATGGTCGCCACCGCTTCCTTGGCCCCCTGCTGCAGCGCGGCGATGTGCGACTGGATATCCCCGGTCGAGCTCTGCGTCTTGCTCGCCAGCGCCCGCACCTCGTCGGCCACCACGGCAAAGCCACGCCCGGTCTCCCCCGCCCGCGCCGCCTCGATGGCCGCATTGAGCGCCAGCAAGTTGGTCTGCTCGGCGATGCCATGGATCACCGTCAGTACCACCTCGATCTGCTCGCTCTGCTGGGCCAGACGCTCGATCACCTGGGAGCCGGTCTGCACCTCGCCGGCCAGGTTCTCGATCAGCCGCGCCAACTGCGTGGTGGCCTGGCTGTTCTCATCGGTGGCCTGGCGAATATCGACCACCTGCTGCAACGCCGCCTGCATCGCCTGGCTCTCGGCCTGGGCCTCGTCCGCCATGCTCGACAGGTCACGCAGGCTGGCCGCCACCTCGTCGCGCTGCAACGCGGCGGCGGCATCGGCGCCGGCGTTGCGCTGGGCCATGGCGCCGATTTCCACGCCAGTGCGCTGGGCCACCTCGCCCGCCTCGCGGACGATAGGCTGCAGCTTGTCGACGAAGCGGTTCACCGCCGAGGCCATGTCGCCAATCTCGTCGCGGCTGTCCAGGGTCACGCGCTTGGTCAGGTCGCCTTCGCCTGCCGCCAGGTCGTTGAGCGCAGCGATCAACAGGCGCAGCTTGCTGAGCACCCGCCGCCCCAGCACCACGGCCACCACCAGCAGCACGCCCAGGCCCACCAGCACCAGGCCCAGGCCAATCCGCCAGCGCAGCTCGGCGGCGGCATCACGCACGGTCTGCGCGGTATTGGCCTGCATCGCCGTGGCACTGTTCTGCGCGGTCTCCAGGCGCGCGCGCAGGGCCTTGCCACTGTCGGCTGCGGCGGCCACCAGGCTGTCGCCGACCAGTTGCTCACCGCTGGCGATCAGCGCGTTGAAGCGCAGGTCCAGGGCCTGCAGTTCCTTGTCGACTCCAGCCGTGGACACCCCCATCAGCACTTTGCCGATCTCGGCGCCATTAGGGTTGATCGACGCCTCGATGAAGTACACCGACGGGTCCTTGCGCGCCGCATCGAGCACCTTGTCCAGCGCCCGCTCGCCCTGGCCCTTGTCGATCAACGCCTGGTTGATCGGGTTCTGCCGGTTGAGGTAGCGCGTCAGGTGCTGGCCCTGGGCATCGTCGTAGATCACGAACAACACGTTGGGATTGCGCTGGGCGCGGCGGGCGAAGTCCGACAGCATCGGCACGTCGTTGTCCCAGATCGCCCGCGGCGCGACCGAGGCCAGCAGCTCGGCCATGTCGTTGGCCGAGTCCTTGAGGTTCTGTTCAAGGGTGGCGCGCAATTGCTGCTGCTCGTCGTGCAGGCGACTGGACAGGCCCGCGCTCAGGCGCTGACGCGTACTGGCCGAGAGGCTGTCGAGGCCAGCGCGCACATCCTGCCCGGCCTGCTCCAGCTCGGCGGCCAATTGCCGGCTGTCGTTACCCAGGCGCTCGCCCAGGTCGGCCTCCAGGGCGGTGACCGTGCTCCGTGTCAGTGCGACGGCAACCAGCACCTGCACCAGAAGAGCGATACCAAGCGCAACAAACACAGGCCGCAACAGGCGGCTTCGTAACAGTGAAAGGATGGCGGACACGTTGTAACCCTCGTGTTTCTGGGGCCATTACTTTGATGGCATCTACAGAAACTTCTTACAGCAAGGGTTGTGCCGAAGGCAGCAGGCATAAACGCCAAAGGAAAGCGCGAGGCAAGGCATTTGTGCGCACGTGGGCTGCGCACATGAAAACGCCGCGCCTCCTTGCGGGGGCGCGGCGTTCAGTCAGCTAGCGGGGTAGCTGATCAGGCGAACGGATGACGCAGCACGATGGTCTCGTTGCGGTCCGGGCCGGTCGAGATGATATCGATCGGCGCACCTACCAACTCCTCGATGCGCTTGATGTAAGCGCGCGCGGCGGCTGGCAGTTCTTCCAGGGTTTTCATGCCCAGGGTCGACTCGCTCCAGCCTGGCATCTCTTCGTACACCGGCTCCAGGCCGATGTAGCTGTCGGCGTCGGAAGGCGCGTCGATGACGGCGCCGTTCTCGTTCTTGTAGCCCACGCAGATGTTGATGGTCTCCAGGCCGTCCAGCACGTCCAGCTTGGTCAGGCAGATGCCCGAGATACTGTTGACGTCGATGGCGCGACGCAGGATCACGGCATCGAACCAGCCGCAGCGACGGGCACGGCCGGTGGTCGAACCGAACTCGTGGCCACGCTTGGCCAGGGTGGCGCCAGTCTCGTCGAACAGTTCGGTCGGGAACGGACCGGAACCGACGCGGGTGGTGTAGGCCTTGGTGATACCGAGGATGTAGTCCAGGTACATCGGGCCAACGCCGGAACCGGTGGAGATGCCGCCAGCGGTGGTGTTGGAGCTGGTGACGTACGGGTAGGTACCGTGGTCGATGTCCAGCAGCGAGCCCTGGGCGCCTTCGAACATGATGTCCTTGCCGGCGCGGCGCAGGTTGTGCAGCTCGGCGGTGACGTCGAGCATCATCGGCTTGAGCTGCTCGGCGTAAGCCATGCACTCGTCCAGGGTCTGCTGGAAGTCGATGGCCGGCTCTTTGTAGTAATTGACCAGCTGGAAGTTGTGGTAGTCCAGCAGCTCACCGAGCTTGGCGGCGAAACGCTCGCGGTGGAACAGATCGCCGACGCGCAGGCCACGGCGGGCGACCTTGTCTTCGTAGGCGGGGCCGATGCCACGGCCGGTGGTGCCGATCTTGGCTTCGCCACGGGCCTTCTCACGGGCCTGGTCCAGCGCCACGTGGTAGGACAGGATCAGCGGCGCGGCCGGGCTGATGCGCAGGCGCTCGCGCACCGGTACGCCCTTCTCTTCCAGCTTGGTGATTTCACGCATCAGGGCGTCCGGCGCAACGACCACGCCGTTGCCGATCAGGCACTGTACGCCTTCACGCAGGATGCCCGAAGGAATCAGGTGCAGAACGGTCTTCTCACCGTTGATCACCAGGGTGTGACCCGCGTTGTGGCCACCTTGGTAGCGCACTACGGCGGCAGCATGTTCGGTCAGCAGATCGACGATCTTGCCTTTGCCCTCATCACCCCACTGGGTGCCCAGGACGACGACATTCTTACCCATAACACTTGTCCTCATTCACGCAAACTTGGTTGCCGGCCCATTGCCGGCACAGAATCTCAATGGGTCAGCGGCAGAACCTGCCAGCGCCCGTCTTGCTGAATCAATTGCCGATCACAATCCGCCTCGAGAGCAGCACTCAGCGGCTGGCCAGGCAGGGCCTGGACCACACGCTGGCCCTCGTTGCGCAACTGGCAGACCATCTGCCAGAGGGCCGCATCGCTGCTGTCGGGCATCCAGATGCCGCCAGCAGGCAATACGACCTCCGCTCGCCCCAGTGTGACCAGGGTCTTCAAATCCGTGGAGAAACCGGTGGCCGGGCGGGCCCGGCCGAAATCGGCGCCAATGTCGTCGTAGCGCCCGCCCTGGGCGATCGATTGGCCCTCGCCCGGGACGAACACGGCGAACACCACGCCGGTGTGGTAGTGGTAACCGCGCAGCTCGCCGAGGTCGAAGTACAGCGGCAGTTGCGGGTAGCGCGCGGCCAGGCGGTCGGCGATCGCCAACAGGTCGTCCAGCGCCGCCAGCACGCTGGCCGGGGCACGGCCCAGGCGCACGCGGGCCTCGGCCAGCACTTCACGGCCACCGCACAGCTCGCACAGGGCGCGCAGCATGTTGCCCAGGTCCTTCGGCAGGTCGGCGGTCAGCGCCTGCACTTCATCGACGGCCTTGCGCTGCAGGGCGTCGAACAGCTGCTGCTCGACCGCGCCGGACAGGTTGGCGGCACGGGCCAGGCCACGGTAGATACCGACGTGGCCAAGGTCCATGTGCACATCCGCCACGTCGGTCAGCTGCAGCGTGGCGAGCATCAGGCTGATGATCTCGACATCGCTGGTCGGGCTGGCGTCGCCGTACAGCTCGGCGCCCAGCTGGATCGGGCTGCGCGAGGTGGACAGGGCACGTGGCTGGGCGTGCAGCACGCTGCCGGCGTAGCACAGGCGGCTCGGGCCTTCACGGCGCAGGGTGTGGGCGTCGATACGCGCCACCTGCGGCGTGAAGTCGGCGCGGAAGCCCATCAGGCGGCCCGACTGCGGGTCGACCACCTTGAAGGTGCGCTGGTCCAGGTCCTGGCCGGCGCCGGTCAGCAGCGACTCCAGGTACTCGATATGCGGCGTGACGACCAGTTCGTAACCCCAACTCTGGAACAGGTCCAACACCTGGCGACGCGCGATTTCGATGCGCGCGGCTTCAGGTGGCAGTACTTCCTCGATGCCATCTGGCAGCAGCCAGCGGTCTACCGTTGCCATTACGCCATTTCCCCTCTGGTCCGGGCGGCCTGCCAGCTGGCGAGCCGTGAGTAAAGCAGGCATTGGCGCACAATAGCGGGCAGCACCGATCCCAGCGCAACCACCGTAGCCAATACCCTCGAATTGCCTTGCGTCCTGACCAAACCGTCAACAGGCCAGCGGCCAATCAACCTTGCAGACGCAAAAAAGCCGGGAATTTCCCGGCTGCCGCATCATACACCCCTTTTCATTCAGGATGCACCCCGCCTGGCATTTTAGCTGCCAGACGGGGCGTTCCCTCATGCGAGTGCCATCAGGGCTTGCTCTTGTCCAGGTAGCGGAAGAACTCGTTCTTCGCGTCCAGGACCAGCACGTCGCTCTTGCTGGAGAAGCTTTCGCGATAGGCCTTGAGGCTACGGTAGAACGCATAGAAATCGGCGTCCTGGGTGTAGGCCTTGGCATAGATGGCCGCCGCCTGGGCGTCGCCATCACCGCGGGTCTCTTCCGCTTCACGATACGCTTCGGCCAGCAGCACGCGGCGCTGGCGGTCGGCGTCGGCACGAATACCTTCAGCCAGCTCGTTACCCTTGGCGCGGTGCTCGCGGGCCTCACGCTCACGCTCGGTGCTCATGCGGTCGAACACGCTGCGGTTGACTTCCTTCGGCAGGTCGATGGCCTTGACGCGCACGTCGACCACCTCGATGCCCAGCTCCTTGCTGGCCATGCGGTTCAGCGAAGCGGTGATGTCGGCCATCAGCGCGTCACGTTCACCGGAAACCACTTCGTGCAGGGTGCGTTTACCGAACTGGTCACGCAGGCCGCTTTCCAGACGACGCGACAGGCGCTCGTCGGCGATCTGCTTCATGCCCGAGGTCGCGGTGTAGAAACGCTCGGCGTCCTTCACCCGCCACTTGGCATAGGCATCGACCATCACGGCTTTCTTCTCCAGCGTCAGGAAACGCTGGGTCGGGGCGTCGAGGGTCATCAGGCGGGCGTCGAACTTGCGCACCTGGTTCACGTACGGCACCTTCACATGCAGGCCAGGCTGGACATCGGCCTTGACCACGCGACCGAACTGCAGCAGTACCGCGCGCTCAGTTTGCGAGACGATGTAGAAGCAGTTCCAGGCGACGATCGCCAGCACCACGGCGCCGATCAGGGCGAACAGCGATTTATTGCTCATCAGCGGCTCTCCCTGGAACGCAGCGGCGGTTGTGGTTGCAGGTCCTGGGCGGCGCGCGCGGCGGCGTCATTGACCGACGGCGAAACGCTGCCGACCGGCGCTGCAGGGGTGCTGCGGCTACCTTCGACCATCTTGTCCAGCGGCAGGTAGAGCAGGTTGTTCTGCCCGTCCTTGGCCGTGACTAGGACCTTGCTGGAGTTGCTGTAAACCTCCTGCATGGTGTCCAGGTACAGGCGCTGACGCGTGACTTCCGGCGCCTTGCGGTACTCGGTGACCAGCTTGCTGAAGCGATCGGCCTCACCCTTGGCGCGGGCGATGACTTCGTCGCGGTAGCCGTTGGCGTCCTCGATGATGCGCTGCGCCTGGCCACGGGCCTCCGGCACCACGCCGTTGGCGTAGGACTCGGCCTGGTTGCGCGCCCGCTGCTCGTCTTCACGGGCACGGATCACGTCGTCGAAGGCTTCCTGCACTTCACGCGGGGCTGCCGCGCTCTGCACGTTGACCTGGGTGACGGTGATACCGGTGCGGTAGGTGTCGAGGAAACGCTGCAGACGCTCGCGGATGTCCACGGCCATCTGCTCGCGGCCCTCGGTCAGCACCTGGTCCATCGAGGTGGAACCCACCACGTGGCGCAGGGCGCTGTCGGTCGCATGCTGCAGGCTGACTTCCGGCTGGTCGACGTTGAGCACGAAGTCCTGCAGGTTGCTGATGCGGTACTGCACGGTCAGCGGCACTTCGACGATGTTCTCGTCTTCGGTGAGCATCTGCCCCTGCTTGGTGTACGCCCGCTCGCGGGTCACGTTTTCCATGTACTTGCGGTCGATCGGCGGGAAATAGATATTCAGGCCGGGACCGACGGTCTCGTAGTACTTGCCGAAGCGCAGCACCACGGCCTGCTCCTGCTCGTCCACCACGTACACGGCGTTGTACAGCCAGATCGCCGCCAGCACCGCCAGGCCGATGCCCAGCAAGCCGAAGCTGCCACCCTTGCCGATGTTGCGGTCACCACCGCCACCGCGTTTCTTGCCACTGCCGAACATGCCGTTCAGGCTGTCCTGCAGCTTGCGGAAGGCCTCGTCCAGATCCGGTGGACCTTTCTTGTCGCCACCACCGCCGCCACCATTACGGCGGCCGCCCCAGGGATCCTGATTGTTCGAGTTGCCACCCGGCTCGTTCCAAGCCATAGCGCTCTCCATCTGATAAAGCAAAGACGCGCCCACGGCGCGCCGTCCAATGCTACAGAATGCCTGTCACCGCTGCCCGCCGACCTCGACGGGCATTTATTGCAAAGTGTGTTGCTCGACAAACACTTGCGGCTCCATGCCTTCGCGGCTGACCAGGCGATTCAGCTCGACCCTGGGCAGTCGCACGCTCAGCAGGCTGCGCCCTTCTTCATCATGCTCTTCACTCTGCACGGCACCCAGGGCAAAGAATTGCGCGCGCAAGCGGGCAAATCGCTGCTCCAGGCGCAGGGTGCCGACATACAGGTCGTCCCCCAGCAACTCGGCCACCGCCTGGCCCACCAGCTCCAGGCCGCGTCCGTCGCGTGCCGATACCCAGACCCGTTGCGGCTTGCCATCGGCATCGCGCTGGATCTGCGGCTCGACATCCTCGAGCAGGTCGAGTTTGTTATACACCTCGAGGATCGGCAAGCTCTCGGCGCCGATCTCGCCCAGCACCGCCAGTACCTGCTCGATCTGCTCCATGCGCTCGGGCTCATGGGCGTCGATCACGTGCAGCAGCAGGTCGGAGTTGCTCGACTCTTCGAGCGTAGCCCGAAATGCCTCGACCAGCTTGTGCGGCAGGTGGCGAATGAAGCCCACGGTGTCGGCCAGCACGATCGGCCCCAGGTCGGCCAGCTCGAGCCGGCGCAGGGTCGGGTCGAGGGTGGCGAACAGCTGGTCGGCGGCATACACCTCGGACTGGGTAAGGGCGTTGAACAGGGTCGACTTGCCGGCGTTGGTGTAGCCCACCAGCGACACCGACGGGATGTCCGCGCGCTTGCGCCCGCGACGGGCCTGCTCGCGCTGGCTGCGCACCTTCTCCAGGCGTGCCTTGATCTGGCGCAGGCGCACCCGCAGCAGTCGGCGGTCGGTTTCCAGCTGGGTCTCGCCCGGGCCGCGCAAGCCGATACCACCCTTCTGCCGCTCAAGGTGGGTCCAGCCGCGCACCAGCCGCGTGCTCATGTGCTCGAGCTGGGCCAGTTCGACCTGCAGCTTGCCTTCGTGAGTACGCGCCCGTTGGGCGAAGATATCGAGAATCAGCCCGGTACGGTCCAGCACGCGACACTCGAAGACACGTTCGAGGTTGCGTTCCTGGCTGGGCGTGAGGGTGTGATTGAAAATCACCAGGTCGGCTTCGGCCGAATGGACCAGGTCGCGTAGCTCCTCGACCTTGCCGCTGCCGATCAGAAACTTGGCGGTGGGCTGATGCCGCGCCACTGTTACCAGCGAGACGATATCGGCTCCGGCCGACAGCGCCAGCTCCTGAAACTCCTGCGGGTCTTCGCGCGCCTCAGGGTTCTGACCTTCCAAGTGAACGAGCAGCGCTCGCTCACCACCACCGTGGCGCTCAAAGAACAATGCAGGCTCCTACTTTCAAGCGTTGCCTGGCTCGCTATCGCCGTGATCGGCATCAGTCGGGCTTGGCAGGCGAACCGGACGGGCAGGGACGACGGTCGAAATGGCGTGCTTGTAGACCATCTGGCTGACGGTGTTCTTCAGCAGCACAACGAACTGGTCGAAGGATTCGATCTGGCCCTGCAGCTTGATCCCGTTGACCAGATAGATCGAAACCGGGACTTTTTCTTTTCTCAAGGTGTTCAAGTAAGGGTCTTGTAGCGAATGCCCTTTTGACATATGCCGCACTCCTGTAAGGATCAATAGTAGAAAATCAAGAAAATCGATAAATTATGCCGCCCCTTCGCAAGAATAGACGGCATTTGGCAGGGACTCAGCTCAATATGGAGACGGTCCCCAGGTATTTCAAGGTGCGGGACAGATTGTCGCAGGCCAGGCTATCCAGCCAGTGTACGTCGTGCCAGCCGCGCAGCCAGGTGAATTGGCGCTTGGCCAGCTGGCGCGTGGCAATGATACCGCGTTCACGCATCTCATTCTCAGACAGCTTGCCGTCGAGATAGTCCCAGACCTGCCGATATCCCACTGCCCGTATAGACGGCAGTTCCGCGTGCAAGTCACTTCTGCCTCGCAGCGTTCGGACCTCGTCGATGAAGCCCTGTTCCAGCATCTGCGAAAATCGTAACGCAATTCGCTCATGCAAAATGTGACGATCTGTAGGCGCTATCGCCAGGCTGGCGACAGTATAGGGCAAATGCCCGTCCGCGCCTGCGTCTGCGCCGCGACTTTCCGCGAATTGACGCTGCCGGTGGGCGGTCATGCTTTCGCCGCTGACACGGTACACCTCAAGCGCGCGAATCAGCCGCTGCGGGTCATTCGGATGGATACGCGCGGCCGATTCCGGGTCCACTTCGGCCAGCTGGCGGTGCAGCTCGGCCAGGCCCAGGGTACTGGCCTGGGCCTCGAGCTCGGCGCGCACCGCAGGGTCGGCGGCCGGCATGTCGGCCAGGCCCTCGACCAGCGCCTTGTAATAAAGCATGGTGCCGCCGACCAGCAGCGGGATCTTGCCGCGCGCGGTGATCTCGGCCATGGCCTCGAGGGCATCGGTGCAGAAGCGCTTGGCCGAATAGCTTTCGGCCGGGTCGAGGATGTCGATCAGCCGGTGCGGGTGGGCGGCCAGCACCGCCTTGGAGGGTTTCGCGGTACCGATGTCCATGCCGCGGTAGACCAGGGCCGAGTCGACGCTGATCAGCTCGCAAGGCAGCACCTTGGTCAGCTCGATGGCCAGGTCGGTCTTGCCGGCCGCGGTCGGGCCCATGAGGAAAATCGCCGGGGGTTTCGCGCTCATCTTATCGGCCCCGCAGGAACAGCTTGTCCAGGTCGTCCAGGCCCATCTGGGTCCAGGTCGGCCGGCCATGGTTGCACTGGCCGCTGCGCTCGGTGTTTTCCATGTCGCGCAGCAGCGCGTTCATTTCCGCGATGGCCAGGCGCCGGTTGGCACGCACCGCGCCGTGGCAGGCCATGGTCCCGAGCAGCTCGTTGAGGTGCGCCTGGATACGGTCGCTGGTGCCGTACTCCATGAGGTCGGCGAGCACGTCCTGGACCAGGCGGTTGGCCTCGGCCTGCTTGAGCAGCGCAGGAATCTGGCGGATCGCCAGGGTCTCGGGGCCCAGGCGCTGCAGCTCGAAGCCCAGGCGCTGGAACCACTGGGCGTGCTCCTCGGCGCAGTCGGCTTCGCGCTGGCTCAGCGCCAGCGACTCCGGCACCAACAGCGGCTGGCCGCTCAGGCCTTCGCTGGCCATGGCCACCTTGAGGCGCTCGTACATGATGCGTTCATGGGCCGCGTGCATGTCCACCAGCACCAGGCCGACGGCGTTTTCGGCCAGGATGTAGATACCCTTGAGCTGGGCCAGGGCGTAGCCCAACGGCGGAATGTCGCCCTGGCTTTGCGGCAGGCTGCTGGGCGCGGCGCTGGCGTTGTCCAGCGGCGCGTAGAATTCGCGATAGGCCGCCTGGGCCTCGCCGACGTTCAATGGCTGCGAAGGCCGCGGCGTGTACTGGTACTGATAGCCCGCACCCGAGCCTGCGGAGAACGTCGAGCGTTGCTCGCCCTGGGGCTGCTCGAGCATCGGCGAGGCCAGGCGCATCTCGCCCTGGGGGCCGAACTCGCCGGCCTGCTGGCCGCTGGGGCGGACCATTTCGCTCGCCGCCGCCGGGGCCGCGAGCTGGTCTTCCGGGCGCACATCGGCCAGGGCCCGGTGCAAGGTGCCATAGAGGAAGTCGTGGACCATGCGCCCTTCACGGAAGCGCACTTCGTGCTTGGTGGGGTGGACGTTGACGTCCACGCCGGTCGGGTCGCACTCGAGGAACAACACGAAGGTCGGGTGACGGCCATTGAACAGCACGTCGCGATAGGCCTGGCGCACGGCGTGGGCGACCAGCTTGTCGCGCACGGCGCGGCCGTTGACGAAGAAGTACTGCAGGTCGGCCTGGCTGCGCGAGAAGGTCGGCAGGCCAACCCAGCCCCACAGGCGCAAGCCGTTGCGCTCGACGTCGAGCGGCAGTGCCTGCTCGAGGAAACCCGGGCCGCAAATGGTGCCGACGCGCCGCGCCCGGGCCATCTCGTCGACGGCTTCGTGCAGGCTGAAGATGGTCTTGCCGTTGTGCCGCAGGTGGAAACCGACGTCGAAACGCGCCAGCGCCAGGCGCCGGATCACTTCCTGCAGGTGATCGAACTCGGTCTTCTCGGCCTTGAGGAACTTGCGTCGGGCCGGGGTATTGAAGAACAGGTCGCGCACTTCCACCGAGGTGCCGACCGGGTGCGCCGCGGGCTGCACCCGCGGGAGCATGTCGCGGCCTTCGGTCTCCACCTGCCAGGCTTCACTGGCCTCGGCGGTGCGCGAAGTCAGGGTCAGGCGTGCCACCGAGCTGATCGATGCCAGCGCCTCACCGCGAAAGCCCAGGCTGAGCACGCCTTCGAGGTCCTCGAGCTCGCGGATCTTGCTGGTGGCGTGGCGCGCCAAGGCCAGCGGCAGGTCATCGGGGGCGATGCCACTGCCGTTGTCGCGCACCCGCAGCAGCTTCACGCCGCCCTGTTCGACCTCGACCTCGATGCGCCGGGCACCGGAGTCCAGGCTGTTCTCCAGCAGCTCCTTGGCCACCGAGGCGGGGCGCTCGACCACCTCGCCGGCGGCGATCTGGTTGGCCAGCCGCGGGCTGAGCAGCTGGATGCGCGAACCGCCACTCATTGCTGCGACGCCAGGGCGGTGGTGGGGATATCGAGGTGCTGGCCGACTTTCAGCTCGTCGCTCTTGAGGTTGTTGCTGCTGCGCAGGGCGGCGACGCTCACCTGATAGCGCACGGCGATCATCGCCAGCGTCTCACCGGGGCGCACGCTGTGCTCGCGCGGGCCCTGGGCGATCTTGCCGCTGTCACGCAGCCAGGCGATGTAGGTGCCTGGCGGCGGGTTCTGCTGGAAGAACTGCCGAACCCCGGTGTGGATCGAGCGAGCCAGGGCTTGCTGGTGGCCACGGGTGGCCAGCTTGGCGGCCTCGTTGGCATTGGAGATGAACCCGGTTTCGACCAGGATCGACGGGATGTCCGGCGACTTCAGCACCATGAACCCGGCTTGTTCCACGCGCTGCTTGTGCAGCGGCGTGACCCGGCCCATGTTGCCCAGCACCTTCTGCCCGACGTTGAGGCTGGAGCTCAAGGTGGCGGTCATCGACAGGTCGAGCAGCACGCCAGCAAGCATGCGGTCCTTGTCGTCGAGGCTGACGTTGCCGGCACCGCCGATCAGGTCGGAGCGGTTTTCCGTGTCGGCCAACCAGCGCGCGGTCTCGGAGGTGGCGCCACGGTCGGACAGGGCGAACACCGAGGCGCCGAAGGCGGCCTTGGACGGCGCGGCGTCGGCGTGGATCGAGACGAACAGGTCGGCGCCCTTCTTGCGGGCGATCTCGGTGCGTTTGCGCAGCGGGATGAAGTAGTCGCCGGTGCGGGTCAGCTCGGCGCGGTAACCCTTCTCGGTGTTGATCTGGCGCTGCAGCTCCTTGGCGATCTGCAGCACGATGTCTTTTTCATGCTGGCCGCGCGAGCCTGACGCGCCCGGGTCCTCGCCGCCGTGACCGGCGTCGATGGCCACCACGATATCGCGCTTGCCGGCCGGTGCCGGCGGCAGCTTGATCGCCGGCTGCGCCGGGGTCACCGGCACGGCCGGGGTGGTCGCCGGCGTTTGTGGCGCCGGTGGCGGGGTCGGGTTGCTGGCGGCAATGGCGTCGGCTTCCTGGTCGTACAGGTCGACCACCAGGCGGTTGCCGTACTGGGCGTTCGGCGCCAGGGTGAAGCTCTTCGGCGACACGGCCTTTTTCAGGTCGACCACCACCCGCAGGTCGGTGGGCGTGCGCTGCGCCGAGCGCACGCTGGTGATCGGCGTGTTCGAAGTGGAGACGTTCAGCGGCGCACCGAGGGTGGCGCCGTTGATGTCGATCACCAGGCGATCGGGTGCGGTCAGGGTGAAGACGCTGTGCTGCACAGGCCCGGACAGGTCGAAGACCAGCCGCGTGTTGTCCGGAGCGCGCCACAGGCGCATGCTCTTGACTTGAGTGACGGCCAGAGCGTCAACGGTCACCGCGGTCAGCAGCAGCCCAACGACAGCGACCAGTGCGCGTATGCGCATACCTTTCCCCACTTACTGTTTGAATTCTTCGGCCAGAACGGCACACCAGGATTCGCCGCGTGCCCCCTGCGGCGACAGGTTAAGCGAACGTCCGCCCGCTTGCGGGCTTATGGTAATGGTCAGGTCGGGCTTTGGCAAAACGCCTGCGCCTTTATCGGGCCACTCGAACAGGCACAGCGCATCGCCCTCGAAATAGTCGCGGATGCCCAGGTACTCGAGCTCCTCCGGGTCGACCAGGCGATACAGGTCGAAGTGGAAGGCACGGATATCGCCGATTTCGTAGGGTTCGACCACGGTAAAGGTCGGGCTTTTCACCGGCCCCTGGTGGCCCAGGCCACGAATCAGGCCACGTGACAATGTGGTCTTGCCGGCGCCCAGGTCGCCTTCGAGAAAAATCACGCCATGACCGCCGGTCACTTTGGCCAGCTTCGCGCCAAAGGCGACGGTGGCTGGCTCGTCGGCCAGAAACAGGGTTACACCTGACACGCTGAATGCTCCTCCAATAACGCTCTAATGACCGGCACCAGATCACTGGCTGCCAGCCCTCTACCTTTAACGCCCAGGCGCTCGCCGGCGCAGGCATGCAGCCATACGCCCAGGCACGCCGCCTGCCAGGCTTGCAGCCCTTGCGCCAGCAGCGCGGCCAACACCCCGGTCAGCACATCGCCGAGCCCGGCACCGGCCATGGCCGGGTGCCCCCGCTCGCACAGCGCCAGCTGGCCTGCGGGGTCGGCCACCAGGGTGCCGGCGCCCTTGAGCACGCACACGCTGGCATAGCGGCGCGCCAGCTTGCGCGCGGCCCCTGCCCGGTCAGCCTGCACCGCCTCGGTGGAGATGCCCAGCAGCCGCGCCGCCTCCCCGGGGTGCGGGGTGAGGATGCTGGCACTGGGCAACGCCAACGGCGTGCGCGCCAGCAGGTTGAGCGCATCGGCGTCCCACACCTGCGGTTGCTGCGCGTTGGCCACCGCCGACAGCAGGCTGCGGCCCCAGGCTGCCTGGCCAAGCCCGGGGCCGACCACCAGCACCGTGGCGCGCTCGAGCGCGGCCATCAGCTGGTTGGCCGAGCTTGCGCCCAGCCACATGGTCTCGGGCAGGCGGGTAAGGCCGGCGGCCACGTGCTCGGGGCGGGTTGCCACGCTGACCAGCCCGGCACCGCAACGCAGCGCCGCCTCAGCGCTGAGCATCACCGCGCCGCCCGTGCCGAGGTCACCACCGACCACCAGCACATGGCCGAAGTCGCCCTTGTGGGCGTTCGCCGGGCGCGCCGCCAGGCCCGGCAGCGTGAGGCTACTGAGGATGTGCGGGGCATTCTGTGGGTGTTTGGTCTGAGGCATGGGGTCAAAGGCTCCGATGTCTGGCAGAATTATACGCACCTCCGCCTGTAATGCCTGCACATCCATGTCCGCCGACCTCCCAGATATCGCCACACTGGCCCAATCGATCAAGGATTGGGGCCGCGAACTCGGTTTTGCCCATGTCGGCATTGCCGGCGTCGAGCTTGGCGAGCACGAACAGCACCTGCAGCGTTGGCTGGCGGCTGGCTACAACGGCGAAATGGAGTACATGGGTGACCATGGCACCAAGCGTTCGCGCCCGGCCGAGCTGATTCCGGGCACTGTGCGGGTGATTTCGCTGCGCATGGACTACCTGCCTGGCGACACGCAGATGGCCCAGCGCCTGGCGCAGCCGGAGAAGGCCTATATCTCGCGCTACGCCCTGGGCCGCGACTACCACAAGCTGGTGCGCAAGCGCGTGCAGCACTTCGCCGATCGTATCCAGGAGGCCATCGGCCCGTTCGGCTACCGTGCCTTCGTCGACAGCGCGCCGGTGCTGGAGAAGGCCTTGGCGCAGGAGGCGGGTCTTGGCTGGATCGGCAAGAACACGTTGTTGCTCAACCGCAAGGCGGGTAGCTACTTCTTTCTTGCCGAGCTGTTCGTCGACCTGCCGCTGCCGATCGATGGCATCCAGGGCAGCGACCACTGCGGCCGCTGCCAGGCGTGCCTGGACATCTGCCCGACCCAGGCCTTTGTCGGGCCTTACCAGCTCGATGCGCGGCGTTGCATCTCGTACCTGACGATCGAGCTGCGCGGTGCCATTCCACTGGAGCTGCGGCCGTTGATCGGCAACCGGGTGTTCGGTTGCGACGATTGCCAGATCGTCTGTCCGTGGAACCGTTTCGCCAAGACCACTGCCGAAGATGACTTCATTCCCCGCCGGGGGCTGGACAATATCGAGCTGGCCGAGCTGTTCCTGTGGGATGAAAAGCGCTTTCTCGGCTGCACCGAGGGCTCGCCCTTGCGTCGGGCGGGGTATGAACGGTTCCTGCGCAACCTTGCGGTGGGGCTTGGCAACGCGCCGTCGACCATTCCCGTGGTGGAGGCGCTGAAGACGCGGCGGGATGATCCGTCGGTGCTGGTACGCGAGCATGTAGAGTGGGCGCTGGCCCGCCACAACGCCCTTTAACCCCCCCCCCCGCAGCCACCCCACTCCGCCGCTTTGGCTTTGGCTTTGGCTTTGGCTTTGTCGATCAAGAGGTTAACGCCACATCCCGCTAGCGTCAGCTGCGCCAGTGCAGGCGCCGCCCGTAACTTCGCGACTTCAGGAGGCCGAACGCAGGCCTTGCGTAGGGAGGTGACGGGCATGGATGCCCGTCAAGCGCTGGGGCCCAGGATGGGCCCTACAGCGCGGTCCTCCCGGGAGCAAGGCCGGAGTGAGGGAACCCGGAGCGGAGCGTAGGGCCGGATGAATGGAGCGCAGCGTTTTTTGGTTACTTTTTGTCGCGTTTGACAAAAAGTGACTCGCCGTAAGGGCGAAAAGGTGATTAAGCGTCGATATAGCCAATGAATGCGCTTACTTCTGTGAATACCCACGCCGATCGACTTTGACTTTGACTTTGACTTTGACTTTGACTTTGACTTTGACTTTGACTTTCAGAGCGTGAGTTTTGAAAGTTATACGCGCATTCATTGGCGATGGCGACGCATAGTCACCTTTCCGCCCTTACGGCGGGTCCCTTTTTGAAGGATCAAAAAGGAACCAAAAAATCCTCGCTCCATTCATCCGGCCCCTACGCTTCGCTCCGGGGTCCCCTCGCTCCGTTCTTGCTCCCGTGGGTACCGCGCTGTACGCCCCATCCTGGGGCGCAGCGCTCGACGGCCATCCATGGCCGTCGCCCCACTACGCAAGAACTCCGCTCGGCCTCCTGAAGTCGCAATTGGCGGCGCCTGAACTATCGCGCGCGTAGAAGCAAAATCAAAAAACAGAGCAAGAGCAAGAGCAAAACCTTGAGTGGTTATCAAACGACTGCCGCGTTTCTACAGTGATGACCTCTCGCCGGCAAGCCGGCTCCTACGGGGAAACTGAAAAATTCAGCGTATTGCCCGAGGTTACTGTTGATCGTTGTAATGAAACTTCGGCATTTCCCAATGAAACCGAATCGCCAACAATCGAACCAGAAAACCACCGAACAAGGTCAGGAGCATGGCCTGCTCCGCCGGCACCTTGAAGTAAACGCACCCCAGGTAGAACCACGCAGCCGCGAACGACACACTGGCGTACAGCTCCCGCCGAAACACCAATGGAATGTCGTTACAGAAGATATCCCGCAGGATCCCGCCAAACACCCCGGTGATCACCCCACTGATCGAAGCCACCAGGAACCCCTGCCCCATCTCCAGCGCCGTCATGCAGCCGATCAAGGTAAACGCCACCAACCCCAGGGCATCGAGCACCAGGAACAGCGAGCGCAGATGGCGCATCAAGGGCGCAATGAAGATCGTCAACAGCGCGGCAAAACTGGTCAGCACCAGGTACTCAGGGTGCTTCACCCAGGTCAGCGGATAATGCCCCAGCAGCACGTCGCGCACTGAGCCGCCGCCCAGCGCGGTAACGCAGGCGATCAGCACCACGCCGAACCAGTCCATGCCCCGTCGGCCGGCAGACAACGCGCCGGTCATGGCTTCAGCGGTGATGGCGATGAGGTAGAGCATCAACAACATGGTGCGGCCCCGAGCAGGAAAGGCGCGCAGTCTACCCAGTCAGGCGCGGCACCAAAAGGGGGCGCGCCGACGATCGTCGGCGCCCGGCAAGGTCAGACCTTGATGAAATGCTCACGGTAGTGACGCAGCTCGGCAATGGACTCGCGGATATCGTCCAGCGCCAGGTGGGTACCACCCTTCTTGAAGCTGTCACGCACCTCCGGCGCCCAGCGCGCAGCCAGCTCCTTGAGCGTGGAGACATCCAGGTTGCGGTAGTGGAAATAGTTTTCCAGCGCGCGCATGTGCCGGTAAAGGAAACGACGATCCTGGCAGATACTGTTGCCGCAGATCGGCGACTTGCCCTTCGGTACCCACTGCTCGAGGAAGGCAATGGTCTGCGCCTCGGCCTCGGCCATGCTCACCTTGCTCTCGCGCACACGCTGGGTCAGGCCCGAGGCGCCATGGGTGCGGGTGTTCCACTCGTCCATGCGCGCCAGCACTTCATCACTGTGGTGGATGGCGATCACCGGGCCTTCGGCCAGGGTGTTCAACTCGCTGTCGGTGACGATGGTGGCCATCTCGATGATGACGTCGCTGTCCGGATCCAGGCCGGTCATTTCCAGATCGATCCAGATCAGGTTCTGTGGGTTGTGCATGCAGGTGCTCCTCGAATAGCCCGTCATATTAGCCTAGCCAGGCGGCTCATGGGCGTAGCGTGCTAAACTGCCGCCGTTTTCTTTCTGCCCCGCCAACACGGAACCTTCATGGCCAAACGCCAGCTCAACCGCCGCCAGAACTGGCGCATCGAAAAGATCCAGGGCGAACGCGCCGCCCGCGCCGCCAAACGCGAGCAGCACGTGCTGCAAGAGCTGGAAGGCGGCGACCTGGGCCCAGAGCAACTGGGCCTGGTGATCGCCCACTTCGGTGTGCAGGTCGAGGTCGAGGCCCAGGACGGCGAAGCCGCCGGCCAGGTCTTCCGCTGCCACCTGCGGGCCAACCTGCCGGCGCTGGTCACCGGCGACCGCGTGGTCTGGCGCGCCGGCAACCAGGGCATCGGCGTGATCGTCGCGCAAATGCCACGCAGCACCGAGCTGTGCCGGCCGAACAACCATGGGCAGCTCAAGCCGGTGGCGGCCAACGTCGACCTGATCGTCATCGTCTTCGCCCCGGCCCCCGAGCCGCACCCCAACCTGATCGACCGCTACCTAGTGGCCGCCGAACATGCCGGCATCCGCCCGCTGCTGCTGCTGAACAAGGCCGACCTGATCGACGCCGACAACGGCCCGACCCTGCATGCCATGCTCGAGGTCTACCGTGGCCTGGGCTATCCGCTGCTGGAGGTCTCGGCGCACCAGGGCGACGGCATGCAACGCCTGCAACAGACGCTCGACGGCCATATCAGCGTGTTCGTCGGGCAATCGGGCGTGGGCAAGTCGTCGCTGGTCAACAGCCTGCTGCCCGAGGCCGGCACCCGGGTCGGCGACCTCTCGGAGTGGTCCGGCCAGGGTACCCACACCACCACCACCGCGCGCCTGTACCACTTCCCCAACGGTGGCGACCTGATCGACTCGCCGGGCATCCGCGAGTTCGGCCTCGGCCACGTCAGCCGCGATGACGTCGAAGATGGCTTCATCGAGTTCCGCGAGCTCATCGGCAACTGCCGCTTCCGCGACTGCAAGCACGACCGCGAGCCGGGCTGCGCGCTGTTGAAGGCCCTCGAGGACGGCAGCGTCACGCAGCAACGCATGAACAGCTATCGCTCGATCATCGCCAGCCTGCCGGAAGACAGCTACTAACCCCGCCCAAATGTAGGATGCATTACCGAGCGGTGTAAGACCGCTCCGGTTTTGCCGACACCTATTGTCCTGCTCCTGGCTTTCCTCGATGGTCATGGCTTGTCGGCCTGGATCAAGGAGGGCAACGCCAATGCCGGTCTTCATCAGCTATCGCCACGCAGAGCGGCTCGACGCCTTCATTCTCAACGAACGCCTGCTGCTCGAAGGCATCCCCACGCAACTGGTGCTGTTCGACAGCCAAGGGCAGACCTTCGACGACCTGCATGGCGGCTTTTGCCAGCAGATGGCCGATGCCACGCATTGGGTCGGGGTGCTGGCCGCAGGCGACCAGGAAGGCTGGTGGACGGCTTGGCTGCTGGGCGCAGCCGCGATGACCGGCCGGCGGGTGAGCTTCTATCTGGGCAGCCCGGGGGAAGTGCCTGAACGCCTGGGCAAATGGCCGGTCATGCGCGATCGCGGGCATATCGACCTGTTCGTCTGGGCCTACCACGACGAGCAGACATTCGGCCGGGGGATGCAAGCAGCGCTGCCGCGAGGCAGTGCCGCGGACCGCGACAATGCCGACTTCTTCCATGCCGACCTCAAGGCCAAGATCAGGCGCGGATTCTAGTGTGGCTCCCGCAGGAGCCGGCCTTGCCGGCGAACACCGGCACAGCCGGTGCCATCCAGCGCGTCGCCTGGATGCGCCAGCAAAGCTCGCGCCTACGGCGTCCTTACTGGTCCTTGGCCTCGTCCATCTTCAACACACCCTCCTCGAAGATGTTCAGCTTCTGGCGCAGCTCGCGCGGCTGCATCGGCGCATCCCCCGCCCCTGGCGCGGTTGCAGCGCCGGCAGGCGGCGCGGCATCGGCCGGCGGGGTCTTCTCTGGCGCGCCTTGCTCGCCCTCGATATCGCGCTGGGCCTTCTTGGTCAGGACGATGATATCGATGCGCCGGTTGACCGGGTTGAACGGGTTGGCCCGATCGAACAGCGACGACGACGCATAACCGACCACCCGCGCCACCTGCTCGTCCGGATAGCCACCGGCTACCAGTGCCCGACGGGCAGCGTTGGCGCGGTTGGCCGACAGCTCCCAGTTGCCGAAGTCGCCCGTGCCGGAATACGGCTTGGCGTCGGTATGGCCACTGATGCTGATCTTGTTCGGCACCGCCTTGATGGTGTCGGCCATCGCCAGCAGGATGTCCTCGAAGTACGGCTGCAGGCGCGCGCTGCCCAGGTCGAACATCGGCCGGTTCTCGGCATCCATGATCTGGATGCGCAGGCCGTCCTGGGTGATCTCGAACAGGATCTGGTCCTTGAACTTCTGCAGCTGCGGGTTTTCCTCGACCTTGTTCTGCAATTCTTGCAGCAACAGCTCCAGGCGTTCGCGCTCGACCTGCTCGGCCAGGGTCTCGACCTTGTCCTTGTCCAGCTGCAGGCTGGTATCAGGCGTCGGCTCGGACTTCTCTTCCGGGTTGATGGTCTTTTCCGGCGCCAGCTGCGGCGTGCCGCCCAGGTCGATGATGTACGGCGTGCCGCTCTCGGAGAAACCGATCGGGTCCTTGAAGTAGCCGGCGATGGCGATCTTCTGCTCGGGCGTGGCGGTGGACAGCAGCCACAGCACGAGGAAGAACGCCATCATCGCCGTGGCGAAGTCGGCGAAGGCGATCTTCCAGGCCCCGCCGTGGTGGCCGTCGCCAAAGCGCTTGACGCGCTTGACGATGATGGGCTGATTGTTCTCCATGGCTTAGCGACCGCGTACTGCTTGTTCCAGCTCGGCGAAGCTCGGACGGTGCGCCGGGAACAGCACCTTGCGCCCGAATTCCACGGCCAGCGATGGCGGCATGCCAGAGGCCGAAGCCACCAGCGAGGCCTTGATCGCCTCGTAGACGTTCAGCTCTTCCTTGGCGTCGTGGCGCAGGGCGTTGGCCAGCGGGCCGAAGAAGCCGTAGGCGGCAAGAATACCGAAGAAGGTACCGACCAGCGCCGCACCCACGTGCAGGCCGATGGACTTCTGGTCGCCGTCCCCCAGCGAGGCCATGGTCACCACGATGCCCAGTACCGCCGCGACGATACCGAAGCCGGGCATGCCGTCGGCGATGCCGGTGACCGCGTGCGACGGGTGCTCGAGCTCTTCCTTCATGCTCAGCAGCTCCATGTCGAACAAGCCTTCGAGCTCGTGGGGCGCCATGTTGCCGGTGGACATGATGCGCAGGTAGTCGCAGATGAACGCGGTCATGCGCTCGTCGCCGAGCACTGCGGGGTACTTGGCGAAGATCGGGCTGGCCGCCGCGTCCTCGATGTCGCCCTCGATGGCCATCATGCCTTCACGACGGCTCTTGTTGAGGATCTCGTACACCAGGCCCAGCACTTCCAGGTAGAAGGTGTGGGTGAAACGGGTGCCGAACATCTTCAGCGACTTCTTGATCACATGCATGGTCATGTAACCAGGGTTGGCCTGGAGGAACGCACCAAAGGCCGCGCCGCCGATGATCAGCACCTCGAACGGTTGGATCAGGGCCGCGATCTTGCCGTGGGAAAGCACGTAGCCGCCGAGCACGCTCGCGAATACGACGATGATGCCGATAATTTTAGCCATAAGTTGGAAGCACTTGCTGTCGTGGTCAGGATGGGGAACGGAAGCTTGAAAACTCTTCTTCTACTTATCGGCAGAACTGCGCCAGACTATAGCCACTCATTGCGAAAAGCCAGTTCGGACTGATGTCAATATGCCAATTGAAACCAAGGTGCCAAGTCAGGTTCCGTCGAGTCTAGAGGCCTGGGTAAAGCTGCTCGACGGGATTCGAGTACCCGTGCCCAAAGACAGCCACGACCGTGTTCTGCAGGCCATCAACGACAGCCGTCGATCCCTGCGCGACATTGCCGAACTGATGCAGGACAGCCCCGCGCTGGTGCTGTGCGTGATGCGCGAGGCCAACCATTCGGCCAATGCCAGCCAGGCCGAGCCCGCCGAAAGCCTGGAAATCGCCCTCAACCGCCTTGGCCTGGCCCGCACCAGCCAGTTGCTGGCGCGCCTGCCGGCGCTGCCGGGCGATGATATTCCGCCGGTGTTGCGCCAGTTCCTGTTGATCAGCCAGCACGCCACGCAGCAGGCCAATGGTCTGTTCGCCAGCCGCCTGGCGCGGCTGTGGCAGGAGATCCACTGGGGCAGCCTGCTGTTCCTTTCGCCGATGTGGCCGCTGGCCCTGGCCTACCCCAAGCTGCTCGACACCTGGGAACTGCGGGTCATCCACAAGGGCGAGGACGCCGCCGTGGTCGAGCAGGAGCTGTTCGGGGTGCGCCTGATGCTGCTGTGCCGCAGCCTGGCCGAACACTGGCGCCTGCCCGAGTGGGTCATCCAGGGCTATCGCCTGCTGCTCGAAGAGCGCGAGCAACTGGCCCAGGTGCTGGCCATCGCCCGCGAACAGGAGCCACTGGCACAGCAGCAGCGCCTGGATGAAGAGCCGGCCCTGCGCCGCTGGTTCAACCAGCCGCCGAACACCGTGCTGCTGGCCAACGGCCTGGCCCTGGCCGCCCAGGTTGGCTGGGACAACCCGCACCTGCTGCGCTGGCAGCTGCTCACCGCGCTGTACCTGCAAACCAGCCTGGACGACGTCCAGCAGCAGGTGCACCAGCAAGCCGCGGCGAGTGCCCGCCACCATGCCCGCCATGCCCTGTTCCACCCGGCCGAGGCACTGATCTGGCCTTGGCACCAGCGCCGTCCGCACCCGGACATGCTCACGCCACCACCGCCCAGCACCGAGGACCTCGGCCGCTGGCGCGCGCTGTGCCAGACCTTGCTGGCCCAGCCCAGCCCATTCAGCAACGGCGTGCACCTGGCCACCCAGGCCCGCGATGCCTTGCTGGCCTGCGGCATGCAACGGGTGATGCTGTTGAGCCTGGACAAGGCCAGCGACTACCTGCGCGTGCAGCAAACGGCCGGCCTGCCGAAAGAGGCCGCGGCCATGGCGCTGTCGCTGCCACAGCACAAACTGCTGCAAAAACTGATGAGCAAGGCCGGCCAGCTGCGCCTGACGCCAGACAACCATGCCCAGTTCAGCGCCTTGCTGCCGGCGCCGCTGCGCGCCTTCTTCCGTGGCGAACACTTGCTGCTGCGCTCGCTGGCGGTCGGCGACCAGGTGCTGATGCTGGCGGTGGCCGACCAGGCCGGCAAGCCCCTGGCCGATGTCAGCGTGCAGGCCTTCGGTAAAACCGCGCAATGCATCGAGCGCGCCCTGGCCACCTTCGGCAACCGCAATTGATGAGCCTTGCGCTACAATCGCCCCCTTTGCACCCTGGAGACCGTGGATGACTGACTTTTCCGGCTTGCCCCTGGTGATCGAACCCGGGGACCTGCTGCCGCGTCTGGATTCGCCGCAGTTGATCCTGGTCGATCTGACCAGCGTCAACCGCTACGGCAGCGGCCACATCCCCGGGGCCCGTTTCGTCGATCCCAAGCGCACCCAACTGGGCCAGCCACCGGCACCGGGCCTGCTGCCGGCCCGCGCCGACCTGGAAAAACTGTTCGGTGAGCTCGGCCACCGCGACGACGCGGTATACGTGGTGTACGACGACGAAGGCGGCGGCTGGGCCGGGCGCTTCATCTGGCTGCTCGACGTGATCGGCCACAAGGCCTACCACTACCTCAACGGCGGTATCCAGGCCTGGCCGGCGGACAAGCTGTCCACCGACACCCCCACCAGCGCGGGCGGCCCGGTCGCCCTGCACCTGCACCCGGAGCCAACCGCCACCCGTGAGTACCTGCAAAGCCGCCTGGGCGCCGCCGACCTGGTCATCTGGGACGCCCGCGGGCCGCTGGAGTACAGCGGCGAGAAGGTGCTCGCGGCCAAGGGTGGGCACATTCCCGGCGCGATCAACTTCGAGTGGACCGCCGGCATGGACCTCAACGACCACCTGCGCATCCGCAAGGACATCGCCGAAGTCCTGCAAAACCTGGGCATCACCCCCGACAAGGAAGTGATCACCCATTGCCAGACTCACCACCGCTCCGGTTTCACCTACCTCGTGGCCAAGGCCCTCGGCTACCCACGGGTCAAGGGCTACGCCGGTTCCTGGGGCGAATGGGGCAACCACCCCGACACGCCCGTCGAAGTTTAAGGACACTCAATGAAATCCCGTTTGTTCATCATCAGCCAGTACCTGCTGCCGCACCACCTGCTGTCGCGGCTGGCCGGCTGCGTCGCCGAGTGCCGCGCGCGCTGGTTCAAGAACGCCTTCACCGCCTGGTTCGCCAAGCGCTACCAGGTGAACATGTCCGAGGCGCTGGTCGAAGACCTCAGCGCCTACGAGCACTTCAACGCCTTCTTCACCCGCGCCCTCAAGCCCGGTGCCCGGCCGCTGGACGAAACACCTGGCGCGGTGCTCTGCCCGGCCGACGGCGCGGTCAGCCAGCTCGGCCCGATCGAGCATGGCCGCATCTTCCAGGCCAAGGGCCACGGCTACAGCGCTCTGGAGCTGCTGGGCGGCGACCCGGCCTTGGCCGCGCCGTTCATGGGCGGCGAGTTCGCCACCATTTACCTGTCGCCCAAGGACTACCACCGCGTGCACATGCCGCTGGCCGGCACCCTGCGCGAGATGGTCTACGTGCCGGGCCGGCTGTTCTCGGTCAACCAGACCACCGCCGAGAACGTGCCTGAGCTGTTCGCCCGCAACGAGCGCGTGGTGTGCCTGTTCGACACCGAGCGCGGACCGATGGCCGTGGTCCTGGTCGGCGCGATGATCGTTGCCTCGATCGAGACCGTCTGGGCCGGCTTGGTCACGCCACCGAAGCGTGAGCTGAAGACCTTCCGCTACGACGACGCCAGCCGTGCGCCAATCCACCTGGAAAAAGGCGCCGAACTGGGGCGCTTCAAGCTGGGTTCCACCGCCATCGTGCTGTTCGGGCCAGAGCAGGTGAAGTGGGCCGAGAGCCTGGGTGCCGGCTCCGCCGTGCGCATGGGTGAGTTGCTGGCGCAGCCGAGCCAGGCCTGACCATCCGCTAATAAAAAAAGCCCTGCATGATTCAAATCATGCAGGGCTTTTTTACCTTGGGATTGCAGGGAGGGCTTGGCCCTCCTTTCGCGACGCAAGGCCGCTCCTACAGGGGTACGCGATCATCTGTAGGAGCAGCCTTGTGCCGCGAACGGGCCGCAACGCGGCCCCAGGGATCAAGATCAAGCGCGCGCTTCGCGATCACGCACGCCGAGCAGATAAAGCACACCGTCCAGGCCCAAGGTCGAGATCGCCTGCTTGGCCGACTGACGCACCAGCGGTTTGGCGCGGAACGCCACGCCCAGGCCGGCCAGCGACAGCATCGGCAGGTCGTTGGCGCCATCGCCCACGGCTATCGTCTGCTCCAGTTGCAGGCCTTCTTCGCTGGCCAGCTGCTGCAGCAAGTCAGCCTTGCGCTGGGCGTCGACAATCGGCTCGACGGCAACGCCGGTCACCTTGCCATCGACCACTTCCAGCTCATTGGCGAACACATAGTCGATGCCCAGGCGCGCCTGCACCTGCTTGGCGAAGTAGGAGAAACCGCCAGAGAGGATCGCGGTCTTGTAGCCCAGGCGCTTGAGCTCGGCGAACAGGTGCTCGGCGCCCTCGGTCAGGCGCAGCGAGGCGCCGATCTGGTCAAGTACGCCCACATCCAGGCCCTTGAGCAGCGCCATGCGCTCCTTGAAACTGGCGCGGAAGTCCAGCTCGCCGCGCATGGCGCGCTCGGTGATCGCCGCCACCTGCTCGCCAACCCCGGCAGCCTTGGCCAACTCGTCGATCACCTCGGCCTCGATCAGCGTCGAGTCCATGTCGAACACCGCCAGGCGGCGATTGCGGCGGAACAGGTCGTCACGCTGGAAGGCGATGTCGATGTTCAATTCCTCGGACAATGCGAAGAACGCCGCACGCAGGGCCTGGGCGTCGCCTGGCTCGCCCCGCACGGAAATTTCCAGGGCCGACTTGCCCTTCTCGCTCGGCGCATCCAGCGCCACCCGTGCCGACAAGCGCTCGATGCGCTCGATGGTCAGGCCGGACTGGCTGATGATCGCGCTGACCCGCTGCAACTGCTGCGGGGTGACCCGGCGGCTGAGCAGGGTGACGATATGGCGGGCCTCGCCCTGGCTGTCGGCCCAGTGCTGGTAGTCGGCCTCGGAAATCGGCGTGTAGCGCGCCTGCAGGTTCAGCTCGTGGGCCTTGGCCTGCACGCTCTGCAGCAGCGCGGTGGCCACCTCGTTGTCGGGAATGTCGACCAGGATGCCGAACGACAGCGTGCCGTGCATCACCGCCAGGCCGATGTCGAGAATGTTCACACCGCCCTGGAGCAGGACGCCGGTGATGGCCGCGGTAAGACCTGGACGGTCTTCCCCAGTGATGTTGATCAGGACGATTTCGCGCAAGACCGGGCTCCAACTCGATGAAAAATGCGCATTCTACCGATTTTCCGTGACCATCGGGTGCCAACGCCACTTTGCCGACAAAACACGTATCGCTATACTGCGCAGCAACTTTCTCGCCATGAAGAGCCGCGCTCTGTGAACCGGCCCACGCCCGTCAAACCCGACAACTTCTTCCTGATGATCTACCGAGCCCTGAGCCAGCGCCGAATCCCCTTGGCCCTGCGTATCGCCAGCCACAATATTTTCCTGGTGGCCCTGGCCCTGGTGATCTATGCCTGCGTCATGGGCCTGCAGTTCAAGCAGGCCATGCATGAGCAGGCCGACGCCGTGGGCCAGAGCCTGACCACGCAGACAGCCACCTCGGCGACCGAACTGCTGGTGTCCAACGACATCCTCAGCCTCAACGTGCTGCTCGGCAACCTGGTGAAGAACCCGCTGGTGGCCCACGCCGCCATCTACAGCGTCGACAGCCGAATCCTCGCCGAGGCCGGCCAGCGCCCGCGCAACAGCCTGCTGGGCGAAGCCGAAGGCGTGTACCAGACCAAGATCACCTTCCAGGACGTGACCGCCGGCCAGCTGCGTATCAGCCTGGACATGAGCCAGTTCCAGCAGCCGATGCTGATCAGCCTGCAGAGCATGGGCATCCTTGCCGCCATCCTGCTGGCCCTGGCGCTGACCCTGAGCCTGCGCCTGGGTCGCTTCATCTCCACGCCGCTGCTGCAACTGCGCGTATGGCTGCGCGACCCGCACCCCTACACCCCGGCCATCGACCGCCAGGACGAAATCGGCGACCTTGCCCGCCAACTGCACGCGCGCCTGGCCCCGCCGCCGCCGCCGGAGCCCGAAATCGAGGACGAGGAGGACGACTTCGACGACCTGCCCGCGGCCAAACCGGCGCCGCGGGCGACGGCCGTGGCCCAGCCTCAGTCCCAGGCGCAGGAGGATGACGACGACGCCTTCGCCGACCTGATGGACGCGCAGAGCGAACCGGCCAAGCCGGCCGTGGTCGAGCCCGACGAGCCGCAGCACAGCGCCGTGCTGGCCGTGCAGCTAGGCTCCCAGGAGCAGCTGCGACGCCTGCCGCGCACGCGCCTGACCGAGCTGCTGGAGCGCTACCGCGACTGCCTGGACCAGGCCGCCTCGCTGTACGAAGGGGAAATCCACACCCTCAACGACGGCAGCACGCTGCTGTTGTTCCACAGCCGTGACAGCGGCGAAGACTACCTGACCAACGCCATCTGCTGCGGCGAACTGCTGCGCGCCCTGGGCCATGCCCTGCAGATCGAGGTGGCCGACAGCGGCATCACCCTGCAACTGCAGCTGGGCCTGGTGCTGGCCGACGACCTGCAGGGCCTGGACCAGGTCGAGCTGTTGATGACCGAGCAGGCTCAGGACGCCCTGGCCCTGTCGCAGCACAGCCGCAACCTGCTGCTGGTGGAGCGGCGCATCAGCGATGATGCCCTGGTACGCCAGCGCGCCCGCATCCGCCCGATCGCCAGCCCTGAGGGCGCCTGCTGCGTGGAACGCCTGATGGAGCCGTACCCGTCGATGCTCGAGCGCCAGCTGGCGCGGATGGACGAGCACCGCGCCTGAGATTTAGAGGTTGTGCGCTCCCTGTAGGAGCGGCCTTGTGTCGCGAAAGGGCCGCAGAGCGGCCCCAGCAATCTTGGCATCAACACTGAGATCCTGGGGCTGCTACGCAGCCCTTTCCGACCGGTACGACGCCTCGGCAAGGCCGCTCCTACAGGGGATCGTCCACAGCCCACAAAAAAGCCCGCATCGCTGCGGGCTTTTTTGTGGGCTGTGGATATCAGAAGCGGAACACTTCCATATCGGTGCGAATCGGCGAGGCCATCGGGATCTTCGGCTTCTCCGGCTCTTTCTTCACCTGTACCGGCGCGGCCTGCTTGCGCGGGGCCTCTTCGGCGATGGCCGGCTGGTTGGCCAGTGGCTTGACCGCCGTGCTCAGTTGCTCGGCCAGTTTTTGCAGCAATTGCCCCTGGGCCTGGACCTGCGCCGACTCGCTGCCGGCGTGTGGTTGCTCGAGGTGGACGATGCGGTTGTCACGCACCTGGCCACGGCGGTCGAGCACACGCCACTGGGCGTCGAGGATCGCGGGCTGGTCCTTGCCGGAGTCCAGGCGAGTGATCGACAGCAGCACCTGCACGTCCGGGGTGAAGCCGGCGCTGGCCGGTGCCAGGACCACGCGCTGGCTGTCCAGGCGCCACGCCAGCTGGCGCACCAGCAACTGGTCGATATCCGACGAAAGGCTGCCGGCCCAACGACCGTCGGTCGCCGCGGTCAGGCTGCCATCGGTCTGGCGCTGCAAGAAGGTTTCGCGTTGCAGGTAGTCGGCCACCGACACGGGGCCAAGCACCACCGCCATGCCCGCCGCCTGGGTCGGCTGGCCGGGCTCACCGCTGTCGAGCTGATACAGGGCGACCGGCTGGTGCATGCTGCACCCGCTCAGGCCCAGCAGGCCAGTCATCAGCAGCGCAAATGGAAGGCGCAGAAATTTCATTCATCCCATCCAGGCGGTCGTCACGGACAGACCGCAGTGATACTCGTGTAGATTCAATCGGGCACTCGGCCACGCCGGTGCCGCAAGGGCACTATCATCCGCGAAATAGCCGCCAGACTCCAGCATTTCCGCCCGAAGCGGCGCCGAAAGCGCCGCTGCGGACGGCCCATTCACTCAAGCGGGGGTTTCCACCAGCAGGGCATCGACGCGCTGGAAACCACGTGGCAATTTGCTACCACGACGCCCACGCTCACCCTTGTAATGCTCCAGGTCATCCGGCTTGAGCGACAGCGTACGCTTGCCGGCCTGCAACACCAGGGTCGCGCCCTCGCTGATCACCGCCAGGTCGGTGACATACTCTTCGCGGCTGGCCACCCGATCGCCCGGCACGCCGATGATCTTGTTGCCCTTGCCCTTGCCCAGTTGCGGCAGGTCGGCCACCTTGAACACCAGCAGCCGGCCCTCGGTGGTCACCGCGGCCAGCCAGTCCTGCTCGCGGTTGCTCACCGGGCGCGGGGTCATGACCTTGGCGCCGTTGGGCAGGCTGAGCAGGCCCTTGCCGGCCTTGTTCTTGGCCTGCAGGTCCTCGCCCTTGACCACGAAGCCGTAACCGGCATCGGAGCCCACCACGTACAGCGCATCGTCCTCGGGCAGCAGCACGCACTCGAAGGTGGCGCCCGGCGGCGGCGTCAGGCGCCCGGTCAGCGGCTCGCCCTGGCCACGGGCCGACGGCAGGCTATGGGCAGCCAGCGAGTAGCTGCGCCCGGTGGAGTCGATCAGCACCGCGAACTGGTTGGAGCGGCCGGCGGCGGCGGCCTTGAAGCCGTCGCCCGCCTTGTACGACAGCCCCGTGGCGTCGATATCGTGGCCCTTGGCGCAGCGCACCCAGCCTTTTTCCGACAGCACCACGGTGACCGGCTCGGTCGGCATCAGCTCGTTTTCCGACAGGGCCTTGGCCTCGGCACGCTCGACGATCGGCGAGCGGCGCTCGTCGCCGTAGGTCTCGGCGTCCTCGAGCAGCTCGCTGCGCACCAGCTTGCGCAGCTTGGCGTCGCTGCCCAGCAGGGTGGTCAGGCGCTTCTGTTCCTTGAGCAGTTCGTCCTGCTCGCCACGGATCTTCATCTCTTCCAGGCGGGCCAGCTGGCGCAGGCGCGTCTCGAGGATGTAGTCGGCCTGGATCTCGGTCAGGTCGAAGCGGGCGATCAACGCCTGCTTGGGGTGCTCCTCGGTGCGGATGATGTGGATCACTTCATCCAGGTTGAGGAACGCGGTGAGCAAGCCATCCAACAGGTGCAGGCGCCGCTCGACCTTGTCCAGGCGGTGCTGCAGGCGGCGACGAACGGTGCCAACCCGGTACTCCAGCCACTCCAGCAGCAGCTGGCGCAGGTTCTTCAGCTGCGGCCGGCCGTCGAGGCCGATGATGTTGACGTTGACCCGGTAGGTGCTTTCCAGGTCGGTGGTGGCGAACAGGTGCTGCATCAGCTCGGCGGCGTCCACCCGGTTGGAGCGCGGGATGATGACGATGCGGCAGGGGTTCTCGTGGTCCGACTCGTCGCGCAGGTCGGCCACCATCGGCAGCTTCTTGGCCTGCATTTGCGCGGCGATCTGCTCCAGCACCTTGGCCCCGGAGACCTGGTGCGGCAGCGCGGTGACGACGATGTCGCCATCCTCGATGCGGTACACCGCGCGCATGCGGATCGAACCCTTGCCGCTTTCGTACATCTTCAGGATGTCGGCGCGCGGGGTGACGATCTCGGCTTCGGTCGGGTAGTCCGGGCCCTGGATGTGCTCACAGAGCTGCTCGAGGGTGGCCTTGGGCTCGTCGAGCAGGCGCACGCAGGCGCTGGCCACCTCCCGCAGGTTGTGCGGCGGCACGTCGGTGGCCATGCCCACGGCGATGCCGGTGGTGCCGTTGAGCAGGATGTTGGGCAGGCGCGCCGGCAGCACGGCCGGCTCCTGCAGGGTACCGTCGAAGTTCGGCACCCAGTCTACGGTGCCCTGGCCCAGCTCGCTGAGCAGCACCTCGGAGTAGCGCGACAGGCGCGCCTCGGTGTAACGCATGGCGGCGAACGACTTCGGATCGTCCGGCGCCCCCCAGTTGCCCTGGCCGTCGACCAGGGTGTAGCGATAGCTGAACGGCTGGGCCATCAGCACCATGGCCTCGTAGCACGCCGAGTCGCCGTGGGGGTGGAACTTGCCGAGCACGTCGCCGACGGTACGCGCCGACTTCTTGTGCTTGGAGTCGGCATCGAGCCCCAGCTCGCTCATGGCATAGACGATGCGCCGTTGCACCGGCTTGAGGCCGTCGCCGATGTGCGGCAGGGCGCGGTCCATGATCACGTACATGGAGTAGTTGAGGTAGGCCTGTTCGGTGAAGTCAGCCAGGGAACGGCGTTCGACGCCTTCGAGACTGAGTTCGAGTGAGTCGCTCATGCGGGCCTCGTCATTTCAGGTTCTGGCGCAGCAGCATGGTGCCGCCGCGCTGGGTAAATTCAAGTTGTTTCAAGGCACTCATGCCCAGCAGCACGGCCTGGCCATCCAGGCCGGGCACCACCAGCGCGCGCACGTCACGCAGGTGGATGTCACCCAGGCGCAGGCTGTCGAGCCGGGTGCGGTAGCCTTCGGTGCGGCCGTTGGCGGTGCTTAGTTGCACCGGCGCGCCACGGGCCAGGTCCAGGTCGCGGGCCAGGGCCTCGGGGATCGCCACATCGGTAGCGCCGGTATCGAGCATGAAATGCACCACGCGGCCATTGATCGCCCCATCGGCGACGAAATGCCCCTGGCCATTGCTCAGCAGGCGCACTTCGATGAAACCATCGCCCTGTTCGCTCTGCACCACGCTATTGGGGTTCTGCTGGCGGTCTTGCCACTGGCCGAAAAAGCGCGTGGCAAGAAACATCGCCGCCGCCCAGGCGACGATCATCAATATCCTGCCCGCACGCTTGCCCGGTGGCTGGCTCACGGCTTGGCGCTCCAGCCACCTTGCGGCGCGGCGAAGCGCCAGACCACCGGCCGGGTTTCACCGTCGGCGCGCGGGCGGTCGTTGTTGTCCACGCCGATCCAGGCCCCGTCCTTGTCGATCACCAGGGCTTCGGTCAGGCCGTACGCCTGGTCGTAGCGCCGGCTGTCCTGCAATGCCTCGGCGGCGAACGACCAGCAGCGCTCCACCGCGCCGCTGTCGACGTCACGCCGGCAGATGCGGTAGGCATTGCGCTCGAGGGTGTACAGCTTGCCCTCGAACCAGGCCAGGTCGGCGAAATCCCGCGCTACCGGACGCGCGCCGGGAAACTGCGGCGGCTGCATCTCGACCCCGGCCTCGCTGAGCAGCACGCAACTGCGCCCGCAGGTCCACACCGACTGCTGGCGCTGCACCGACAACAGCCCGCGGCGCTCGCGCTCGGCAGCCAGCCACAGGCGGTCGCCCGCCGGGTTGATCGCCAGGCCTTCGAACAACGCATTGAAGTGCAGCAGCATGCCGCTGGCGCGTGCCTGGCGGACCATGGCCTGATCGATGCGCAGCCAGTCCGGCTCGCCCTCCACCGGCAGTTGCAGCACCGCGGCGTGGGCCTCGCTGACGATCAGGATAGTGCCGGCCTGGTCACAGGTGATGCCTTCGAAGTCCAGCGCGCCACCGCGGATATAGGACGCCGCCCAGTTGCGCGACTTCAGCCCCCAGGGCAGGCCGGTGTCCGGCGCCTCGGGCGGGGTGAAGGTCAGCGGCTGGGCACGCCAGGCGCCGGGCTCCTGGTCGAGCCGGTAGATGCGGTCGTCGTCGCGGTCGGACACCGCCCACAACGCACCACGGCAGAACGCCAGGCCCGACAGGTTGCCACCGCGCATGCCTTCGACCACGTGCTCGCCGCTCAGCTTGAGCTCCGGCCAGCTGTCCGCCTGGGCCTGCAGGGCGCACAACGCCAGGCAGGCCGCCAGCAGCAGACGCATCAAACCAGGACCTCGGCCAGGTTGCCCTTGGTCTCCAGCCAGTTCTTGCGGTCGCCCGCACGTTTCTTGGCCAGCAGCATGTCCATGATCTCGGTGGTGCCCGCCAGGTCGTCCAGGGTCAACTGCACCAGGCGCCGGGTGTTCGGATCCATGGTGGTTTCGCGCAGCTGCGGCGGGTTCATCTCGCCCAGGCCCTTGAAGCGGGTGACCTGCGGCTTGCCGCGCTTCTTCTCGGCGACCAGCCGGTCGAGGATGCCGTCACGCTCGGCGTCGTCCAGGGCGTAGTAGATCTCCTTGCCCAGGTCGATGCGGTACAGCGGCGGCATGGCCACGTAGACGTGCCCAGCCTCGACCAGCGGGCGGAAGTGCTGGACGAACAGCGCGCACAGCAAGGTGGCGATGTGCAGGCCGTCGGAGTCGGCGTCGGCGAGGATGCAGATCTTGCCGTAGCGCAGCTGGCTGAGGTCGCTGGCGCCCGGGTCGACGCCGATGGCCACGGCGATGTTGTGCACCTCCTGGCTGGCCAGGACCTCGCCACCATCGACCTCCCAGGTGTTGAGGATCTTGCCGCGCAGCGGCAGGATCGCCTGGTATTCCTTGTCCCGCGCCTGCTTGGCCGAACCACCGGCCGAGTCGCCCTCGACCAGGAACAGTTCGGCGCGCATCGGGTCCTGCCCGGCGCAGTCGGCCAGCTTGCCCGGCAGCGCCGGGCCCTGGGTGATGCGCTTGCGCTCGACCTTCTTGCTCGCCTTCAGGCGGCGGCCAGCATTGCTGATGGCCAGCTCCGCCAGTTGCATGCCCAGCTCGGGGTGAGCGTTGAGCCACAGGCTGAAGGCGTCCTTGACCACGCCGGAGACGAACGCCGCCGCCTCGCGGGAGGACAGGCGCTCCTTGGTCTGGCCAGAGAACTGCGGCTCCTGCATCTTCATCGACAGCACGAAGCTGATGCGCTCCCAGACGTCCTCGGGGGCCAGCTTGACCCCGCGCGGCAGCAGGTTGCGGAATTCGCAGAACTCGCGCATGGCATCCAACAGGCCCTGGCGCAAGCCGTTGACGTGGGTACCGCCCTGGGCGGTGGGGATCAGGTTGACGTAGCTTTCCTGAATGCTGTCGCCGCCCTCGGGCAGCCACAGCAGGGCCCAGTCCACGGCTTCCTTGTTACCCGCCAGGCTGCCGCAGAACGGCTCGTCAGGCAGGCGCAGGAACTCGCTGACCGAGTCGACCAGGTAGGAACGCAGGCCGTCCTCGTAGTGCCACTCGACCTTCTCGCCGGTGCCCTTGTCCTCGAAGCTGATCGACAGCCCCGGGCACAGCACGGCCTTGGCCTTGAGCACATGCTTGAGACGGCTGATGGAAAACTTCGGCGAGTCGAAGTACTTCGGATCGGGGGTGAAGTACACGCTGGTGCCGGTGTTGCGCTTGCCGACGCTGCCGACCACTTCCAGCTCGCTGGCCTTGAAGCCATCGGCGAAGGTCATCTGGTACTCGTTGCCATCGCGCTTGACGCGCACGCGCACCTGGCTCGACAGGGCGTTGACCACCGAGATGCCGACGCCGTGCAGGCCACCGGAGAACTGGTAGTTCTTGTTGGAGAACTTGCCGCCGGCGTGCAGCTTGGTGAGGATCAGCTCGACACCGGACACGCCCTCTTCGGGGTGGATGTCCACCGGCATGCCGCGGCCATCGTCGCTGACTTCCAGCGAGTGGTCGGCGTGGAGGATGACCTGTACCGAACGGGCATGGCCTGCCAGGGCTTCGTCGACACTGTTGTCGATGACTTCCTGGGCCAGGTGGTTGGGCCGGCTGGTGTCGGTGTACATGCCCGGCCGCTTGCGGACCGGGTCAAGGCCCGAGAGGACTTCGATGGCGTCTGCGTTATAGGCGCTAGCGCTGGGATTGGCCATGGGGTCTCGTCGTCAGTCTGGTGAGTGCAAAAGTCAAAATACAGAAAAATCCAGCGCCGCATACTGCCCGCGGGCAATACCGGCGAAGGCCAGCAGGGCCGGCAATTGCCTGGCGAAGCCCTGGTAGCTGTGGTCGCCTGCGGCCTGGATACGCAAGGCGCAGGCACGGTAATAGCGCTCGGCCTGGCGATAGTCCAGGGTTTCATCGGCGGTCTGCAACCACACTTGATAGCGCGCGGCATCCTGGGGCGGCGGCACTTCCAGCTCGGCCAGGGCGTCCACGTGGTCGTGGGTCAGCTCCCAGGCCTCGTCGGTATAAAGGTTGCGCTGGGTGCCGAGGTAGCCGTCGAACAGCCGGTGCGGGGCCACCGCCGGGTTGACCAGCAAAGCCTTGAGCCCGTGGCGCTCGGCAAGATGGGTGGCATAGTAGCCGCCAAGGGAGCTGCCGACCAGCAGCGGCGCGCCCAGCTCACCGATGGCTGCCTCCAGCTGGGCGATAGCCTGGCGCGGGTGATGGTGCAGCGCCGGGACGCGCAGTTGCTCGGCCAGGCCGAGCCGCTGCATCACCGCTTCGAGCTGGCGTGCCTTGGTCGACAGCGGCGAGCTGTTGAAGCCATGGATATAGAGGATGGAACCCGACATGCTGCCCCCCGGACGCAAAGACGCGCAGTGTAGCGTGTTCGAAGGGCATTGGCGCAGCGTGGGGATTTTCGCAACAAATTCTTCAAACAGCCGGGGCACGATCTCTGTGGGAGCGGCCTTGTGTCGCGAAAGGACCGCAAAGCGGTCCCCCGACTCAGTAGCCCGGGCTGTCGAAATCCAGCTTCACCTCGAAATCGCGCGACCGCTCCACTCCGGTCTCCAACCGTCCGTCGGCATGCAGGCGCAGCCAGCGGTAGCCCGGCTGTTCTTCGCTCACCTTGAACTCCTCGCTGCGCGGCGCAAACTGGATGCAGGTCGAAGGCGTGGCGAGAAAACGGATGCCGTCGCGCACCTCGTCCCACTCCTGGTGAATATGCCCCCAAAGCAGCGCCTTCACCTGTGGATAACCGCGCAGGCGCTGCAATAGCTCATCAGCGTTGCGCAAACCGATCGGCGCGATCCAGGCACAGCCGATATCCACCGGCTGGTGATGGCAGCACACCAGGCAATGGCGCTCGCCCGCACCGTTCAGCGCCTGGTCCAGCACGACCAACTGGTCATCGGCCAACAGGCCGAAGGTGGCGCCGACCACTGCCGAGTCGAGCATGACGATGCGCCAGGCACCGATATCGGTCACTGCCTGCACCAGTTCCGGCGCCACCTCGGCCATGATCCGCGCCTCGTCATGGTTACCCGGCAGCCAACGCGCTGGCGCGCCGAGCGTCGACGTCAGCTCGCGAAAGGCTGCGTAGGATTCGCCGCTGGCATCCTGGGAAAGATCGCCCGTGCACAGCAGCAGGTCGATGCGCGGTTGTTCGCGGCGAACCTGGCCGACCACGTGCCCGAGGCTGGCGCGGGTATTGAGGCCCAACAAGGTGCCCGCCGGGTCGGCGAACAGGTGGGCGTCGGTCAGTTGCACCACATGGACGGGTGACGGGAAATGGGGTGGCTGCGGCAACGGCCGTCTCCTCGAACGGATTCAGCAGCGATTATGGCGGCGGATCGGTTTGGCGCAAACACACGAAACCGACACAGGTCACATTTCAGCGCACCGCTTCGAGTTCGTGGCCGCAGGCCAGGCAGTGGCTCAGCCATTCGCCCAGGAACAGGTTGAGCTGGGCTTTCTCGTCCGGCTGGTGCATCGCCGTGTTGGGATACGGGTAGATACTGCGCAGGCGGCGGGTGTGCTCGGCGCTGACCACCTCGGCCATGCGCGCGTCGTGATACACCTGCACTTCCAGCTCAGGCACCGGCAGCCAGGGCAGGCTGTGCTCCTGGCGCACCTTGAGGGTGGTGGTGTAAGGGCAGGCCAGCAGCACCTCGAGCACCAGCACGCCGAGCATCTGGTCGCCCTGGGTCATGCCGATGCGGCGCGAACTCTGGGTGGTGCGCATGTCGGGCAGCAAGCGCATCAGCCGGGCATAGTTGGCCTCGCAGGCCGATTGCAGCCCGACCAGGTCGACCCGATAGCGCTCGCGCAGCAGGTTCACTTCCACATACCTCGGACTTCATCACGGTTGAGCGCCAGCCATTGCAGGCCGATGATCGCCGCGGCGTTGCAGATGCGCCCATCGCGCACGGCCTGCAGGGCATCCTCGAACGACCACACGCGCACGCGAATGTCCTCGCTCTCTTCTTCCAGGCCATGCAGGCCACCGGCGCCCTGGCTGACGCAGCGGCCCAGGAACAGGTGGACGTACTCGTCGCTGCCGCCCGGTGACGGGAAGTACTTGGTCATTGGCCACAGCGCCGAAAAGCTCAGGCCGGCTTCTTCCTCGGCTTCGCGGTGGGCGACTTCTTCGGGCTGCTCGTCCTTGTCGATCAGGCCGGCGACCATCTCGATCAGCCACGGATTGTCGATCTTGCCCACGGCCCCAACACGGAACTGCTCGATCAGCACCACTTCGTCGCGCTGCGGGTCGTAGGGCAGCACGCACACCGCGTCATGGCGCACGAACAGCTCGCGGGTGAATTCGCGGCTCATGCCGCCGGCGAACAATTCGTGGCGCAAATGAACCTTGTCGAGCTTGTAGAAGCCCTTGAACAGTGGCTCACGCCGAACGATGTCGATCTGGGTGGGCGCTGGATTGAACGTGTCCGTCATGCAAACTCCTTGATACCTCGTTTACCGCATCGCGCAATCCTACTCTGCGAACCGGCCGGTTTCATCCCTTTCCGTCGACCGTTCGGGCGGCCGGGACAGGCGCGGCGCTCTCTGTTAGCTTAGTGGCGAACCGAAGGCCGCGCAGGCGGTCCAAGGCCGATCATCACTGCCCCGCAAGGATCAACATGAGGCTAGTCAAACTGACTTCCGTGGCCGTTCTGGCACTGGCGCTCGGCGCCTGCCAGAGCCTGTTCGCGCCCAATTACCGGGCTCCGCTCGAGGTCAAGCGCGAGGCCTGGGAGCACGTGAAGCCCGGCTGCAGCGAAAGCGACTGCCCGCTGGTGAACATCGACACCGTGCACTTCCCGGCCCTGCCGAAACTCGACGCCATCGTCGAGAAACGCCTGCTGCAACTGACCGAGGACAACCAGCGCGGCACCCCGCCGGCCTCGCTGCAAGCCTATGAACAGGCTTACCTGGCCCGCGCCGACAAGCGCAACAGCAGCTACCTGCAGGCCAAGGTACGCGAGCAGCATGACGGGCTGGTGATCGTCGAGCTGTCCAGCTACCTCGATAGCGGCGGCGCCCACGGCATGCCCGGGCGCGGCTTCATCAACTACTCGCGCAAGCTGGACAAGGTGCTGACCCTGGACGACATGCTGCTGCCCGGCCAGGCCGCGACCTTCTGGAAGACCGCCGAGGAGTCCCACCGCGCCTGGCTGATCAGCACCGGCATGGACAAGGACCCCGAGTTCGTCAAGACCTGGCCGTTCAAGCAATCGCCGCACATCGCCCTGACCTACGGCGCGGTGGTGATCAAGTACGAGGTCTATGCCATCGCGCCCTATGCCATGGGCCACGTCGAGCTGAAGATCCCCTACCCACGCCTCAACGGCGTGCTCAAGCCCGAGCTGTTTCCTGGCCGCGGCTGAGCGCCAGCAGCCTGTATAGCCCCCCTGCCAGCAGCAGTGCCGGCAGGGTCGCCCCCAGCTCCGGCGCCTGGGTCGCCATCACGTGATAGGCCGCCACCCCCACCGCCCAGGCCAGCAATGCCTGCCAGTGCAGCCCCCGCACCAGGGTCGGCAAGCGCCTGCGGCGCACCACGAAGTGGTCCACCAGCACCACGCCGAACAGCGGCGCGAACACCGAGCCGATCAGCAGCAGGAAATTCTGGTACTGCGCCAGCGGCGCCAGCAGGGCGATCAGCGTACACAGCACACCGATGGCCAAGGCCAGATGCTCGACCTTGAGCCGCACCAGCAGGCCACTGGACACAGCTGCCGAATGAATGTCGGCAAAGGCGTTCTCCGACTCGTCGAGCAAGATCAGCAACAGCGGGATACCCAGCCCGGCACCGGCCAGCGCCAGCAGCAGCGCATTCACCTCACCGCCAGGAGCGAAGGCCAGGGTATAGGCCACGCCCAGGCTCATCAGCCAGGCATTGCCGATGAAAAAGCCCAGCGCCGTACCACCGAATACCCGGCTGGCACGCTGGCCGAAGCGCGAGTAGTCGGCGATCAGCGGCAACCATGACAGCGGCATGGCAATCACGATGTCGAAACCCAGCGCCAGGGACAGCGAGCCATCGCCCGGGCGGCGCCACAGCGCGGCCAGGTCGGCCTTGGCCAACAGGTTCCAGGTCAGCCACAGGCAAGCGCCGAGCAGCAGCCAGATCCCCCACTTGCGCAGCACCTTGCGCACGAACGCCAACGGCCCGCTGACCGCCAGCAACGTGGCCAGGGCGCCGAAGCACAGGGTCCACAGCAGCGGGCTGCTCCAGCCGCTGGCGTCGCCGAACGCGCGTGCCCCCAGCAGGCTGGCGGCGTCGCGCATGACGATGATCTCGAACGAACCCCAGCCCACAAGTTGCAGCAGGTTGAGCAAGGCTGGCAGGCGCGCGCCATGGCTACCGAGCGTGAGGCGCAGGGTCGCCATGGCCGACAGGCCGGTGTCGCTGCCGATTACCCCCGCCGCGGCCAGCAGCAACACGCCCACCGCTGTGCCCAGGGCAATCGCCAGGATCGAGCCCGCCAGGCCGAGCCCCGGCGCCAGCAGGCCGCCGACCTGCAGGACCATCAGGCCGATACCGAGGGAGAACCACAGCGAGAACAGGTCGCGGGCGCCGAACTGGCGATGGTGGCTGGGGACCGGGTGGTCGGGGGAGAAGTGGCTGGAAGTTGTCATGGGGGCTCGCCGAAGTATGGGGTTGTGGCTGGCGAGGACTGCGTCCTCGTTTCGCGACGCAAGGCCGCTCCCACAGGTTCCGCGCATGGCTTGAGCCATACAGAGGACCTGTGGGAGCGGCCTTGTGTCGCGAAAGGGCCGCAAAGCGGCCCCCAAGGTCTACTTAAACCTTCTGGTACAGCTGGCTGCCTTCCTGGCGGAACCGCTCGGCCTGCTCGCGCATGCCCTGCTCGACCGTGACGTCCACGGTTTCGATCTTGGCGGCGTACTCACGCACTTCCTGGGTGATCTTCATCGAGCAGAACTTCGGCCCGCACATCGAGCAGAAGTGCGCGACCTTGGCCGACTCCTTGGGCAGGGTCTCGTCATGGAAGGCGCGCGCGGTGTCCGGGTCCAGGCCCAGGTTGAACTGGTCTTCCCAGCGGAACTCGAAGCGCGCCTTGGACAAGGCGTTGTCGCGAATCTGCGCGCCCGGATGGCCCTTGGCAAGGTCGGCGGCGTGCGCGGCAATCTTGTAGGTGATGATGCCGGTCTTGACGTCATCCTTGTTCGGCAGCCCCAGGTGCTCCTTGGGCGTCACGTAGCAGAGCATGGCGCACCCGAACCAGCCGATCATCGCCGCGCCGATGCCGGAGGTGATGTGGTCGTAGCCAGGGGCGATGTCGGTGGTCAGTGGGCCGAGGGTATAGAACGGCGCCTCGTCGCAGCACTCCAGCTGCTTGTCCATGTTCTCCTTGATCAGTTGCATCGGCACGTGGCCGGGGCCTTCGATCATGCACTGCACATCGTGTTTCCAGGCAATCTTGGTCAGCTCGCCGAGGGTTTCCAGTTCACCGAACTGCGCCGCGTCGTTGGCATCGGCGATCGAACCGGGACGCAGGCCGTCGCCCAGCGAGAAGCTGACGTCGTAGGCCTTCATGATTTCGCAGATCTCGTCGAAGTGCGTGTACAGGAAGTTTTCCTTGTGATGCGCCAGGCACCACTTGGCCATGATCGAGCCGCCACGGCTGACGATGCCGGTGACCCGCTTGGCGGTCAGCGGCACATAGCGCAGCAGCACGCCTGCGTGGATGGTGAAGTAGTCCACGCCCTGCTCGGCCTGTTCGATCAGGGTGTCGCGGAACAGCTCCCAGGTCAGGTCCTCGGCGACGCCATTGACCTTTTCCAGGGCCTGGTAGATCGGCACGGTGCCGATCGGCACCGGCGAGTTGCGGATGATCCACTCGCGGGTCTCGTGGATGTGCTTGCCGGTGGACAGGTCCATGACCGTGTCCGAGCCCCAGCGAATGCCCCAGGTCAGCTTGGCCACTTCTTCCTCGATCGAGGAACCCAGGGCGCTGTTGCCGATGTTGCCGTTGATCTTCACCAGGAAGTTGCGGCCGATGATCATCGGCTCAAGCTCGGTGTGGTTGATGTTGGCGGGGATGATCGCGCGGCCGCGGGCGATCTCTTCGCGGACGAACTCGGGGGTGATCTCTTTCGGGATGCTCGCGCCGAAGCTGTGGCCGGCGTGCTGCTGGCTGAGCAGGCCGGCGGCGCGGGCCTCCTGCAGCTTCATGTTCTCGCGGATGGCGACGTATTCCATCTCGGCGGTGATGATGCCCTGACGGGCGTAGTGCATCTGCGTGACGTTGGCGCCGGCCTTGGCCCGACGCGGGTTGCGCACGTGGGCGAAGCGCAGCTTGGTCAACTCGGCGTCGTTCAGGCGTTGCTGGCCGAAGTGCGAGCTCAGGCCCTCGAGGCGCTCGGTGTCGCCACGGGCATCGATCCATGCCGAACGCACATCGCCCAGGCCCTTGCGCACGTCGATGATGACCTCAGGGTCGGTGTAGGGACCCGAGGTGTCGTACACCAGCACTGGGGCGTTCTGCTCGCCACCGAAATCGGTCGGGGTGTCGTGCAGACTGATCTCGCGCATGGGCACGCGGATGTCGGGGCGCGAACCCTGGACATAGACCTTGCGCGAATTGGGCAAGGGTTGCACGGACTGCTGATCGACTTGCGCCGACTCGCTGAGGTGGATCGATTTTTCTTGTTTGCTCATCACAGGCTCTCCAGACAGCTTCCAGCGGTGGAATGTCGGGGTGAACCTGAAAGGCGTGGACGCACTCGGGGTGACGAGTGCAGTGCCGGATGTGGGGTGCCGTGGGCTGCAAGCAGCTGTGGCGATCCCGGACCTGGCACAAGAGGCTCCCGGGACTGAGAGCAATCTTGTTCCCTACGCAGGCGCTAACCTGATCAGGTTCAACGGGATCCGCACCTCTGCGATCTCAGCCTTTGCTTCAAGGCACCCCGACAAGAACATGCGCAGTCTAGACTGGAGTGGTCGGCAAAGCCAAGCGGGTATATCCAGGCGCGATAAATGGCGCAAGCAGCGGATTGTTGGCGAAAGCGCGCGGCACTACACTGGCCCATCGCTCGATACCCGACAGTACAGTAAATAAATCTTGATCAAGGATTGCCCTATGCTGCGCAAACTCTCACTGGCGATTGCCGTGTCTTGTGCGTCCAACGGAGTGGCGTGGGCAGTGGACACGCCCACGACGGTGAAAACCGACCTGGTCAGCGTCTACCAGGAAGCGGTCGACAACAACGCCGACCTGGCGGCTGCCCGCGCCGACTACGGTGCCCGCCGCGAAGTGGTGCCCCAGGCCCGTGCCGGCCTGCTGCCCAACCTTTCGGCCGGTGCCGAGATGATGAACACCCGCACCAAGCTCGACGAACCGTCGGTGACCTCCAACCGCAGCGGCAATGCCTGGAGCGCCACCCTGGCCCAACCGATCTTCCGCGCCGACCGCTGGTTCCAGCTACAGGCGGCCGAAGCGGTCAACGAACAGGCCGCGCTGGAGCTGTCGGCCACCGAGCAGAACCTGATCCTGCAAACCGCCGAGAACTACTTCGCGGTGCTGCGCGCCCAGGACAACCTGGCCTCGACCAAGGCCGAGGAAGCCGCCTTCAAACGCCAGCTGGACCAGTCCAACGAGCGCTTCGACGTCGGCCTCTCGGACAAGACCGACGTGCTGCAATCGCAAGCCAGCTACGACACCGCCCGGGCCAACCGGATCATCGCCGAGCGCCAGGTGCAGGATGCCTTCGAAGCCTTGATCACCCTGACCAACCGCCAGTACTCGGCGATCCAGGGCGTGGTCCACAGCCTGCCGGTGCAGGTGCCGATCCCCAACGACGCCAAGGCCTGGGTCGAGACCGCCGGGCGGCAGAACCTCAACCTGCTGGCCACCAACCACGCCGTGGCCGCGGCCGAAGAGACGGTGCGCCAGCGCAAGGCCGGCCACGCACCGACCCTGGACGCAGTGGCCAAGTACCAGAAAGGCGACAACGACAACCTGGGCTTCACCAACCCCTCGCAGAACGGCGTGCGCTATGGCGGTGACGTCGAGCAGACCAGCGTCGGCCTGCAGCTGAATATCCCGATCTACAGCGGCGGCCTGACCAGCTCCCAGGTGCGCGAGGCTTACTCACGGCTGACCCAGAGCGAGCAGCAACGCGAGAGCCTGCGCCGCCAGGTGGTGGAGAACACGCGCAACTTGCACCGCGCGGTGAACACCGATGTCGAACAGGTGCAGGCGCGCAAACAGTCGATCATCTCCAACCAGAGCGCGCTGGAGGCCACCGAGATCGGCTACCAGGTCGGCACCCGCAACATCGTCGACGTGCTGGATGCGCAGCGCCAGCTGTACACCTCGGTGCGCGACTACAACAACAGCCGCTACGACTACATCCTCGACAACCTGCGCCTCAAGCAGGCCGCCGGCACCCTGAGCCCGCAGGACCTGCAGGACCTGGGCCGGTACCTGAAGGCCGACTACAACCCGGACAAGGATTTCCTGCCCCCGGACCTGGCGGCCGCGGCGGCGAAGAACTTCGAACGCAGGCCTTGATGTAGGAGCGGCCTTGTGCCGCGATGGGGCGCGCAGCGGCCCCTGGTTTCAGCTGCGCCGTATGGATCGCCGGGGCCGCTTCGCGGCCCTTTCGCGACACAAGGCCGCTCCTACAGGGGTCGCGGCATTTCACAGATCAGCGGATCAACGCAGCCAAGCCATCCAGCAACCGCTGCAACGCCCCCTGGTTGGCCTGCATCACCGCCCTGCCCGCCTCGCCCATGCGCCGCGCATCCTGCGGCAGCTCGATCAAACGGCGCACCGCGCCGGCCAGCCCTTCGGCATCGTCCACCTGCTGCAACGCCCCCGCCTGGCGCAGCATCGCGCTGATTTCGAGGAAGTTGAACACGTGCGGCCCCATGATCACCGGCAGCGCCAGCGCCGCCGGCTCCAGCGGATTGTGCCCGCCGGTGGGCACCAGGCTACCGCCGACGAAGGCGATATCGGCCAGGGCATAGAGGAACAGCAGTTCGCCCATGGTGTCGCCAAGCAACACCTGGGTGCTGGCCTCGACCGCCGCAGCGCCGGAGCGGCGAACCGTGGCGAACTGCTCGGCGCACAAAGCATGCACGGCATCGAAGCGCTCGGGGTGCCGCGGCACCAGGATCAACAACGCGTCGCTGTGCACCTTGAGCAGCTCACGGTGGGCCTCGAGCATCAGCGCATCTTCGCCCTCATGGGTACTGGCGGCGATCCACACCGGGCGCTGCGTTGCCCCCCACTGCGCACGCAGCGCCTGGGCACGGGGCAGCAGCTGGTCGTCGATCTTCAGGTCGAACTTGATCGAGCCGGTCACCTGCACACACTCATTGCGCGCACCCAGTGCACGGAAACGCTCGGCCTCGGTGGCCGTCTGCACGGCGATCAGGCTCATCTGCTCGAGCATCGGCCGGGTCAGGCCGGTGAAGCGGGCGTAGCCACGGGCCGAGCGCTCCGACAAGCGGGCATTGGCCAAGGCCACCGGAATGCCGCGCTTGGCGCATTGGTGGATATGGTTGGGCCACAGTTCGGTTTCCATGATGATGCCCAGCCGCGGACGCACATGGTCGAGGAAGCGCCCGGCCGCCCAGGGCAGGTCGTAAGGCAGGTAGCAGTGCTGTACCCGTGGCTCGCCCTCGAACATCGCGCGGATGCGCTCGGAACCGGTCGGGGTCATGCAGGTCAGGGTGATCGACAGGTCCGGGTACTGCTTGAGCAGGGCGCGGACCATCGGTGCGGCGGCGATGCTCTCGCCCACCGACACCGCGTGCACCCAGATGCCGCCCTGGCGCATGGCCGGCAACTGGCAGGCGAAGCGCTCGCCGATGCGCTGGCGGTACGCCGGCGCCTTGCGCCCGCGCAGGAACAGGCGCAGCGCGACCAGCGGCAGGCCCAGGTGAAACAGCAGGGTATAGAGGGTTCTGTTCATGGCGGCGGAGTTTACTAGGAACTGGATGAAAAGGCCTGTCAGCCGATCGCGCGCAGGTGCATGGCGAAGCGCTCGGCCAGCCACTGCGCCGCCGGGCCCAGGGGTTCGTCTCGACGCCAGGCCAGTTCCGCCACCAATGCCGGCGGGCGCCACTCGCTGTCGAGCTCGACCATCTGGGTCTGGTAGGTGGGGTACTGCACCACATGCCGTGGCAGCCAGGCCCAGCCCAGGCCCCGCATGAGCAGCTCGGCCATGGCGTAGAAGCTGTCGCAGCGCCAGACCTGCGGGCTGATCGCCTCGCCACCGGGGTAACCGCTCTGCTGCGGGGTGATCAACAGTTGCCTGTGGCGTGCCAGTTGCTGGCGAGTGACCTTGGCCAGGTGCGCCAGGGGATGGTCGATGGCGCAGACCGTGACCATTTCCACGCTGCCCAGGGCGCGCCGCTCCAGCGAAGCCGGAATGCGCTCGTGGTGAAAGAACAAGCCCAGGTCGGCGCGCCGCTCCACCAGCTTGCGCGCCACATCGCCCTGGGCGCCGCTGGCCAGTTGCACTTCCAGGTACGGATAGCGCGCGGCGAGTTCGTCGAGGCTGTCGATCACCGGCTGGTAAGGCATGGCTTCATCCTGGGCCACCCGCAGCAGGGCCTCCTGGCCCCGCATCAACGCCAGCGCGCGACCGTCCAGGCGCTCGCACTGGCGCAGCAGCTCGCGGGCATCCTCGAGCAGCGCGCCGCCGCGCTCGGTCAAGCGTGGCTGGCGGCCGCTGCTGCGCTCGAACAGGGTCACGCCCAGGTCGGCCTCGAGCAGCGCGATGGCATTGCTCACCGCCGACTGCGCCTTGCGCTGCTCACGGGCCACGGCCGAGAACGAACGCAGCTCGGCGGTGCGCACGAATAGACGAAGCTGCTCCAGATTCCACTGCTCGGCCATGGCCACCTATCTCCATTACAGATAGGAAATGACTTTACCGCATCCAGGGATCCCCTAGAATGCCCGACCAGCAACGGAGGACCCGCACCATGAACGCCTATACCTATCTCGCCATCGCCATCTGTGCCGAAGTCATCGCCACGGCGTCCATGAAGGCGGTCAAGGGCTTGAGCACACCCTTGCCACTGCTGCTGATGGTGTGCGGCTATGGCGTGGCGTTCTGGATGCTGACCCTGGTGGTGCGCAGCATCCCGGTGGGCATCGCCTATGCCATCTGGTCGGGCCTGGGAATCGTGCTGATCAGCGTGGCGGCGCTGGTGATCTACGGGCAGAAGCTGGATGTGCCGGCGATGCTGGGCATGGCCATGATCGTTGGCGGCGTGGTGGTGATCCAGGTGTTTTCCAATACTGCCGGGCATTGATGCTCCCCTGAGGATTTTGCGGCCGATCTGAGGCCTTGGCGGTCCCTGCAGGAGCGGCCTTGTGTCGCGAAAGGGCTGCGCATCGGCCCCAGGATCGCCAAGCCCATGCCGGCCCGACGCGGTATACTGCGCACCTGTCCCAGCTTTCGAGGTGCCCGCATGCCATCTGCCATTTCCACTGACGTGCTGATCGTCGGCGCCGGGGTCGCAGGCCTCTGGCTCAACGCCCGCCTGCGCGGCCAGGGCTACTCGACGGTGCTGGTGGAGCGTGCCAGCCTTGGCGGCGAACAGACCATCAAGTCCCAGGGCATCATCCATGGCGGCACCAAGTACGCCCTGCACGGTGCCCTGACCGGCGCCTCCGAGGCCATCGCCGACATGCCGCGGCGCTGGCGCGAGGCCCTGGCCGGCAACGGCGAGCTGGACCTCACCCACACCCGCCTGTTGTCCGAGGCCCACTACCTGTGGTCGCCCGGCACCCTGGCCGGCAACCTCACCAGTTTCTTCGCCAGCAAGGCCGTGCGCGGCCGAGTCGACCAGGTCAAGGGCGAGCAATTGCCGCCGGCCCTGCAGGACCGCGCGTTCAAGGGCAAGGTCTACCGCCTGGCCGAGCTGGTCATCGACGTCCCCAGCCTGCTGGCCAACCTGGCCCAACTGGCCGGCGACAGCCTGCTGGCCGGCGAGCGCATCGAGCCGCTGCGCGAAGGCGATGAGCTGGTCGGGCTGATCGTCGATGGCCGCCAGATCCGCGCGCAGCGCATCGTCCTCAGCGCCGGTGGCGGCACCGAAGCGCTGCTGCGCGCCCTCGGCCTCAACCAGCCAGCCATGCAGCGCCGGCCACTGCACATGGTCCTGGCCAAGGGCCCGAACCTCAAGCCGCTGTACGCCCATTGCCTGGGGGGCGGGCCCAAGCCGCGCATCACCGTGACCAGCCACCCGGCGGCCGACGGCCAGTGGGTGTGGTACCTCGGTGGCGACCTGGCCGAGGCCGATGGCGTGGCCCGCGAGCCTGCCGCGCAAATTGCCGCGGCGCAAAAGGAGGTCGCCAGCCTGATGCCTTGGGTCGATCAAAGCCAGATGCGCTGGGCCACCCTGCGTATCGACCGCGCCGAGCCTGCGCAATCGGGCCTGGCGCGCCCGGACAACGCCTTCCTCGCCGAGCAGCAGCGCCTGCTGGTGGGCTGGCCGACCAAGCTGGCCCTGGCGCCGGACTTCGCCGACCGCGTACTGGCCAGCTTCGAACGCGATGGCATCCGCCCAGCCGCGCAAGCACAGCTCGCCGACCTGCCCCGCCCGGCGCTGGGCGTGCCGGCCTGGGAGCAACTGCTGCCATGAGCCTGCCAACCCTGCACGACCATCAGCGCCCGCTGGGCAGCACCGGCCTGCGGGTTTCGCCACTGGGCCTGGGCACGGTCAAGCTGGGCCGCGACCAGGGGGTGAAATACCCCAACGGCTTCACCATCCCCGATGACGATGCCGCCCGCCTGCTGCTGGCCCAAGCCCGCGAGCTGGGCATCAACCTGATCGACACCGCACCCGCCTATGGTCGCAGTGAAGAGCGCCTCGGCCCATTGCTGCGCGGCCAGCGCGAGCAGTGGGTGATCGTCAGCAAGGTCGGCGAGGAGTTCGACGCCGGCCAGTCGCACTTCGACTTCAGCGCCGCCCATACCCGCCGATCGGTGGAACGCAGCCTCAAGCGCCTGGAAACCGACCGTATCGAACTGGTGCTGGTGCACTCCGACGGCAACGACCTGGCCATCCTCGAGCAGCAGGGCGTGTATGAAACCCTGGCGGCGCTGAAGCAGGAAGGCAAGATCCTCGGCTATGGGCTGTCCGGCAAGACCGTCGCTGGCGGCCTGAAAGCGCTGGAGCAAGGTGATTGCGCCATGGTCACCTACAACCTCAACGAGCAGGCAGAGCGCCCGGTGCTCGACTACGCTGCCGAACACGGCAAGGCCATCCTGGTGAAGAAGGCCCTCGCCAGCGGGCATATCTGCCTGGCGCCCGGGGTCGACCCGGTGCAGGCCAGTTTCGAGTTGCTGTTTGCCCACCCCGGCGTGAGCAGTGCCATCGTCGGCACCATCAATCCGCTGCACCTGGCCCATAACGTGGCCACCGTCGCCCGTATTCTCGGCCGGCCCTGAGCCGCCCGGGCCCGGAGTCAACGCAAGGAGGAGCCTCGTGCCGCGAACGCTGATCCGCAAGAATCCGAGCAATTTCAAGACCCTGCCCCTGCATGTCGAGGCCAGCCCCGAGGGCCTGAGCTACCAGAGCATCGGCATGCCACTGAACTTCGCCCAGACCCTGCAGCGGCGCAAGGCCATCCAGCTGGCCGACCCGCAGCGCTTCGTGGTCGAACTGGCCAACCTCGGCGTGTCGGTACGCCTGACCTTGCACTGGCAGGGCCGCGACTACTGGGTGCTGGTGCGCCAACGCCGCCAGGACCGCGGCGACGTGGTGCTCAAGCTGATCTCCGGCTACGTGCCTGCCCACGAGTTGAACCTGCCGCTGCACACCGCCATCCAGGAGGTGGCCGAGGAGTGCCTGCTGGAAACCCCGGAGGGCTGGCTGGGCGGGCGCTTCAACGACACCTGGCTGCCGGCGCCCTACGCTGCCGCGCTGCACTATCGCGAAGCCCTGCCCTTCGTGCTGACGCCGGCGTCCGGCGCCGCTCGCCCGGTGCACTGCGCCAACCTGATGCTATTGGAACGGCCACGGGCCTATGTGCACCTGCCCACCGCATCGCTGCAGCTTATCTACGACCTGCGCCTGCAGGTGCCCCGGGAGGCCAAGGGGCTGAGCCTGTTCCATGTCGACGAACGACTCGAAGGCGATCAACTGGTGGCACGGCTGAACCGCAAGCGGCCGGATTTGTACCTGATGCCGTTGCAGGATGGTCAACCGCTGGCTGAGCTGTACACCCTGAAGAAGGACCAGTTGGTGCAGGCGAGCACCCGCGGCCTGTGGCTGGCCGAGAGCTTTGCGCCACAGGATGGCTGGGTGGTGCGGGATGAGCGGGTACGCTGGAAGGATTGGCTGAAGCTGCAGGGCCTGGTGGAGCGCAAGCGCGAACCGGCGTCGCACCTGGAGCGGTTCAGTGACAAGGCCAAGAAACTGCTCGCCCGCGTCCTGTAGGCGCCGGGTTGCCGGCCAATAGCGCGGCGCCTGGTTCGCCAGCAAGGCTGGCTCCTACGGGCGATGGGTGCTGTGGGCGCAGGGTTGCCGGCGAATTGCGCGGTGCCTGGTTCGCCAGCAAGCTGGCTCCTACGGGCGGTGGGTGCTGTAGGCGCCGCCATTGCCGGCGAATCACGCGGCGCCTGGTTCGCCAGCAAGGCTGGCTCCTACGGGCGATGGGTGCTGTGGGCGCAGGGTTGCCGGCGAATTGCGCGGTGCCTGGTTCGCCAGCAAGCTGGCTCCTACGGGCGATGGGGGCTGTGGGCACCGGCATTGCCGGCGAATCGCGCGGTGCCTGGTTCGCCAGCAAGGCTGGCTCCTACGGGCATTGCAGGTCACAGACGGCGTAGGAGCCGGCCTTGCCGGCGAACACCGGCACAGCCGGTGCCAGGCACCACGATGATCCACCTCAGTGCTTGCGGATCTTCTCGACGATCGCCGTGGTCGAGCTGTTTTCCACCAAGCCCAGCACCTTCACCGTGCCGCCATAGGCCTTGACGATATCGGCACCAACCACCTGGTCAATGCCGTAGTCGCCGCCCTTGACCAGCACATCAGGTTTCACCTGGCGCAACAGGTTCTCCGGGGTGTCCTCGGGGAAGCTGATCACCCAGTCCACCGCGCCCAGACCAGCCAGCACCGCCATGCGCCGGTCGACGCTGTTGATCGGCCGGCCTGGGCCTTTCAAGCGGCTGACCGAGGCATCGTCGTTGATCGCGACGATCAGGCGATCACCCTGGGCGCGAGCCTGTTCCAGATAGGTGACATGGCCAGCATGAAGAATGTCGAAACAGCCATTGGTGAAGACAATCTTCTCGTTGTGCGCGCGGGCATCGTCAATGGCCAGCAACAACTGCTCCAGGCCCAGCACGCCGCGCTCGGAACCTTCCTCGCGCTGGATCGCCCGGCGCAGCTCGGGCGCGCTGATGGCCGCGGTACCCAGCTTGCCAACCACGATGCCAGCGGCCAGGTTGGCCAGGGCCACCGCGTGGGGCAGGTCCTCGCCGGCGGCGATGGCGGCGGCGAGGGTGGAAATCACGGTGTCACCGGCACCGGTGACATCGAACACCTCGCGGGCCCGGGCCGGCAGGTGCAGGGCCGGATGGCCGGTGCGCAGCAGGGTCATGCCGTGCTCGCCACGGGTCACCAGCAAGGCACCCAGGTCCAGTTCCTCGAGCAGCTTCAGGCCTTTGCCGACCAACTCGGCCTCATCGGCGCAACGACCGACAATGGTCTCGAACTCGCTGAGGTTCGGGGTGATCAGGCTGGCGCCGCGGTAGATCGAGAAGTCCTTGCCCTTGGGGTCGGCCAGCACCGGGATGCCCTTGGCACGAGCGGCCTGGATCAGCGCCTGGTGGTTCTTCAGCGCCCCCTTGCCGTAGTCGGACAGCACCAGCACCTTGACGCCTTCGAGCAGGCCGTCGACCTCGGCGCCCAGCGACAGTGGGTCGGTGGCGAAGGGCTCTTCGAAGTCGATGCGCAGCAGTTGCTGGTGACGGCTCATCACCCGCAGCTTGACGATGGTCGGTTGGTGGGCGATGCGCTGGAAGATCGAGCGCACGCCGGCGGCTTGCAGGCTGTTGGCAAGGCTGTCGGCAGCCTCGTCCTGGCCAGTGACGCCAACCAGCGCCGCCGGGGCGCCGAGGGCGGCGATGTTCAAGGCAACGTTGGCCGCACCGCCGGGGCGGTCCTCGATCTGATCGACCTTGACCACCGGCACCGGCGCTTCAGGCGAAATACGTGAAGTACCGCCATGCCAGTAGCGGTCGAGCATGACATCGCCGACCACCAATACGGGGGCTTGATCGAAACGCGGCATGGACAACTTCATGGGCAACCCATATTGGAAAAGTGAACAGGGGCAGGATATTAGCACAGGCGAACAAACGTCTGAGCGCGCCGGCCCAGGCATCTGTCGAGGGGACAGGCGAAACGGCGGCGCCATCCAGGGCGCCGCCGCCCTGCCAGGTATCAGGTCACGTCGGCGGTGTCGGGCTCGTCCAGGCCCATGGCGTGCAGACGGGCGTAGTAGCCGTTCTGGGCCATCAGCGTGGCATGGTTGCCGCGTTCGACGATGCGCCCCTGATCCATGACCAGGATCATGTCAGCCTTCTCGATGGTCGACAGGCGGTGGGCGATGACCAGGGTGGTACGGCCCTTCATGACATGGTCGAGAGCCGCCTGGATATGCCGTTCGGACTCAGTATCCAGGGCCGAGGTGGCCTCGTCGAGGATCAGCAGCGGCGCATCCTTGAGCAGCGCCCGGGCAATTGCCAGGCGCTGGCGCTGGCCACCGGACAGCAGCACGCCGTTCTCCCCGACCTGGGTGTCGAAACCGTGCGGCAGTTGCTCGACGAAATCCTTGGCGTAAGCCGCCTCGGCCGCGGCTTCGATCGCTTCGCGGGGGGCTCCGGCAAGGTCGCCGTAGGCGATATTGTTAGCAATCGTGTCGCTGAACAGCGTCACATGCTGGGTCACCTGGGCAATGTGCCGGCGCAGGTTGAGCAGCTTGAAATCCTCCACCTCGACGCCATCGAGCAGAATCTCGCCCTTGCTGTGGTGGTAGAAGCGCGGAATCAGGCTGGCCAGGGTCGACTTGCCGCTGCCAGAGCGCCCGACCAGTGCCACCATCTGCCCCGGTTCGACCGTGAAGTCGATATCGCTGAGCACCTGGCGCTCAGTGCCCGGGTAGGTGAAGCTGAGGTTGCGCACCTCGAGACGGCCGCTCAGCGCATCACGCTCCACGGTCCCCTTGTCCACTTCCTGCGGCTCGTCCAGCTGCTCGAAGATGCTCTCGGCACCGGCGACGCCCTTCTGGATGGTCGAGCTGACCTCGGACAACTGGCGAATAGGCTTGGGCAGCAAGCCGGCCAGGGTGATGTAGGCCACCATGTCGCCTGCGGAGGAATCACCACGCAGGTACAACACCAGGAACATCAGGATAGCCATGGCCATGTAGATGACCAGTTGCAACAGCGGCGTGTAGATGGCGCCGGTGCGGGTCATGCGCAGTTGCTTGTCGGTGTTGCTCTGGCTGGCCTTGAGGAAGCGCTCGCGCTCGTAGACCTCGCCGCCGAAGCTGCGCACCACGCGGTAGCCCTGGATGGTTTCCGAGGCGACGTGGGTGACATCGCCCATGGCCACCTGGATCTTCTTGCTCTGCTTGCGGAATTTCTTGCTGGCGCGACCGACCATGAAGGCGATCAACGGCAGGATGGCCACCATCACCAAGGTCAGGCGCCAGTTCATCAGCAGCAGCGAGCCGAACAGGAACACCACGGTCATGCCCTCGCGTATGACCACCTTGATGGCATCGGTGGCCGCGCCGGTGACCATGGTCACGTTGAAGGTGATCCGCGAGATCAGGTGCCCGGAGTTGTTCTGGTCGAAGTAGCGATTGGGCAAGGTCAGCAGGTTGTTGAACAACTGCACGCGCAGGTCATGGACCAACCCCAACGAGACCTTGGCCAGGAAATAGTTGCCCAGGTAGGAGCCCAGCCCCTGCCAGGCGGCGATCAGGATGATCAGCACCGGTACCGTGTGCAGCAGTTGCAGGTCGCGCAGGTAGGGCACGTTCGGGAACAGGCTGGCCTCGGGGTTGGACAACCCGTCGACGAAATACTTGAGGATGTAGCCCAGCATCGGCTGGGTCGATGCGAAGATCAGAAAGCCCACGATACTCAGCAGGAACAGGCCGATGTAAGGCCGCACGTAGCCGAGCAGGCGGAAGTAGATCTTCAGGCTCGAAGGGCTCGAGGAGCCGCTGGTTTCGGTCATGACAGGTGAGCAATCCAAAGAGGGACGCAGACTTTACCACAGGCGCCGGAACTGCATCCAAGCTGGCCAGATGACAGCGCACCGCCGGACAACTTGCGCTAACATGGCCGCCCCTTTTTCAACCGTCGTTCCTTGCCATGCATCTGAGTTGCGTCAAGACCGGGGCCAACCGCCTCTTCGATACGATCAGCCTGTGGCTGCTACCGGCCGGGTTGTTCTTCCTGCTCAGCGCGCTGTTCCTGTTCCCCGAACGTAGCGTGCAGCACAAGCTCTATTACGCGCTGTTCAGCATTCCGACGCTGCTCGCCCTGTGCCTGCGCCCAGGCGAGTTCAAGCCTTTGCTGCGCGAGCCACTGGTACAGCTGTTCGTGCTGTTCGCCGCGATTGCCATCGTCAGCCTGGGCTGGAGCGCCAGCGATGAGGGCACGTCCAGCCTGATCAAGCGCCCGCTGCATATCTTCATGCTGTTCGCCGGCATGACCTTGCTCGTGCGCCACCGCCTGGAAGCCTTGCCACCGCTGCTACTGGCCAGTGCCCTGGTGGCGCTGTTCGGCACCCTGCCGGCGCTGGTCGATTTTTTCCAGCACCCGCCGACTGATCAGCGCCTGATCGGGGGTGGCGCACTGGACAATCCGCTGCTGAGCTCGCATCTGTTTGGCTTCTTCAGCATCTATTGGCTTGTGCTGTGCATGACCAGCCGCGACCTGCGGGTACTGGCGATCAGTGGCTGCGCCCTGGCGGTGATGGGCGTGCTGATCCTTGCCACAGGTTCACGCACACCGCTGCTGGCCATGACCCTGGCCGCAATCTGGCTGGCCTGCCTGCGCCGCGACGGCCGCGCCAAACTATTGCTGGCCGGCCTGGTGCTGGCTGCGGTCGCGACGGTGCTGCTTTTCGGGCAGATGATTCTGGAGCGAGGCTCTTCGTTGCGCTTTGAAATCTGGCGCATGGCACTCGAGCTGATCAGCCAGCGCCCACTGCTGGGGCATGGCTATGGCACGCCGCTGACGCTGGATACAAGCGCCGGTTACACCCTGAGCGAACCCCATAACTTTGCCCTTGGCGTGCTCTATGACGTTGGCCTGCTCGGCCTGCTGCCCTGGCTGGGCTTGCTGGGGTACGGCCTGTACAGCGGCTGGCGCAATCGCGCCAACCCCCTGTTCGTGCTGGCCTCCACCTTGCTGATGTACGGCATCGCCGCCGGCCTGACCGAAGGCGGCGGTATCATGTCCCGGCCCAAGGAGCACTGGTTCCTGCTGTGGATCCCCCTCGCGCTGCTTGGCGCCTTGAACATCGCCCGGCGCACAGGAATGCTGCCCCAACAGGTGATGCAGGCCCTGGCCCCAGAGGCTGCCCGCCAACTCATGGCCAACGCCCACGTCATCGAGGAAGACGGCCTGGGGCCGAAGGTCCTGCGCCTGGCTGATGGCAGCTTCCTCAAGCTGTTCCGTCGTCGCCGCTGGCTTACCTCCGGCAGCTTCAACCCTTATGCCACGCGCTTTGCCAACAATAGCCAGCAACTGGTCACCCTGGGCTTCGTGGCGCCGCGTATCCTCGGACTGTACCGCCTTGCCGACGACAGCACCGCCGTGCACTACCAGCCGCTGCCGGGGCACACCCTGCGCCAGGCCCTGGAACAGGCGCCCAGCGTGGAGGCGCGCCAGGCGCTGACCCTGCGCTTTGGCCGCTACCTGGCGCAGCTGCACGAGCAAGGCGTGTACTTCCGCTCGCTGCACCTGGGCAATGTACTGATCAATGAAGGTGAACTGGCGCTGATCGACGTGGCCGACATGCGCATCCTGCCGTCCCCTCTGTCACTGGAACTGCGCCAGCGCAACCTGCGCCACATGCAGCGCTACCAGCAGGACCGTGGCTGGCTGTTCGAGGCCCATGTCGCACAGTTGCTGGAAGGTTATGCCGACCAGGCCAGTGCCCCGGCCGTGGCACGCCTCGAGCGGCATATCCAGGCGAACAGGGCCTGAGGCGACAGAGACGAGGTAGCAGAAGGGGCGCAACGCGCCCCTTCTTCATTTGTCTCAGCCACGCTCCAGCGGGCTGAAGTACAGGCGGCCCAGCCCCCGCCAGGTCTTGCGGGTGAACTGGCGCAGCGGGATCTGCGCGAGCAGTTCGCGAGCCAGCGCCCGATCACGGTTGCTGGTCTTCAGGAACATCGAGTTCAGCGCCTTGTACTTCACCTCTTCATAGCAGGGGTGGTCGCGGAACAAGGCGTAGGTGCGCATGATGTTGTCGATCATGAAGCGGTGGTTCTTGTAGGAGTTGGTCGCGTGCTTGCGATAACGCGCCATCACTACACTCAGGCCGTCGATGAAGTACCCGGCGCGGGTGACCTTCAGCTCGATGAGCAAGTCCTCGAGACGGATGTTCGGGTCGAAGCCACCGACCTTCTCCAGCGCTTCACGACGGAACAGCAAGGTCGGTGCCGGCGGATAAGGCTTGCGCTCGAGGAACATGTCGTCGAAGTCCATGCGCCGGAACGGTACGTTGCGGCGCTGGCGCTCTTCGGGGAACAGCGTGCCCTGCGAATCGATCAGCTCGATGTTGCCTGCGCAGATGCCCACTTCCGGCTTGTCGGCCATGTACTCGACCTGAATCGCGATGCGGTCGGGCATCATGATGTCATCGGAACCGAATGGCGCGATCAGCTCGCCCTTGGCCCGAGCCACCGCGCTATTGAGCGTGTGGGTGAGCCCCATGTTCTTCTGCACGCGAAAATCGAAACCGTGTTTTTCCTGCAGACGCTGGATGCGCTCCACACTGTCGTCGGGCGAGCCATCATCCACGACCAGCAACTCGATGTTCGGGTAGGTCTGATTGAGCACACTGAGGATGCTTTCCTCAATGTAGGGCCCGTGGTTGTACGATGCGATGATCACCGTCACCAGGGGTTGGTACGCAGTCATTTCGACTCCTTTGCAGCGGACAAGCCCGACTCGATCAACTTCAGATACTTCTGACGGAACACTTCGATGTCGTGGTGGTGGTTGAGATACTGATAAGCCTGCTCACCCTTGGCGCGCAGGGCCTGATCGTCGAGTGCCAGGTAAGCATCCAAGGCCGCGGTCAGGCTGGCCACGTCGGCGGGTTTCACCGCCAGGCCGCCGGCACCCTGGATCAACGGCAGCATGGCCGGCACGTCGGTGGCGATCACTGGCAGGTGGCCACTCATGCCCTCGAGCAGCGCCAGGCCGAGCCCTTCGGCCAACGACGGCATGGTCCACACATCGAACGCCCGGACATACTGCAAGGCATTCTCCTGGAACCCCAGCAAGTGCGCGCGCCCGCCCAGGCCCAAGCGCTCGATGTCTGCCTGCAGGCGTGCCTGCTCGCGCCCGGCACCGATAATGGCCAATTGCGCGTCAGGGTACTTGTCCTTGAGTGCGGCGAACGCCTGCAGCAGATAGGTATGTCCCTTGACCGGCACCAGGCGCCCGAGCGCGCCAATCAGGCGGGCATCCTGCGCCAGGCCGAGCCGCTGCCGAGCCTCGGCACGGTCAAGCTGCAGGGCTTCGGCCTGCTCGATATCGATGGCATTGGTGATGCCGTGGGTATTGGCATCGGTAAAGCCACACTTGCAGTCAAGCAGGTACTGCTTGACTGCGGGCGAGACGCCGACGAACTGCCAGTTCCGGCTGATCAGGCGCTGGGTCTGCCGCCGGCGGTAGAAGCGGTCGTACTCACCGAAACCATGGGAGATCCCGATGCACAACGGGATCTTCAACCAGCGATTGAGCTGCAGCAGCATGTTCACTGGCTTGAAGCGGTTGCAGATGACCACATCGAACTTCTCCCGACGGCAGAACTGGAACAACTGCCACAGGGCTTTCAGGCGCATGCCTTTGAGCGCCTTGTCGGAGAACTCGAAATACACCGAGCGCTCGGCACGGCTGACCGGCTGGCCCGGGGCCGGCTTGCCCTTGAGGAAGGCCATCGTGGTCTCGAAGCGCTCGGCCGGCAGCGCCTTGAAGATCTGCTCGGCCAGGTCGGCAAAATCATGCTGCTTGATGTTGTAGTCCGGCTGCAACTGCAAGACCTTGTAACGCTGCTTCATACGTTTTCCTGATGAAAACCGCGGTCATTGATGACCCAGTTCGACGAGGCTGCCATGTCACGCACCTGCTGCGGGTCGGGTATGGCCAGCTTCGACCATTCGTTGCGCTTCCAGCACACGAAGTGGAAGTAAGGGAAAGCGCGCTCGCCATCCAGATCGTTGCTCAGGCGCCCCTCGCGCCAGTACCAGGTCTTGGGGAACACGTTGCTGCCGTCATGCCAGGCGATGCAGCCATCCGGCGTGCTGTAGGCCTCGGTGAAATCACTGCGCCGACGCAACGGGTTCAGCTGGCCGAACAGCTTGAACAACGGCTTGGGCAGGTTCTTGCGGCGCAGGAACAAGCGACTGAACGCCCCTTCGTCGAGCGCGTGGTGCTCCTGGTCGGTGAAGCGTGTGCGCCAGCCCTTCATGCCCATGAACAAGGCACGCTTGCAGGGCGTGTTGCGCATCAGGCACAGATGCCCGGCCACGCGCCGCTCATGGGTGGAGAAAAAGTCGAAACGCGCCAGGCGCTCGTTGGTGAAATACGCGCGCAGATCGCCATACACCAGGTCGATATCGCCGAATGCCCAGAAGTCGTAGCCTTCCAGGCGGTCCGCGTGGATATAGCCCAGCGCCGGCTTGATGTCGCACAGCTTGTACGGCTGCTGCGGGGCAAAGTCGATACCCAGGCGCTCGGACACCAGCTGGCAGTATTCGCCATAGCTGATCGCCTCGATGCGCACGTTGGCGGGCACATCCGCCGGCATGCCGCAGTCGCTGAACAACAGCCAGTCGATATCCGCATTGCGCCGGCAACTTTCGAGGAAGAACGGCATCCAGAACGGCCATTGCCCGAAATACGGGATGACGAACAGGACGCGTGGAGTCGGTAGGTTCACTTGAAGCTCACTTTATCTGATGTATCCATACATCGTTGTTCTACTTGAGTATCCAGAACAGCTCGTGGCGGCGCACCGCCTTGCGGAAGAACTCGTTCTCACCGAACGGTGAAGGGCGACGCCCCGCCAGGCAGCGCTGGATCAGCCGGCGCAGGCGGCGCTTGAACGGCGGCCGCGGCTGCAGGTCATGCATCATACCCAGCGCCATGGCCTTGTCGTATTGCAGCGCAGTGTCAAGTGACAGACAGCAGGGCCTCCCCAGCGCCTGGTCGTCCATCACCGGTGGCAACGCCACCCCTGCGCCACTGTCGCCCATCGGCCAGCGGTCGTTATCGTGCAGGTGATTGGCGTAGCCGAGCAATAGCGTCGGCTGCCACTCAAGCCCCTGCAAGGCCTCGCGCACCGCCTGCTCGGCGCAGACATGGTCAGGGTGCGGGTCAAGGGCCGGATGCGGCATGACCACCACCTCAGGGCGCGCCTTGAGCAACAGCGCGCGCAGGTCGGCCAGCAGGTTGTTCCAGCTCGGCACGCCATCGTCGCCCGGCAGGGCCAGGCTGTTGAGCTGGCGGAACGGTCGCGTGTCGCTCAGTTCGGCCTCGCGCGATCCCACCGGCTGATCCGGCGCCGCGCGCATGGCTGGCAGTTGCAGACAGAAATAACCCAATTGCGCACACCGCGCCTGCGGCACACCCGCCCAGAGCGGCACCGCCAAGCTGTCCCAAGCCCGCAGACGCCCTTTCAGACGCGCGGCCTCGGCGCGCTCCAGGCCCATCCGCTGGTAATGCTCGGCCTCGATTTCACCCGCGGTCAGCGTAACGATCCAGGCTTCGTCGGCCTGGCGATACAGGCCATAGGCCGCCAACTCGGCGTCGTCGGCATGTGGCGCGATGACCATGACCCGCTGGCGACGAGGATCGGCCTGGCGGAACAGCCACAGCCGAGGCTGCCCGACCAGTCGGCAATAGCGACCGGCCAGGGTCAGGCGCCCTTCGGCCAACGCCGGGCCCATGCCGCTGAGATTGAGATAGCGCAGGCCGCGCACACCGCGCTCGAAGACCTGCAGGTCGTCACCTTCGGCGCAGGACACGCGCACGCCGGGATCGAGCAAGCGCCCCAGCCAGCCACAGCGCAGGCCCACCTGCAGCACCAGGGTTTCATCACCCTGCACTTGCAGCCCCGGGACAACCAGGCGCCCCGCTGCAAGGCTGACCCCAGGCACCTCGTCGGTTTGCGCGAAGCGATAGGCGTAGTCGTCGGTCGGCGCATAGAACAGGTGGTCGGCGAACCAGGCCTCGTGCGCCACCCACAGCAGCGGCAGCAACAGCAACGGCAGCCACCACCAGCTGAACAGCGCCAGCAACAGCAGAGCGGCCAACGCCGCCAGCAGGCCGATACGCTTGTTGCGCCGGTGGCGCTTGAGCAGTTGCTGCTTGCGACTCATGACTGGAACACCGGCACAGGGTTGCACCATCGGTCCTTGTACTCGCGATCTGCTCGCCCGAATGAGAAACGCAACGCCTTGCCACGGGCATTGGCGTCCTCCCAGGCAGCCTGGGTATTGAGAAAGCTCAGCACGCTGCCGGGGCTGAAGGCCTTGGTTTCAGGGTCGACGCCACCGTTGACGTATTCGACGCTGATCCACTGCGCAGCCTCGACGCGATACACCAGCTGGATGGCGATCGGCGCGCCCTGCAGAAACAACACCGAGCCGATCAGCAGCGCGCGCAAGCGTTCGACCACCTCAGCCATGCGCGCCGCGCCGGTTGCCGGGAAGCCCCAGCGGCGCTGGAACAGATCGCAGTACATGGCGGCGATCTCGGCCGCGCTGAAATCGCTGATCGGCCGCACCAGCCCGCCCGCCTCTTCCAGCAGGCGTAGTTCGCGCCGCTGGTTGTAGCGAAACTTCTTCGACAGGTCTTCGTGCGCACGGGCCATGGCCAGTTGCTCCGGCTGTGCCTTCAAGCCGCTGAAGCGGCCCTCATTGAGCGCCGAAAGGTAGCGCCCGGCGTGGCGCAGGGGCGCTGCGGCATCACAGGCGGCGGGCAGGATAATTTCGGCGTTGCCCAGGTCGAACAGGCCTTTCTTGCCGTGGCGCTTGAGCACGTCCTTGGACAGCGCCAGATGACGCCCCCATGTCGGCACGGCGGCCTTGAGCTCGCCAGCTTGCTGCCAGCCCAGGTAACGCACCGGGATATCGGCCAGCTCGGCCAACTGTTCGAGCACCAGAGGGTGGCTCGCGACACTGCCCCCGAAACGCTGCCAGGCCTCGGCGTAGGCGGCCGCGTCGATAACCTGCCAGCCACGTTCGCGCCAGGCTTGAAAATGCTTGAGCATCAGGCCTCCGCGACCAGCGCGCGCACGTGCGGCAGTTGCCAGAAGGCCTCGCGGACCGCCTGGTCACTGAAGCGCTGGCGCAGGCGCAGCAGCATATGCTGGGCGCAGGCCGCGCGCTGCTGCGCATCCAGCCCGGCCATGTGTTGCAGGCCCTGGGCCAACTGCGCGGCATCGCGCAGCGCAAACAGCACGCCGACACCCTCGACCACCTCGCGGGCGCCGCCGCAGGCCGTGGCCAGCACCGGTACTCCGGCAACCATGGCCTCGAGCAGAACCATGCCGAACGGCTCGTGGTCCGAGCTCAGGGCAAAGACGTCGAACGCCTGGAAATAGCGGCGGGCATCCACCACCTGGCCGAGGAAATCGACGTGCCCGGCAATGCCCAGTTCGACGGCCTGCGCCTTGAGCTTGGCCTCCAGCCGACCTTTGCCAAGAATCGCCAGGCGTGCGCCGGCCGGCAGGCCGGGCAAGGCTTCGGCGAAACCTCGCAGCAAGGTGGCCTGGTCCTTGTCCGGGTGCAGACGGCCGACGTTGCCGACCACCCACGCCTGCTCATCGAGCCCCAACGCGCGGCGAGCCTCGTCGCGGGGCACCAGGCTGGCCTGCAACGCCTCGACGTCGATGCGGTTGTACAGGGTCTGGATGCGTTCAGCGGGCCACTGCGCCAGGCAGTGGCGCATGTCGTCGCGCACCGCGTCCGATACCCCGAGCAGGCTCAGGCGCTTGCGAAACAGGTTGGCGAACAGCCGCCGCCCCTTGCGTTCATAGTCACCGAAGGCGTGGTGCACGCCGATCACCGGCAGGCCAGTGCCCAGCAGCGCGACGTAGATCGGCTTGAAGCGGTGGGCGATGCAGAAGCTGAAGTTGCGTTGCGCGGCGATCTTGCGCAGCGCGGCGATGGCACCCAGCTTCAGGCCGCGCACGGCCTTGGAGCTGAATTCCAGGAACAGCACCTCGTCCGAGGCGCAACCGGCCGCGACCTGCGCGTCGGCTGCCCCGGTGAGAAACACGGTGGTGACCTTGTAGCCGCTGCCCTGGAACAGGTTGGCGTACTGACGGGCACAATCGAGGAACGGCCCGTCATAGCCGTGGCAAAACTGCAGGACGCGCAATTCAGAGCGGCTGGTCATAAGGTGCCGCGCCGTCCTTGACCACCAGGATGTCTTCCATGATCAGGTACTGCAGGTCCGAGCCGAAGAACATGTTCAGGGCATCGGTCGGCGAGCAGATCATCGGTTCGCCACGGCGGTTCAGCGAGGTGTTCAGCGACACGCCGTTGCCGGTCAGGTGCTCGAGGGCCTTCATCATGTCGTAGTAGCGCGGGTTGTACTCACGCTTGAGCACCTGGGCACGGGACGTACCGTCCTCGTGGACCACTTCCGGCACGCGGGTCTTCCACTCTTCAGCCACTTCGAAGGTGAAGGTCATGAACGGTGCCGGGTGATCGATCTTGATCATCTGCGGCGCCACGGTGTCGAGCATCGACGGGCAGAAAGGCCTCCAGCGCTCGCGGAACTTGATCTGGTGGTTGATGCGATCGGCCACGCCTTCCACGCTCGGGCAGCCGATGATCGAACGCCCACCCAGGGCGCGCGGACCGAATTCCATGCGCCCCTGGAACCAGGCCACCGGGTTGCCATCGACCATGATCTTGGCGATCTGCTCTGGCATGTTCTCAAGCTTGCGCCATTTCGGCTGGCTCGGGTGACGGGCACAGGCAGCGATCACGTCTTCGTTGGAGTACGCAGGGCCGAGGTAGACGTGCTCCATCTTCTCGACCGGCACGCCGCGGGCGTGGGAGACGTAGGCCGCGGCACCGACCGCGGTGCCGGCGTCGCCGGACGCTGGCTGGACGAACAGCTCTTTCACGTCGTCGCGGGCGATGATCTTCTGGTTCAGCTTGACGTTCAGCGCGCAGCCGCCGGCGAAGGCCAGCTTGCCGGTCTCTTTCAGGGTATCGCCCAGGTAGTGGTCGATCATCTGCAGGGCCAGCTTCTCGAACAGCGCCTGCATGCTGGCGGCGTAGTGGATGTACGGCTCGTCGGCGATGTCGCCTTCGCGTTTCGGGCCCAGCCATTCGATCAGCTTGGGCGAGAAGTAGAAGCCCTTGCCCTGCTCTTTGTAGCGGCGCAGGCCAATAACGTTGGCGTACTCGGTGTTGATCACCAGCTCGCCGTTTTCGAAGCTGGCCAGGCGCGAGAAGTCGTACTTGCTGGCGTCGCCATACGGCGCCATGCCCATGACCTTGAATTCGCCGTCGAGCATCTCGAAGCCGAGGAACTCGGTGATCGCGCCATACAGGCCGCCCAGCGAGTCTGGGTCGAAGAATTCCTTGATCTTGTGGATCTTGCCGTTTTCGCCGTAGCCAAAGAAGGTGGTGGCGTACTCACCCTTGCCGTCGATGCCGAGGATCGCGGTTTTTTCCTTGAAGCCCGAGCAGTGGTAGGCGCTGGAGGCGTGGGCCAGGTGGTGCTCGACCGGCTCGATCTTGATCTTCTTCGGATCGAAGCCCAGTTGCTCCAGGCACCAGACGATCTTCTTGCGGTAGCGCTTGTAGCGGCGGTTGCCCATCAGCAGCGCGTCGAGGGCGCGGTCCGGGGCGTACCAGTAGCGCTTGGCGTAGTGCCAGCGGGCCTTGCCGAACAGGCTGATGGGCGCGAACGGAATGGCGACCACGTCGACGTCGGACGGCTTGATGCCGGCCTGTTCCAGGCAGAACTTCGCCGACTCGTAGGGCATGCGGTTCTTCGCATGCTTGTCACGCACGAAGCGCTCTTCTTCGGCGGCGGCAATCAGCTTGCCGTCGATGTACAGGGCCGCGGAAGGGTCATGGCTAAGGGCGCCGGACAGGCCAAGAATCGTCAGTGCCAAGGGTCTAGCCTCTCAAATCGGTATGAAGTGCGCCACCGGCCACTCGGGCGGATGGCGGCTAAAGGGCGGGATTATAACGCAAAGATGGCGGACACACCGCCCCCTTGTAGGAGCGGCCTTGCGTCGCGAAAGGGGCGCGTAGCGGCCCCAGGTTTCCGTTGTGTCGCGGGGATTGCCGGGGCTGCTTTGCAGCCCTTTCGCGACACAAGGCCGCTGCTACAGGGGGCGCGCGACTTACTCGGCGATCAGCCAGTCCATGCGGTAGCTGCCGGCGGTCTGCGCCAGCTCCTTGGCCAGCCACGGCAGCAGCGCCTTGAGCTCGTCCTCAAGCCCCCACGGCGGGTTGGCGATGGCCAGGCCCGAGCCGTTCAGGCCCTGGGGGCTGTCCTGGTGGTGCACGTACAGCTCGACCCGCAGCAGCTTTGGCGCGCCAGTGCTGGTGAGGTCCTGATAGAAGCGGGTCAGCGAGCGCTGGTCCTTGATCGGGTACCAGATGGCCGCGACGGTCTGGCGCATGCGACCGATCGCCTCTTTCATGGCCACGGTGCAACGCTTGAGTTCGTCGGCCTGCTCGAACGGCGGGTCGATCAGCATGATCGCGCGCTTTTCCTGCACCGGCAGCAGCGCCCGCGGGATGTGCCAACCTTCGCCCAGGTGCACGGTGACGCGCGGATCCTTCTTCATGTTCTCTTTGAGCAGCACGCCGTCTTCGGGGTGCTTTTCGTTGAGCTGGGCGCGGTCCTGCTCGCGCATCAGGCGCCGGGCCAACTCAGGCGAGCCTGGGTAGTAGCGCAGTTCGCCATTCTTGTTCAGGCGCTTGATCACGCCCAGGTAATCGGCGGTAACGGCCGGCAGGTCGTCGCGGTTCCACAGGCGGGCGACGCCTTCGAGGTATTCACCGGTACGGCTCGCCTGATCGCCCTGCAGGTCGTACAGACCCAGGCCGGCGTGGGTGTCGATGTAGGCGAACGGCTGCTCCTTGCGCGACATCAGGGCGATGAGGCGGGTGAGCACGATGTGCTTGAGGACGTCGGCGTGGTTGCCGGCGTGGAAGGCGTGACGATAGTTCATGGCGGCTCCTGCGAAGGCGGCAAGTTTACCTTGCCTTGGCGGCCGCCAAAAGCATCGCGGGGCAAGCCCGCTCCCACGCCACTTGTAGAGGCTGCGTGGGAGCGGGCTTGCCCCGCGACAGGGACAGCGCTGAATCAGCAGGTATTACTTGTCGGCGTGATACTGCGCATCAGCGGTTTCAAAGCGCGAAACCATGCTGTTCGACGGGCTGCCCAGCTTGCTCACCACGAAGATCGCGATGCTGGCGAACAGGAAGCCCGGGATGATCTCGTACAGGCCCAGGCCGACGTAGCTCTTCCACAGGATCACGGTCAGGGCGCCGACGATGATGCCGGCCAGGGCACCATTGCGGGTCATGCCTTTCCACAGTACCGAGATCAGCACCACCGGACCGAAGGCGGCACCAAAGCCTGCCCAGGCGTAGGCCACCAGGCCCAGCACGCGGTTCTCAGGATTGGCGGCCATGGCGATGGCGATCAGCGCGACCGCCAGCACCATCAGGCGACCGACCCATACCAGTTCCTTCTGCGAAGCGTTCTTGCGCAGGAAGGCCTTGTAGAAGTCTTCGGTCAGGGCGCTGGAGCACACCAGCAGCTGGCAGCTCAGGGTACTCATCACCGCCGCCAGGATGGCCGACAGCAAGACACCGGCGATCCATGGGTTGAACAGGATCTTGGCCAGCTCGATGAACACACGCTCGTGGTTCTCGGTGACAGGGCCCGCCAGCTCAGGATGCGCCGAGAAGTAGGCGATGCCGAAGAAGCCCACGGCGCAGGTACCGGCCAGGCACAGGATCATCCAGGTCATGGAGATGCGACGGGCGTTGGCGATCGACTTGACCGAGTCGGCGGCCATGAAGCGCGCCAGGATGTGCGGCTGGCCGAAGTAGCCCAGGCCCCAGCCCATCAGCGAGATGATGCCGATGAAGGTGGCGCCCTTGAACATGTCGAAGTGCGCCGGGTTGACCACCTCGATGGCCGCGAAGGTCTGGTCGAAGCCACCGGTGGAGATCAGCACGATCACCGGGGTCAGGATCAACGCGAAGATCATCAGCGAAGCCTGCACGGTGTCGGTCCAGCTCACCGCCAGGAAGCCACCGACGAAGGTGTAGGCGATGGTCGCCGCGGCACCAGCCCACAGGGCGGTCTCGTAGGGCATGCCGAAGGTGCTTTCGAACAGGCGAGCGCCAGCGACGATGCCGGAAGCGCAATAGATGGTGAAGAACACCAGGATGACGATGGCCGAGATGATGCGCAGCAGGCCGGTCTTGTCTTCGAAGCGGCTGGAGAAGTAGTCCGGCAGGGTCAGGGCGTCACCGTTGTGCTCGGTCTGCACGCGCAGGCGGCCGGCGACGAACAGCCAGTTCAGGTAGGCGCCGACGGTCAGGCCGATGGCGATCCAGGCCTCGGAAAGGCCCGCGAAGTAGATGGCGCCCGGCAGGCCCATCAACAGCCAGCCGCTCATGTCCGATGCGCCGGCGGAAAGCGCGGTGACCACGCTGCCGAGACTACGGCCGCCGAGAATATAGTCGGAAAGGTTCTTGGTGGAGCGATAGGCGGCGAAGCCGATCAGCACCATTGCCGCAATGTAGATCACGAAGGTGATCGTTAGTGGATTGCCCATGAGTTGTGCCCTGGCGTTGTTTTTATCTCTTGCAGCCGCCATGCAGCAGACGGTTGCACCCAGGCGGCGCATCCTATGCAACAACATGAATCAGGTGCAACCATTTTTCATTTGCAAGTTGCACCCGACCCTGCATTTTCAGAAAAAACCCTTTTCTTGCTCCCTTTCGGAGCAAAAACAGCCTTTTTCATACTTAAACGCACCAAAAACGGCCTTTTCGGCTGTTCAGAAAAGCCCTTCAGACGAGTTGCACCCAAGGCGCGAAAAATTCGGGTTGCACCCGGTTGCACCCCGATTGTCCTACAGGCTAATCTTGCCGACAGCTTAGGCCACATCCGTGGCCAATAACGAGGATAAGAAATGGCGACGACCACCCTTGGGGTCAAACTCGACGACCCGACCCGTGAGCGACTCAAAGCGGCTGCGCAGTCCATCGACCGCACGCCGCACTGGTTGATCAAGCAAGCGATCTTCAACTATCTCGAGAAGCTCGAGGGTGGCGCCACCCTGAACGACCTCAATGGCCACGCCACCGCTGCCGGCGACGACGCCGGCGAAGTGCCAGCCGACCACGCCCACCAGTGCTTCCTGGAGTTCGCCGAAAGCATCCTGCCACAGTCGGTGCTGCGCTCGGCGATCACCGCCGCCTACCGCCGCCCCGAGCAGGAAGTGGTGCCGATGCTGCTGGAGCAGGCGCGCCTGCCGGCCGCGCAGGCAGACGCCACCAACAAGCTTGCCGCGAGCCTGGCCGACAAACTGCGCAACCAGAAGAGCGCCGGCGGCCGTGCCGGCATCGTCCAGGGCCTGCTGCAGGAGTTCTCGCTGTCCTCGCAAGAAGGCGTGGCGCTGATGTGCCTGGCCGAAGCCCTGCTGCGCATCCCCGACAAAGGCACCCGCGACGCGCTGATCCGCGACAAGATCAGCACCGGCAACTGGCAGCCGCACCTGGGCAACAGCCCGTCGCTGTTCGTCAACGCCGCCACCTGGGGCCTGCTGCTGACCGGCAAGCTGGTCAGCACCCACAACGAAGCCGGCCTGACCTCCTCGCTCACCCGCATCATCGGCAAGAGCGGCGAACCGATGATCCGCAAGGGCGTCGACATGGCCATGCGCCTGATGGGCGAGCAGTTCGTCACCGGCGAGACCATCGCCGAGGCCCTGGCCAACGCCAGCAAGTTCGAAGCCAAGGGCTTCCGCTACAGCTACGACATGCTCGGCGAAGCGGCGCTGACCGAGCACGACGCGCAGAAATACCTGGCCTCCTACGAGCAGGCGATCCACTCGATCGGCAAGGCCTCGCACGGGCGTGGCATCTATGAAGGCCCAGGCATCTCGATCAAGCTCTCGGCCCTGCACCCGCGCTACAGCCGCGCCCAGTACGAGCGCGTGATGAACGAACTGTACCCGCGCCTGCTGTCGCTGACCCTGCTGGCCAAGCAATACGACATCGGCCTGAACATCGATGCCGAGGAAGCCGACCGCCTGGAGCTGTCGCTGGACCTGCTCGAGCGCCTGTGCTTCGAGCCGTCGCTGGCCGGCTGGAACGGCATCGGCTTCGTCATCCAGGCTTATCAGAAGCGCTGCCCGTACGTGATCGACTACGTCATCGACCTGGCCAAGCGCAGCCGCCACCGCCTGATGATCCGCCTGGTGAAAGGCGCCTACTGGGACAGCGAGATCAAGCGCGCCCAGGTCGAGGGCCTGGAAGGCTACCCGGTGTACACCCGCAAGGTGTACACCGACGTTTCCTACGTCGCCTGCGCGCGCAAGCTGCTGGCCGTGCCAGAAGCCATCTACCCGCAGTTCGCCACCCACAACGCCCACACCCTGTCGGCCATCTACACCATCGCCGGACAGAACTACTACCCGGGCCAGTACGAGTTCCAGTGCCTGCACGGCATGGGCGAGCCGCTGTATGAACAAGTTGTCGGCAAGGTCTCCGAAGGCAAGCTGAACCGTCCGTGCCGCGTGTACGCCCCGGTCGGCACCCACGAAACCCTGCTGGCCTACCTGGTCCGCCGCCTGCTGGAAAACGGCGCCAACACCTCGTTCGTCAACCGCATCGCCGACCACTCGATCTCGATCCAGGAACTGGTCGCCGACCCGGTCGCCAGCATCGAGCGCATGGGCGCCCAGGAAGGCAGCATCGGCCTGCCGCACCCGCGCATCCCCATGCCGCGTGAGCTGTATGGCAGCGAGCGGGCCAACTCGGCCGGCATCGACATGGCCAACGAACACCGCCTGGCGTCGCTGTCCTGCGCCCTGCTGGCAACCGCTCACAACGACTGGAAAGCCGCTCCGCTGCTGGCCTGCGCCGCCAGTGAAGAGGCCGCCGCGCCAGTGCTCAACCCTGCCGACCACCGCGACATCGTCGGCCACGTGCAGGAAGCCACCGTCGCCGACGTCGACAATGCCATCCAGTGCGCGCTGAACGCCGCGCCGATCTGGCAGGCCACCCCGCCCGCCGAGCGCGCCGCGATCCTCGAACGCGCCGCCGACCTGATGGAAGCCGATATCCAGCCGCTGATGGGCCTGCTGGTGCGCGAAGCTGGCAAGACCTACGCCAACGCCATCGCCGAAGTGCGCGAGGCCGTGGACTTCCTGCGCTACTACGCGGTGCAGGCACGCAACGACCTGCGCAACGACAACTGCCGCCCGCTGGGCCCGGTGGTGTGCATCAGCCCGTGGAACTTCCCGCTGGCGATCTTCTCCGGCCAGGTGGCCGCGGCCCTGGCCGCCGGCAACCCGGTACTGGCCAAGCCCGCCGAACAGACCCCGCTGGTCGCCGCCCAGGCCGTGCGCCTGATGCTCGACGCCGGCATCCCCGAAGGCGTGCTGCAACTGCTGCCCGGCCGCGGCGAAACCGTCGGTGCCGGCCTGGTGGGTGACGAGCGCGTCAAGGGCGTGATGTTCACCGGTTCCACCGAAGTCGCCCGCCTGCTGCAACGCAACATCGCCGGGCGCCTGGACAACCAGGGCCGGCCGATCCCGCTGATCGCCGAAACCGGCGGCCAGAACGCGATGATCGTCGACTCCTCGGCACTGACCGAGCAGGTGGTGATCGACGTGGTGTCCTCGGCCTTCGACAGCGCCGGCCAGCGTTGCTCGGCCCTGCGCGTGCTGTGCCTGCAGGAAGACTCCGCCGACCGTGTGATCGAAATGCTCAAGGGCGCCATGGCCGAAAGCCGCCTGGGCAACCCGGAGCGCCTGCCAGTGGATATCGGCCCGGTGATCGATGCCGAAGCCAAGGCGGGTATCGAGAAGCACATCCAGGGCATGCGCGACAAAGGCCGCAGCGTCTACCAGGTGGCCATCGCCGAGGGCGAGGAGATCAAGCGCGGCACCTTCGTGATGCCGACCCTGATCGAGCTGGAGAGCTTCGACGAGCTCAAGCGCGAGATCTTCGGCCCGGTACTGCACGTGGTGCGCTACAACCGCAAGGACCTGGACCAGTTGATCGAGCAGATCAATGCCTCCGGCTACGGCCTGACCCTGGGCGTGCACACCCGCATCGACGAGACCATCGCCAAGGTGGTGGACAACGTCAACGCCGGCAACATGTACGTCAACCGCAACATTGTCGGCGCCGTGGTCGGCGTACAGCCGTTCGGCGGTGAAGGCCTGTCGGGTACCGGCCCGAAAGCCGGCGGCCCGCTGTACCTTTACCGCCTGCTGTCGACCCGCCCTGCCGACGCCATCGCCCGCCACTTCCAGGCCGACGACGCGCGCGTTGCCGCCGACACCACCCTGCGCGACCAGCAGCTCAAGCCGCTGACCACGCTGAAGACCTGGGCTGCCAGCAGCCAGCTGAGCGACCTGGCCGCGCTGTGCGAACAGTTCGCCGAGCAGTCGCAGAGCGGCATCAGCCGCGTGCTGCCAGGCCCGACCGGCGAGCGCAACACCTACACCGTGCTGCCACGCGAACACGTGCTGTGCCTGGCCGACAACGAGGCCGACCTGCTGGCCCAGCTGGCGGCGGTACTGGCCGTGGGCAGCGCGGCGCTGTTCCAGGACGGCGAGCCGGCCAAGACCGTGCGCGCACGCCTGCCCAAGGAGCTGCAAGCGAAGGTCAAGCTGGTGGCCGACTGGAGCAAGGACGAGGTGGCCTTCGACGCCGTCATTCACCACGGTGATTCGGACCAACTGCGCGGCGTCTGCGAGCAAGTGGCCAAGCGTGCCGGGGCGATCGTCGGCGTGCACGGGCTGTCCAGTGGTGACCACCAGATCGCCCTGGAGCGCCTGGTGATCGAGCGGGCGGTGAGCGTCAACACCGCGGCGGCAGGTGGTAACGCCAGCCTGATGACCATCGGCTGAGGCCATGGGATGAAAAAGGAGAGCTTCGGCTCTCCTTTTTTATGGGTGATGTCTTGAGGGCGTGTCAGGGCAGGCACCTGCATGGATCGTTACACTGGCAAACCCAACGATCGCTTCTTGAGCTTCACCATGATCTTAAACCTGCGCGCCCCATTGGAGGTCGGGATGGCTACAAAAGCCCCCAACACGCCAAAGACTGATAAACCGTGTATAGAATCTGCTCAGCGCATTCGACAGCTAGCCCAGATACTCGCCGACAATCCGGCTGAGGCCAAAGTATTCCGTACCGCTAAAGGCAAGCTCAGAGCCCATTATCGATAAATGTACAAACAGTCCCCCTTTCAATCGTTTTCGGGTTTCATGGCCGTGATCGCGGCCCTCTCGTACCCCCATCCTTTCTACTTTCACCCACGCCTTCTCCACAGCCACCAAAGGCTCCAAGATTTGGCCAATTCAGAGGCAGTGATCAAGCTCAACCAAACCCATGTACCGACATCAGGCAAGAGCAAAATCAACGCAAAGGACGGAATTACAAAGAAGACTCTGAAAGGAAGCTGAATGGCTGCCAGGTAAACTCCCAAAACCCTGCCGAGGAAAAGCAATAAACTACTAGCTATAAGTGAAATCTGGGCAACAAGCCCCATCCACACCATAAACTCAAGCCCTCCCCCCCAATGCTCCATGTTTTCAAGGGCGGATCTGAAGTCGCTCACGAAGGGGATCACACCTCTATTGAAACTACTAAACACAACGAAAAAGATGTAAAAGGCATCCATCCCCGCCCAAAACAACTCAACTGAACGCTTCAATTTTGGACTCCACATCACTTGTCTTTGAGTTCGTATTCCTCATCTGCGACGACTGGCCGCCAATGCCATGAAAATCCCGAAATATCCCAAGCATCGTCAGCTTCCACATAAATTTGCGTAATCTTATGCTCCTTCCCATATCTATGAACTGCAGAGGACGACGCAAAGTCGCGCTCCTCACTCCCAAGCGGCACCCATCTCTGAGTTACTGTTCTTGTCGTGTTTGCAAAATCTTTCCCTGAGGATAAGAAAACTCTTCCCTCATCCCCTCTCGACACCAAAAAGTTCGCAACAAAAGCAGCGCCGGAAGAAAGCTTATTAACTCGTATATCTACTATTTTCCATTTCCCCGACCCCATCGTTGCTGACAACGTGTTAAGCAACCAGTCACTATCGAAACTATTGTTACACATCTTTGCGTACCAACACTTCTCAAGATCTATCGGTTTGAAAGCTTCATTCCGAATGAGCATCCACTCACCTGAAGCAACCCGACTTAGCACCCTATCAACTTGAACGCCATCCAGATCAATCGAACCATACAACCCACACTCTCCTAGGAGGTCACTCACACCATATATCTTTTGCGCATACCCCATGCTTTTCAAGTATTCTCTAATTATAGATGTCGAAAAAAAAGGATCTTCGACTCTGCATAGTTGTTCTTTCTTTACCTTTGACCAGCGAACCAAGTCTTCCATTGCCAATCCGTCCGTGCAAAAGACTGACATTTACATTATGCCGCTCGACGATGCCCTATGAGGGCCTCCGAAAAAGTTGTAGGAAATTTCTCCTATTAGGGCTGTTATCACGGGCACCAGACCACTAGGTTTTCATTGCAGCTTTTACAGCCCTATCACCCAAACCTATTAACCTCCTCTTATCCCTCACAACCCCCTAGACTCGCAGTATCCCGCCTCAGGACCGCCCCCCATGCCCGAGACCCTGCTCAGCCCCCGCAACCTCGCCTTCGAACTCTACGAAGTCCTCGACGCCGAGGCCCTGACCCAGCGCCCGCGCTTCGCCGAGCACAGCCGCGAGACCTTCGACGCGGCACTGGCCACCGCCCGCACCATCGCCGAAAAATACTTCGCCCCGCACAACCGCAAGGCCGACGAAAACGAGCCGCGCTACGTGGACGGCCGCGCCGAGCTGATCCCGGAAGTGAAACCTGCGGTGGATGCCTTCCTCGAAGCTGGCTTCCTCAACGCCAACCGCGACTTCGAAGTCGGCGGCATGCAGTTGCCCAGCCTGGTATCGCAGGCCTGCTTCGCCCACTTCCAGGCCGCCAACGCCGGCACCACGGCCTACCCGTTCCTGACCATGGGCGCGGCCAACCTGATCGAAAGCTTCGGCAGCGACGAGCAGAAGCGGCTGTTCCTGCAGCCGATGATCGAAGGCCGCTATTACGGCACCATGGCCCTGACCGAGCCCCATGCCGGCTCGTCGCTGGCCGATATCCGCACCCGCGCCGAACCCGCAGGCGACGGCAGCTACCGGCTCAAGGGCAACAAGATCTTCATCTCCGGCGGCGACCACGCGTTGTCCGAGAACATCGTGCACATGGTCCTGGCCAAACTGCCGGACGCACCGCCCGGGGTGAAGGGCATCTCGCTGTTCATCGTGCCCAAGTACCTGGTCAACGCCGACGCCAGCCTGGGCCCGCGCAACGACGTGGTGCTGGCCGGGCTGTTCCACAAGATGGGCTGGCGCGGCACCACCTCCACCGCGCTGAACTTCGGCGACAATGGCCAGTGCGTGGGCTACCTGGTCGGCCAGCCGCACCAGGGCCTGGCCTGCATGTTCCAGATGATGAACGAGGCGCGCATCGGCGTCGGCATGGGCGCGGTGATGCTCGGCTATGCCGGCTACCTGTATTCGCTGGACTACGCCCGCCAGCGCCCACAAGGGCGCCTGCCGGACAACAAGGACCCGCACAGCCCGGCAGTGCCGATCATCGAACACAGCGACGTCAAACGCATGCTGCTGGCGCAGAAGGCCTATGTCGAAGGCGCCTTCGACCTTGGCTTGTACGCCGCCCGGCTGTTCGACGACACCCACACCGCGACGGATGCCGACGCCCGTCGCCAGGCCCAGGAGCTGCTCGACCTGCTCACCCCCATCGTCAAGTCCTGGCCCTCGGCCTACTGCCTGAAGGCCAACGAACTGGCGATCCAGATCCTCGGCGGCCACGGCTACACCCGTGAATACCCGGTCGAGCAGTACTACCGCGACAATCGCCTCAACCCGATCCACGAAGGTACCGAGGGCATTCAGTCCCTCGACCTGCTGGGCCGCAAGCTGGCGCAGAACAACGGTGCCGGCCTCAAGCAGCTGATCCGCCTGATTGCTTCCACCGCCGAGCGCGCCAGCCACCACCCCAGCCTCGACCCGCTGCGCCAGCCGCTGGAACAACTGGTCAACCGCCTGCAAGGCGTGACCCTGGCCCTGCTCGGCGACCTGGCCCAGGGCAAGGTCGCCGGCGCCCTGGCCAACTCGGCGCTGTACCTGAGGGTGTTCGGCCACTGCGTGATCGGCTGGCGTTGGCTGGAACAGGCCATCCATGCCGAAGTTGGCCTGCTCAAGGGCAGCGACCGCGACTTCTACCAGGGCAAGCTGCAGGCCGCGCGTTATTTCCTCACCTGGGAGGTGCCGGGCTGCCATAATGACCTCGCGTTGCTCGAGGCCCGCGACGACACTTGCCTCGCAATGCAAGAGGGGTGGTTCTAGGGGGAGCCACCGCGCACACGGAGGTTCCCGCATGTTCGATTCCAGCGCCCTGCTGCGCCAGCGCTTCGCCGCGCTGCGCAGCACGGCCGAAGTGTTCTCGCTTCGCCATGTGAAGCAATCGCACCAGTCCCTGTCGGTTCGGCGCAACGTCGCCGAACCGCCGTACTTCAGCCGCGACGAGGGCGCCATGCTCACCGTGCGGGTCGCGGGCGTCGAGGCCTACGCGGCCACCGCCGACCTGTCGCAGGGCGGCCTGCAAAGGGCCTTGCAACAGGCCGAGGCACTGGCCCGGCAGATCAAGGCCCACAGCCTGCTCGACCTCAGCGGCCAGCCCGCGCCGAGCGCGCGCCACGACCATGTCTCGCCCAACTTCGAGCAAGCCCTGCCCAACCTCGCCGACTGCCTTGAGCTGCTCGCCGCCGAATCGGCCAGCGTGCCCAAGGACAGCCGCCTGGTGGACTGGCAGGCCAGCCTGGGTATCAGCCTGGTCGAGCAGACCTACCTGAACTCCGCCGGCGCCGAGCTGCGCCATGCCCAGCGCTTCGTCTACCCAGGCCTGGGCGTCACCGCCAGCAATGGCCAGGACAGCCAGAGCCGTACCCTGGGCCGCGACAACTTCGGCCAGCAGGGTGGTTTCGAGGTAATCGAGCGCTGCGGCCTGGTCGGCGCGGCCCGACGCGTGGCTGACGAGGCCTTGCAACTGCTGCTGGCACCGAACACCCCGGGCGGTAAGCGCGACCTGCTGCTGATGCCCGACCAGATGATGCTGCAGATCCACGAATCCATCGGCCATCCGCTGGAAATGGACCGCATTCTCGGCGACGAGCGCAACTACGCCGGCACCAGCTTCGTCAAAGCCAGCGACTTCGGCCACCTGCAATACGGCTCGAAACTGCTCAACGTGACCTTCGACCCGACCATCCACGAGGAGCTGGCCAGCTACAGCTTCGACGACGACGGCACCCCGGCCAGCAAGCAGTTCCTGATCCGTGATGGCCTGCTGGTGCGCCCCCTGGGTGGCGCCCTCTCGCAACTGCGTTCGGGCCTGGACGGCGTCGCCAACAGCCGCGCCTGCAGCTGGAACCGCGCGCCGATCGACCGCATGGCCAACCTCAACATCGAGCCGGGCGACCAGTCGCTTGCGCAACTGATCGGCGGTATCGAACACGGCATCCTCATGCGCACCAACCGCTCCTGGTCCATCGACGACGCGCGCAACAAGTTCCAGTTCGGTTGCGAGTGGGGTCAACTGATCGAAAACGGCGAGCTCAAGGGCATCGTCAAGAACCCGAATTACCGCGGCATCTCCGCCGACTTCTGGCGCAACCTGTCGGCGGTCGGTGATCGCAGCACCTTCCAGGTGCTCGGCACACCCAACTGCGGCAAGGGCGAACCCAACCAGGTGGTGCGGGTCGGTCATGCCTCGCCGGCCTGCGTGTTCCGCCAGATCGACGTATTCGGGGGAGACGCCTGATGAGCACTTATCAACAACGTTTCGAAGACCTGCTCGGCGCCCTGCGCGGCGCCGTGGCGGCAGATGAGCAGTTCACCCTCGGCTACAGCGCCGAGCACTCGCAGTTCGTGCGCCTTAACCACGCCAAGGTGCGCCAGGCCGGGCTGGTCAGCCAGGCCAGCGTACAGCTGCGGCTGGTTCGCGAAGGCCGCCAGGCCGAGCAGCACATCACCCTGGGCGACGATGCCGGGCTCGACCGCCAGCGCCTGCAAGAGGGCCTCGAGCAACTGCGCCAGACCCTGGCGCTGCTGCCGCTCGACCCCTACCTGAGCCTCGACGAAAGCGCCTGGCACAGCCACAGCCTGCTGCAGCCGACGCTGCCTGAGCTGGACGAGGTGCTGGCCTTGATCGCGCGCGAAGCCGGCGACCTGGACCTGGTCGGCATCTATGCCGCCGGCCCCATCTGCCGGGGTTTCGCCAGTTCCTACGGTGCCTTCGGCTGGCACCAGGCCAACAGCTTCAACATCGACTGGAGCCTGTTCCATGGCAATGGCGAGGCGGTCAAAGCCAACTATGCCGGCCAGCACTGGAGCGCCGAGGCCTTCGTCGCGCGCCTGCGCCAGGCCCGCGAGCAGCTTGCGCATCTCGGCCGCCCGGCGATCACCCTCAAGCCCGGTAGCTACCGCGCCTACCTGGCCCCGGCGGCGATGGACGAGATCGCCGGCATGCTCGGCTGGGGCGGTTTCTCGGGCCAGGCCCTGGCCACCGGCAACAGCCCGCTGCAGCGCCTTTACAACGGCGATGCGCGGCTGAGCCCGCTGGTGAGTTTCAGCGAACAGGTCAGCGGCTCGCTGAGCCCGGCGTTCTCCGACGAAGGCTCGCCGCGCCGCGACTTGCTGCTGATTGGCGAGGGCCAGGCGCGGGAGCGTCTGGTCAGCGCCCGCAGCGCCGCCGAATTCGCCCTGCAGGCCAATGGCGCCGACAGCTACGAATCGCCCTGCGCGCTGAGCCTGGCGCCGGGCAACCTGGCCAGCAGGCAAATCCTAGAGCGCCTGGGCACCGGGTTGTACATCAGCAACCTCTGGTACCTGAATTACTCGGACCTGCCAGCGGCACGCATGACCGGCCTGACCCGCTTCGCCACCTTCTGGGTGGAGAACGGGCAGATCCAGGGGCCGGTGAGCACCATGCGCTTCGACGACAGCCTGTACAGCCTGCTGGGCAGCCAGCTGGAGGACCTGACCCAGGAGCGCGAGATGATCCTGTCGAGCAGCACCTACAGCGAGCGCAGCACCGGGTCGAGCCATCTGCCGGGGGCGCTGGTCAAAGGGCTGACCCTGACTTTGTAATTGGCCTTGCCGGCCCTATCGCGGCTAAAGCCGCTCCTACAGGGGGTATGCGATCCCTGTAGGAGCGGCTTTAGCCGCGATAGGGCCGGCACTGACGGAAGAGCAAGCCATGCCCGAACGCCCCCCGCTGGACCCCGTCACCGCCCGCTGGATCCCCTGGGTGGTGGCCATCGCCTTCTTCATGCAGTCGCTGGACGGCACCATCCTCAACACCGCGCTGCCGGCCATGGCGCGCTCGCTGGCCGAGGACCCGCTGCGCATGCAGGGGGTGATCATCGCCTACATGCTCACCGTGGCCCTGCTGATCCCGGCCTCGGGCTGGATCGCCGACCGCTTCGGCACCAAGCGCATCTTCTTTTGCGCCATCCTGCTGTTCAGCTTCGGCTCGCTGCTGTGCGCCATGGCCAACAGCCTCGGTTTCCTGATCTTCGCCCGGGTGGTGCAAGGCCTGGGCGGCGCGCTGATGCTGCCGGTCGGGCGCCTGGTGGTGTTGCGCGCCTACCCGCGCAGCGAACTGGTTCGGATCATGAGCTTCATCACCATCCCCGGCCTGCTCGGCCCGTTGCTCGGCCCGACCCTGGGCGGCTGGCTGGTGGAGATCCTCACCTGGCACTGGATCTTCCTGCTCAACCTGCCGGTGGGCGCCCTGGGCTGCTACGCGGTGTGGAAGTTCATCCCCGACCTGCGCGGCAGCGAGCGCACCCGTTTCGATACCCCCGGCTTCCTGCTGTTCGGCGCGGCGATGGTGCTGATCACCATCGCCATGGAGGGCCTGGGCGAACTGCACCTGCCGCACCTGCGGGTGATGCTGTTGCTGTTCGCCGGCATGGCCTGCCTGGCCGCCTACTGGCTGCGCGCCGGGCGTGACCCGGAGCCGCTGTTCTCGCCGCAGCTGTTTCGCGTGCGCACCTTCGCCATCGGCATTCTCGGCAACCTGTTCGCGCGCCTGGGCAGCGGCGCGCTGCCGTTCCTGGTGCCGTTGCTGCTGCAGGTGGCGCTGGGTTACTCGCCGGCCCAGGCCGGCATGAGCATGATCCCGCTGGCGGCGGCGGCGATGCTTGCCAAGTCGGTGGCCAGGCCGCTGATCGAGCGCCTGGGCTACCGCATCGTGCTCACCGGCAACACCCTGCTGCTGGGCATCCTGCTGGCCAGCCTGGGCCTGGTCGACGGGCAGACGCCCTATGCCGTGCTGCTGGTGCAATTGGCGCTACTGGGGGCGGTGAACTCGATGCAGTTCACGGCGATGAACACCGTGACCCTGATCGACCTGGACGACGCCAGCGCCAGCAGCGGCAACAGCCTGCTGTCGGTGGTCGCGCAACTGTCGCTGAGCCTGGGCGTGGCCTGCGCCGGCGCACTACTCGGGGGTTTCACCGCCGCCGGCAGCGCCGAAGGCGTAGAAAGCACCCTGGGGGCGTTCCAGCTGACCTTCGTCACCATCGGCGTAATGGCCATGCTGGCGGCGGCGATCTTCCTGCAACTGGCGCCGACAGACGGAAGGCGCGCCCGTCGTCCGGAACATCACGTCGAGTCGTAGGGCGAATGGCCATGAGGCTGGTAGACTGTGCGGCATTTTTCGCTTCGCAGCAGGCCCGCCTCGTGACCGTTGAAACCACCGCCTTTGCCACCCTCCCGCTGTCCGCCGCCATGCTGGCCAACCTGGACGCCCTGGGCTATGCCTCGATGACGCCGATCCAGGCCCAGAGCCTGCCGGTCATCCTCAAGGGCCAGGACCTGATCGCCCAGGCCAAGACCGGCAGCGGCAAGACCGCGGCCTTCGGCATCGGCCTGCTCAACCCGATCAACCCGCGCTACTTCGGCTGCCAGGCCCTGGTGCTGTGCCCAACCCGGGAGCTGGCCGACCAGGTGGCCAAGGAACTGCGCCGCCTGGCCCGCGCCGAGGACAACATCAAGATCCTCACCCTGTGCGGCGGCGTTTCGCTGGGCCCGCAGATCGCCTCGCTGGAGCACGGCGCGCATATCATCGTCGGCACCCCAGGGCGCATCCAGCAACACCTGGACAAGGGCACCCTGGTGCTCGACGGGCTCAACACCCTGGTGCTCGACGAGGCCGACCGCATGCTCGACATGGGCTTCTTCGACGCCATCGCCGCGATCATCGGCAAGACCCCATCGCGCCGCCAGACCCTGCTGTTCTCGGCCACCTACCCGGCTGGCATCGAGCAATTGGCCAAGGACTTCATGCGCCAGCCGCAGCAAGTCAAGGTCGAGGCGCTGCACAGCGATAGCCAGATCGAGCAGCGTTTCATCGAGATCGACCCGCAGCAGCGCCTGGAGGCGGTGACCCGCGTGCTCGGCCACTACCGCCCGCAGTCCTGCGTGGCGTTCTGCTTCACCAAGCAGCAGTGCGAGGACCTGGTCGCCCACCTCACCGCCAAGGGCATCGTCGCCCAGGCCCTGCACGGCGACCTGGAGCAGCGCGACCGCGACCAGGTGCTGACCCTGTTCGCCAACCGCAGCAGCTCGGTGCTGGTGGCCACCGACGTCGCCGCCCGCGGCCTGGACATCGATGGCCTGGACCTGGTGATCAACGTCGAGCTGGCCCGTGACGCCGAGATCCACGTGCACCGCGTCGGTCGTACCGGCCGCGCCGGCGAGAAGGGCGTGGCGATCAGCCTGGTGGCCCCGGCCGAGGGCCACCGCGCCCAGGCCATCGAGGACCTGCAGAACAAGCCGCTGCGCTGGGAACAGCTGGACAACCTCAAGAGCAAGGGCGGCGAGCCGCTGCTGCCGCCGATGACCACCCTGTGCATCGGCGCCGGGCGCAAGGACAAACTGCGCCCGGGCGACATCCTCGGGGCGCTGACCGGCGATGCCGGGCTGCCGGGCAAGCAGGTGGGCAAGATCGCCATCTTCGACTTCGTGGCCTTCGTGGCGGTGGAGCGGGCGGTGGCCAAGCAGGCCATGCAGCGGCTGAACAGCGGCAAGATCAAGGGCCGGGCCCTGAAAGTCCGTATCGTCTGACCTATTTTGGGGTCGCTTCGCGCCCCTTTCGCGACACAAGGCCGCTCCTACAGGGGATCGCATATTCCTGTAGGAGCGGCCTTGTGTCGCGAAAGGGCTGCGCAGCAGCCCCGGCAATTCCGAAGAGGTAACACCGTGCATTCCACCGACGTGATCATCCTCGGCGCCGGCGCCGCCGGCCTGATGTGCGCCCTGCTCAGCGCCCAGCGCGGGCGCCGGGTGCTGGTGCTCGACCACGCCAACAAGCCGGGCAAGAAGATCCTCATGTCCGGCGGCGGGCGCTGCAACTTCACCAACCTGTACACCGAGCCCGCCAACTTCCTCTCGCACAACCCGCACTTCTGCAAGTCGGCGCTGGCCCGCTACACCCAATGGGACTTCATCGAGCTGGTAGGCAAGCACGGCGTGCCGTACCACGAGAAGAAGCTCGGCCAGCTGTTCTGCGACAACAAGTCCAGCGACATCCTCGACATGCTCCTGGCCGAATGCGACCAGGCCGGCGCCGAGCTGCGCATGAACACCAGCATCGACAAGATCGAAAAGACCGAGGCCGGCTACACCCTGCAGACCAGCGCCGGGCCATTCGCCTGCCAGTCGCTGGTGATCGCCACCGGCGGCCTGTCGATCCCCACACTTGGCGCCAGCGGCTTCGGCTACCAGGTGGCCCGCCAGTTCGGCCACGAACTGCTGCCGACCCGCGCCGGCCTGGTGCCGTTCACCATCACCGAGCCCCAGCTCAAGGCACTGTGTACCGAGCTGTCGGGCACTTCGCTGGACTGCGTCGCCAGCTGCAATGGCACGAGCTTCCGTGAAAACCTGCTGTTCACCCACCGCGGCCTGAGCGGCCCGGCGATCCTGCAGATCTCGTCGTTCTGGGAGGCCGGCGACACCGTCGAGATCAACCTGCTGCCCGACCGCGACGCGCTGGAGTGGCTGCAAGGCCAGCAGGCCGAGCGTCCCAACAGCGAGCTGAAGACCGTGCTGGGCGAGGTGTTCACCCGCAAGCTGGCCAACCTGCTGGCCGAACAGTGGTTCGTTTCGAAACCGCTGAAGCAGTACACACCGGCAGAATTGACCCAGGTCGCCGAGCAGCTGTCGGCCTGGCAGGTGGTCCCGGCCGGTACCGAAGGCTATCGCACCGCCGAGGTCACGCTCGGTGGCGTGGACACCCGCGAAGTGTCGTCCAAGACCATGGAATCGCTGAAAAGCCCGGGGCTGTACTTCATCGGCGAGGTGCTGGATGTCAGCGGCCACCTGGGGGGCTTCAACTTCCAGTGGGCCTGGGCATCGGCCAACGCGGCGGCGCAGTTCGTCTAAGGTAGAATCCATTCAGCAGCACGGAACGCTTCTTGCTGGTCTGTGCTCGGAGTGCCATTTTTTGGGGCTGCTGCGCAGCCCTTTCGCGACACAAGGCCGCGCCTACAGAGGGACGCGATCTCCTGTAGGCGCGGCCTTGTGTCGCGAAAGGGCCGCACAGCGGCCCCAAGCGGCCTCGAAGCTATTCAACCGATCTCAGCCCAGGGCCATCATGTCATCGAGCTCGTTCCGCCATTCATTGCGTCGCCTGTGGGGCCAAGACAAGTTCAGCTACGCCATCCGCGTGACCATCGCCCTGACCGGCAGCATGGCCTGGTGCTGGTACCAGAACGAGATGAGCCTGCTGATCCCGTTGTTCCTCGGCATCATCGCCAGCGCCCTGGCCGAGACCGACGACGGCTGGCAGGGCCGCCTCAGCGCCCTGGCCGTGACCCTGGTGTGCTTCGCCATCGCCGCGCTGTCGGTGGAGTTGCTGTTCCCCTACCCCTGGATCTTCGCCGTTGCCCTGGCCCTGGCGGCCTTCGGCCTGACCATGCTCGGCGCCCTGGGCGAGCGCTACGGGGCAATCGCCTCGGCCACGCTGATCCTCTCGGTGTACACCATGATCGGTGTCGACCAGCGCGGTGGCCAGGTCAGCGACTTCTGGCACGAACCCTTGCTGCTGGTGGCTGGCGCGGCCTGGTACGGGCTGCTGTCGGTGCTGTGGCAGGCGCTGTTCTCCAACCAGCCGGTACAGCAGAGCCTGGCCAAGCTGTTCTTCGAGCTGGGCAGCTACCTCAAGCTCAAGGCCAGCCTGTTCGAGCCGGTGCGCACCCTCGACGTCGAGGCCACGCGCCTGGAGCTGGCCCGGCAGAACGGCAAGGTGGTGGCGGCGCTCAACGCCGCCAAGGAAATCATCCTGCACCGGGTCGGCAACAGCCAGCCCAACTCCAAGGTCAGCCGCTACCTCAAGCTGTATTTCCTGGCCCAGGACATCCATGAACGGGTGAGCGCCTCGCACTATCCGTACAACGCCCTGACCGACGCCTTCTTCCACAGCGACGTGATGTTCCGTTGCCAGCGCCTGCTGCGCAAACAGGGCGCGTCGTGCCAGGAGCTGGCCCGCTCGATCCGCCTGCGCCAGCCGTTCGTGCTGGCCAGCGGCTACCCCGAAGCCCTGGAAGACCTCAACGCCTCGCTGGAGCACCTGCGCACCCAGCACAACCCGGCCTGGCGCGGCCTGCTGCGCTCGCTGCGCGCCCTGGCCGCCAACCTGTCGACCCTGGACCGTCTGCTCAGCGCCGCGAGCAACCCCGATAGCCTGGCCGACGCCAGCGACAGCAGCCTGCTCGATCGCTCGCCGCGCACCCTCAAGGACGTGTGGAAGCGCCTGCGCACCCAGCTGACGCCGACCTCGCTGCTGTTCCGCCACGCCCTGCGCCTGTCGCTGGCGTTGTCGGTGGGCTACGGCATGGTGCACCTGATCCACCCCACCCAGGGCTACTGGATCATCCTCACCACGCTGTTCGTCTGCCAGCCCAACTACGGGGCGACCCGGCGCAAGCTGGTGCAGCGCATCTTCGGCACCGCCGTTGGCCTGACCGTGGGCTGGGCGCTGTTCGACCTGTTCCCCAACCCGCTGGTGCAGTCGGCATTCGCCGTGGTGGCCGGCGTGGTGTTCTTCGTCAACCGCACTACCCGCTACACCCTGGCCACCGCCGCGATCACCCTGATGGTGCTGTTCTGCTTCAACCAGATCGGCGATGGCTACGGGCTGTTCCTGCCACGCCTGTTCGATACCCTGGTCGGCAGCCTGATCGCCATCCTCGCGGTGTTCCTGTTCCTGCCCGACTGGCAAGGCCGCCGGCTCAACAAGGTATTGGCCAACACCCTGGCCTGCGCCAGCGAATACCTGCGCCAGATCATGCAGCAGTACGCCCACGGCAAGCGCGACGACCTCGCCTACCGCCTGGCCCGACGCAACGCGCACAACGCCGATGCGGCGCTGTCGACCACCCTGGCCAACATGCTGATGGAGCCCGGGCACTTCCGCAAGGAGGCCGACGTGGGCTTCCGCTTCCTGGTGCTGTCGCACACCCTGCTCAGCTATTTGTCGGGGTTGGGCGCACACCGCGACACCGCGCTGCCGGCAGAGGTGCACGAGCAGTTGCTCGATGGCGCCGGGAAGACCCTGGCGTCGAGCCTCGACGAGATCGCCAATGGCTTGGCGGCGCGGCTACCGGTGGCGATCCACAGCGATGCCGAGGAAGCGCTGGCCAACGCCCTGGAACAGATGCCGGAGGAGCTGGACGAGCATCAACGGCTGGTGCAGACGCAACTGGCGCTGATCTGCCGGCAGTTGGGGCCATTGCGCACACTGGCCGGGCACCTGATCAAGGAAAGCCCCGCCAGCTGAGCACGCCCTGCAAGGGCCAGCCTTGCTGGCGAGCGCGCGCAACGCTCAGAAGCCATGTTGACGCAGCAGCCGGGCGTAACTGCCATCGGCCTTCATCGTGGCGATGGCCTTCTCGAAACGCGCCACGATCTTCTGGTGCTGCGGGTGCTTGAGGCTGACCAGGATGTGCAGGCTGTTCTCCCCCAACGGCGGCTCGACGAATGCCACGCCTTCACGCACCTGCTGCGGCTCGCGCTGCAAGTTGTAGCGGGCCACATACTCATCCTCCACCGCCAGGTTGACCCGCCCGGCCGCCAGCATGCGCACCGCCGACGAGAAATTGCGCACCGGCACCTTGTTCAGGCGCGCGTCGCTGTCGAATTCAGGGGAATAGGCGTAATCGCGCACCACGGCGATGCTGTAGGGATACAGATCGGCCTGATGCTGATAGGCGAACGTCTCGCCCTGGCGCTTGAGCAGGCGAATGCGATTGACCAGGTAAGCGCCGGAGAACAGGCCGATCAGCTTGCGCTCATCGTTGTACCAGGCGTTGATCAGCACGTCGTAGCGCCCTTCGCCGACGCCCATCAGCGCCCGAGCCCAGGGCACTTCCTCGAACTCGGTGGCATAGCCGGCGCGGCTCAGTGCCGTGGTGACGATGCTGGTGGCCAGGCCGCCGCCGGGCATTGCGCTGTCGGTGAACGGCGGCCAGCTGTCGGCCACCAGCCGCAGCTTGCCCTGGGCCATGGCCGGCCCCACGCAGAACAGTCCCAGTAACCCAAGAACGCAAAGCAGTGGCCGCATGCTCAAATCCTTTCGCAGTTTGGGGTCCACGCTGGTGACGGCGATCTCTAGCAACAACCTTTGCAGATTACACAAGCCGCATCCTGGCGACAGCGGACGATAGTGTCATTTAGCCTCTATTTTGGCCGAACCGGGTACGCAGCATTGGCCCTCGTCGGCCCGGGCCGGATTTGCGATGATCGACGGTCAACCCAAGGAGTCCCTGTCCATGCCTATCGAGTGGATCTGCAAGCACCATACCGACCTCACCAAGGAACAACTCTACGCCATCCTGCAACTGCGCACCGAGGTGTTCGTGGTCGAGCAGCGCTGCGCCTACCAGGAGGTCGACGGGCTCGACCTGCGTGGCGACACCCTGCACCTGATGGGCTGGGACGGCGAGCGGCTGGTGGCCTACCTGCGCCTGCTCGACCCGCAATCACAGCGCGGTGAGGTGGTCATCGGGCGGGTGGTGACGGCCGCCGAGGTGCGCGATCAGAAGTTGGGGCACCCCTTGCTGCTCAAGGGGTTGGAGGCGGCCGAGCATTGCTGGCCCGGCACACCGGTGTACTTGTCCGCGCAGGCTCATCTGCAAGCGTTCTACGCCCGGCATGGTTTCGTGGTGGTGGGCGAGGAGTACCTGGAGGACGACATTCCTCATATCGGCATGCGCAAGGGTTGAAAGCGCCGGGGGCGCGTCACCTTCAAGGCTTGTGCCGCTCCTACAGCAAGACCGTTGCCCCCACCGCGACCACGCAGCAATCACGGATAGCCCAGCACATCCCTGATCTGGCGCAGGTGCTGGATGATCCACTGCTTGTCGATCGCCCCCCAGTCGCGGATCCGGTAATGCCCGGCGTGGTTGCGCGCCCCGGCCTGCTGTTCGAACTCACAGACGATGTCCAGGTCGGCCAGGGCGGCGATGGTGTCCTGGGCGGTGCGCCGCGGCATGCCGGTGGCCTCCATCAAGGCCGGCACGCTGGTGGCGGTCTGGCTGTCGATCAGCCAGGCCACGTACAGGCGGCGGTAAAAGCTGCTGCGGGTCTTGCTCACTTCCGTGGTCATGGGGTGCGTGTCCCTCAGGTGTTGCCCGGCAGCTCCCGATAGGTCAGGTAGACGCGCAGGTCGAATTCCAGTTGATGGTAGTCCGGTTCCATGTGCTGGCAGAGCTGATAGAACGCCTTGTTGTGGTCGCGCTCCTTCAGGTGCGCCAGTTCATGCACCACGATCATGCGCAGAAACTGCGGCGCCGCCTCCTTGAACAGCGAGGCGATGCGGATTTCCTTCTTCGCCTTGAGCTTGCCACCCTGCACCCGCGACACCGCGGTATTCAGGCCCAGGGCGCGGTGGGTCAAGTCCAGGCGGTTGTCGAACAGCACCTTGTCCAGCGGCGGCGCACTGCGCAGGTACGCCTGCTTGAGTTCCTGGGCATAGCTGTACAGCGCCTTGTCGCTCTGCACCCCATGCCCCTCGGGATAGCGTTGGCGCAGGTAGTCGCCCAGGCGATCGCTGGCGATCATCTGACGCACCTGCTCCTGGAGGTGGGGCGGGTAGGCTTGCAGGTAACGTAGGGCAGTCATGGCAGGCGGGTCGGCACAAGGAGACGCGAGTTTAGCCAATCACGAGGCCCATGGGAAAACCGCCGGGAAGTTGCCAGCATCCGCGGCGGTCATCGGCCGCGCCACCAGGAAGCCTTGCACGTAGGCGCAACCGTTGTCCTTGAGCCATTCGGCCTGGGCCTGGGTTTCCACCCCTTCGGCGATCACGGTGATGCCATAGGCCGCGCACAGGCCGATGACACTGCGCGCCAGGGCGATGTCGGTGGCCGAACCCGGCAGGCGCGCCACCAGATGACGGTCCAGCTTGAGGGTGTCGATGGGCAGGTCGCGCAGCATGCGCAACGAGCAGTCGCCGGCGCCGAAGTCGTCCAGTGCCACGCGGATACCCAGATCGCGCAGGCGGTGCACCTGTTTCACCGCCGCGTCGATGTTGTACATCAGCGAGGTCTCGGCCACCTCCACCTCGAGCTGCGAAGGTTGCAGTTGTTGCTCATCGATCACCCGCGCCAATTCGTCCACCAGCCCAGGCATGGTGAACTGGGCGCGGCTGAGGCTGATGCCCAGCACCAGCTCGGGGCCGAAGCGCTCGCCCCAGAGCCGGCGCTGGGCCGCGCCCTTGCGGTAGATCCAGCTGGCCAGGCGGTTGATCAGGCGGGCCTCCTCCAGCAATGGGATGAACAGCCCTGGCGGCACGTCGCCGACACTCGGGTGCTTCCAGCGCAGCAACGCCTCGAAGCCCCGCAGCCGGCCATCGCCGAATGCCACCTGGGGTTGGTAGACCAGGCTGAAATCGTTCTGCTCGATGGCGGTGCGCACGCTGTCTTCGAGCATCAGCCGCGAGCGGGCGCGACCGTTGAGCTCCTGGTCGTAGAAGCGATACTGCTGGCGCCCGGCCTGCTTGGCGGCGTACATCGCGGCATCCGCCGCGCGCAGCAGCCCTTCGACATTGGCCCCGCAATCGGGGTAGGTGGCGATGCCGATACTGACCCCCAGGCTGACCTCCAACCCGTCCACCTGCTGAAAGCTCGACATGCGCTCCAGCAACTTCTCGGCGTAGCGCCCGGCCTGCTCGGGGTACGGCAGGCCATCGAACAGCGCGGTGAACTCGTCGCCGCCCATGCGCGCCAGCAACGCCTCGCTGCCCAGGCACTCCTTGAGCTGCTCGGCGACCCAGCGCAGCACCTTGTCACCGGCATCATGGCCCAGCAGGTCGTTGATCCGCTTGAAGCCGTCCAGGTCCATGTACATCAGGGCCTGGGCCTTGTCCGAGCGTTCGCTGCGCAGCAACGCGCTCTCGGCGGCCTGGTAAAAGCCACGACGGTTGAGCAGGCCGGTCAGCGGGTCGGTCACCGCCTGGTATTCCAGCTGCTGGTGCAGGCTGCGCACCACCGACATGTCCAGCACCGTCACCACCATGGCCTTCTGCTCGGCCGGCAACGGCGCGCAGGACAGCGCCACCGGCACCAGCTGCCCGGCCAGGGTGCGCAACTGGGCGTCATGCACGCGGAAAATCTGCCGCCCGAGGTAGGCCTGGTAGAAGTCCGACTCATGCCACAGGTTGGCGCAGGGCAACTGGATCAGGTCCAGCACATGGGCACCCTGCAGTTTATCCACAGGCGCATCGAGCAGCCGCGAGATGGCTGGGTTGGCGAAACCTATGGTGCCCGCCTCGTCCACCACCAGGATACCCTCGGCGGCGTTTTCCAGGATCGAGGCGTTGAACGCCCGCGCCGCCTCCAGCTCACGGGTCAGCCGTTGCAGCATGCGCCGGTTGCGCTGCTGTTCCAGCAGGGCCTGGACCTTGGGCTTGAGAATCTGCGGGTCGAAGGGCTTGAACAGGTAGTCCACCGCGCCACTGGCGTAGCCCTTGAGCACCGCGGCGTCGGATTGTTCGTTGGCGGTCAGGAAGATGATCGGCGTCAGCCGTGTGCGCTGGCTGCCGCGCATCAGCCGGGCGACCTCGAAACCGTCCATTTCGGGCATCTGCACGTCGAGCAGGACCAGGTCGACGTCGTGTTCGAGCAGGGCGCTCAGGGCTTCCATCCCTGAGCTGGCAGTCACGACCTGCCAATCCTGGCGGGACAGCAAGGCCCGCATGCTGATGAGGTTCTCCGGGTAGTCGTCTACGACCAGCAGCACCGAACTGCTTTCCGGGGTATATGAATAAGCGCCATCCATGTTGCTTCTCTGAGTAAGTCCGACTGCGACTTGCGATTGGATCCGATGGTTACTCTAGCCCCGGCGGGCAAAGACGCAATGGCTGCAGATGGCTATAAGCCATGTGTGATGCTGTTAGCCGACTAACGGTAGAACTGGGCTGGATGGCGTCGACCGCCCAGGTGCCCAGGCACAAAAAAACCCGCATCTCTGCGGGTTTTTTCGAGCGCTGCCGGATCAGTTGATCTTGGCAGCCAGTTCGCCCTTGGCGTAGCGCTGGAACATGCCTTCCAGGGAGATCGGCTTGATCTTCGAGGCGTTGCCGGCGGTGCCGAAGGCTTCGTAGCGGGCGATGCACACGTCACGCATGGCCTTGACGGTTTCACCGAAGAACTTGCGTGGGTCGAACTCGCTCGGGTTCTGCGCCATCAGGCGACGCATGGCGCCGGTGGAAGCCAGGCGCAGGTCGGTGTCGATGTTGACCTTGCGTACACCGTACTTGATACCTTCGACGATTTCCTCGACCGGTACACCGTAGGTCTCCTTGATGTCGCCACCGTACTGGTTGATGATCGCCAGCCACTCTTGCGGCACCGAGGACGAGCCGTGCATCACCAGGTGGGTGTTGGGGATGCGCTTGTGGATTTCCTTGATGCGGTCGATCGCCAGCACGTCACCGGTCGGTGGCTTGGTGAACTTGTAGGCGCCGTGGCTGGTGCCGATGGCGATGGCCAGGGCGTCGACCTGGGTCTTCTTGACGAAGTCGGCGGCTTCTTCCGGGTCGGTCAGCATCTGGCTGTGGTCCAGCACGCCTTCGGCGCCGATGCCGTCTTCTTCACCGGCCATGCCGGTTTCCAGCGAACCCAGGCAACCCAGCTCGCCCTCTACCGAAACGCCGCAGGCGTGGGCCATGGCAACGGTCTGCTGGGTAACGCGAACGTTGTACTCGTATTCGGTCGGGGTCTTGCCGTCTTCGCCCAGCGAGCCGTCCATCATCACCGAGCTGAAGCCCAGCTGGATGGAGCGTTGGCACACGTCAGGGCTGGTGCCGTGGTCCTGGTGCATGCACACCGGGATGTGCGGGAACTCTTCGATGGCCGCCAGGATCAGGTGGCGCAGGAACGGGGCACCGGCGTACTTGCGGGCACCGGCGGAAGCCTGGACGATGACCGGAGAGTCGGTCTTGTCGGCGGCTTCCATGATGGCGCGCATCTGCTCGAGGTTGTTGACGTTGAAAGCCGGCACGCCGTAACCGAACTCGGCGGCGTGGTCCAGCATCTGGCGCATGCTAATGAGTGCCATGGTGTATCTCTCTCCCGACAAGCGTCGTTTGTTTCATGCAAGCCTGCCGCAGGGGCGGTTGCTGTTCAAGTAGTGTGGGCCACCTGCGCGGCCCGGCCAGTCACGGTGCCTTGCAGCCCCGCCCAATCAGATCGTTGGTCGCCACCCAGTACACCAGGCCTTCCTCGCCCTTGGTGTGGAAGGCCAGCATGCCATCGCTGTACAGCGCGCCCGAGGCGCCCGGCTCGGCCTTGAGCCGGTAGACCTGGTCAGCGCCGCCAAGGCGCACGTCGACCGCGTCCTGCTGTGCGTCGGCGAAGCGCCAGAGCACTTCGGCCTGGCTGTCGCAGACCCAGCGGGTCCAGTTATCCGCCGGGGCGGGTTTGGCCGGTTGCAACAGCGAGCAGCCTGCCAGGGGTGCCAAGGCCAACAGGGCCAGTAGCGCTTTCATCCGCTAAACCTCGTCGGGGGCTGCTGTGCAGCCCATCGCCGGCCAGCCGGCTCCTACAGGGAACGCGTGTAGGAGCCGGCTGGCCGGCGATGGGTCGCGACGCGACCCCAATGTCCAAGACCACAAAACCTGCGTTAGGTTGCCAATGCCCCGATCAAGGGCAGCCCGGCGCCTTGCGCTGGTGTTCGTCGTCGTACTTTTCCAGGCCATCCGGGCCCAGGCGCTTGTTGATCACCGGCACCGTCTCGGCCTGCCACTGGGACTGGTAGCAGCCCCCCTTGGGCGGCTGCGCCGGATCGGCGTCGCTGCCCTTGCTGCTGGAGCAAGCGCCCAGCAGCACGGCCACGATCATCACAGGCAATTGCTTGACCATCAGGTCGCTCCCTTTGCCAGGCGCCGTCACACTCAGGCCTTGGCCCGTTCTTCCAGGATTGCCACGGCGGGCAGAACCTTGCCCTCGACGAACTCGAGGAACGCGCCGCCACCGGTAGAAATGTAGGAGATATCGGCACCGACACCATACTTGTCGATGGCGGCCAGGGTGTCGCCACCACCGGCGATGGAGAACGCGGCGCTGTCGGCGATGGCCTTGGCCAGGACCTTGGTACCGTTGCCGAACTGGTCGAACTCGAACACGCCGACCGGGCCGTTCCACAGGATGGTCTTCGAGGTCTTCAGCAACTCGGCGAAGTGCTCGGCGGTTTTCGGGCCGATGTCCAGGATCATGTCGTCGGCCGCCACGTCGGCAATGGCCTTGACGGTGGCTGCGGCGCTCTCGGCGAATTCCTTGGCGACCACCACGTCCACCGGCAGCGGCACGCTGACCTTGGCGGCGATGGCCTTGGCGGTCTCGACCAGGTCAGGCTCGTACAGCGACTTGCCCACCGGGTGGCCGGCAGCGGCGAGGAAGGTGTTGGCGATACCGCCACCGACGATCAGCTGGTCGCAGACGCTGCTCAGGCTGTTCAGCACGTCCAGCTTGGTCGACACCTTGGAACCGGCGACGATGGCGGCCATCGGCTTGGCCGGGGCCTTCAGGGCCTTGCCCAGGGCGTCCAGCTCGGCAGCCAGCAGCGGGCCGGCAGCAGCGACCTTGGCGAACTTGGCGACACCATGGGTCGAACCTTCGGCGCGGTGGGCAGTGCCGAAGGCGTCCATGACGAACACGTCGCACAGGGCGGCGTACTGCTGCGCCAGCTCGTCGGCGTTCTTCTTCTCGCCCTTGTTGAAGCGCACGTTTTCGAACAGCACCAGCTCACCGGCCTTGAGCTCGACGCCGCCCAGGTAGTCGGCCACCAGCGGCACGTCGCGGCCCAGGGCCTTGCTCAGGTACTCGGCGACCGGCTTGAGGCTGTTCTCGGCCGAGAATTCGCCTTCGCTCGGGCGGCCCAGGTGCGAGCAGACCATTACCGCCGCGCCCTTTTCCAGGGCCAGCTTGATGGTCGGCAGCGCTGCCAGGATACGCGCGTCGCTGGTTACCACACCGTCCTTCACAGGCACGTTGAGGTCTTCGCGGATCAGTACGCGCTTACCTTGCAGGTCGAGGTCGGTCATCTTCAACACGGTCATGAATGCAGTCCTTCAGGGCTGTTTGCTGCGGGTAGAGTGGACGACGTGCAGATAGTGTTCGGCAACGTCGAGCATACGGTTGGCGAACCCCCATTCGTTGTCGAACCAGGCCAGCAGGTTCACCAGGCGTGGGCCTGAGACGCGGGTCTGGCTGGCATCGACGATCGCCGAATGCGGGTCATGGTTGAAATCACAGCTGGCGTGGGGCAGCTCGGTGTAGGCCAGCAGGCCCTTGAGCGGGCCATCCAGGGCGGCCTCGCGCAGCACCCGGTTGACCTCTGCGGCACTGGTGTCGCGGGCGGTCTGCAGGGTGATGTCCAGGCACGAGACGTTGACGGTCGGCACGCGTACCGCTTTGGCCTGGATTCGCCCGGCAAGTTCCGGCAGCAGGCGTTCGATACCACGCGCCAGACCAGTGGACACCGGGATCACCGACTGGAACGCCGAACGGGTGCGGCGCAGGTCTTCGTGGTGATAGGCATCGATCACCGGCTGGTCGTTCATCGCCGAGTGGATGGTGGTGATCTGCACGTACTCGATGCCAAAGGCCTGGTCCAGCACCCGCAGCAGCGGCACGCCGCAGTTGGTGGTGCAGGAAGCGTTGGACACCAGCAGCTCGCTGCCGCTCAGGCAATCCTGGTTGACGCCGTAGACCACCGTGGCGTCGACATCCGCCTCGCTGGCCATGGGCTGGGAGAACAGCACCCGCGGCGCGCCGGCGTCGAGGAAGCGCTGGCCGTCGGCCCGGGTGTTATAGGCACCGGAGCACTCCAGCACCAGGTCGATACCCAGGGCTGCCCAATCGATGCCTTCAGGGGTGGCGCTGCGCAGCACTTTCACGCAGTCGCCATTGATATGCAGACAATCGCCGTCGACCTTCACCTCGCCGGGGAAACGCCCGTGGGTGGAGTCGAAGCGCGTCAGGTATTCCAGGCTGGCCTGGTCGGCCAGGTCGTTCAGCGCGACGATCTCGAAACCGGCCTTCGCTCCCCGCTCGAACAGTGCGCGCAGGACACAGCGGCCGATGCGGCCGTAACCGTTGAGTGCAACTTTGTAGGGACGCGGGTGGGGCATTCGATGGCTCGCTAACGCATGATGGCTTTGGGGGCCGCGTTGCGGCCCATCGCGACACAAGGCCGCTCCTACAGGGTACGGTGTACGCCATACCTTGTAGGAGCGGCCTTGCGTCGCGAAACGAGGGCAACGCCCTCGCCTCGCACAGTCTGAATCAGTCTTCCAGCAGCTCTTCGGCGGTACCCAGGATGTTGTCCAGGGTGAAACCGAACTCCTCGAACAGCGCGGGGGCCGGGGCCGACTCGCCGTAGGTGGTCATGCCGATGACGCGGCCTTCCAGGCCGACGTACTTGTACCAGAAGTCGGCATGGGCAGCTTCGATGGCGATGCGCGCACCGACTTCCAGCGGCAGTACCGACTGCTTGTAGGCGGCGTCCTGGGCGTCGAACACGCTGGTGCTCGGCATCGACACGACGCGGACCTTGCGGCCCTGCTCGGTCAGCTTGGCGAACGCCTGCACCGCCAGGCCCACTTCGGAACCGGTGGCGATCAGGATCAGCTCAGGCTCGCCGGCGCAGTCCTTCAGTACATAACCGCCACGGGCGATGTCGGCGATCTGCTGGGCGTCGCGGTCCTGGTGCTGCAGGTTCTGGCGCGAGAAGATCAGCGCCGATGGGCCGTCCTTGCGCTCCAGGGCGTGCTTCCAGGACACGGCGGATTCCACCGCGTCGGCCGGGCGCCAGGTGTCCAGGTTCGGCGTGCTGCGCAGGCTGGTCAGTTGCTCGATCGGCTGGTGGGTCGGGCCGTCTTCGCCCAGGCCGATGGAGTCGTGGGTGTACACGTGGATCACGCGCTGCTTCATCAGTGCCGACATGCGCACGGCGTTGCGGGCATATTCCATGAACATCAGGAAGGTGGCGCCGTAAGGCACCAGGCCGCCGTGCAGGGCGACGCCGTTCATGATGGCGGTCATGCCGAACTCGCGCACGCCGTAGTACATGTAGTTGCCATTGGCATCTTCATGGCTGACGCCCTTGCAACCTTTCCACAGGGTCAGGTTGGAACCGGCCAGGTCGGCCGAGCCGCCCAGCAGTTCCGGCAGCAGCGGGCCGAAGGCGTTCAGGGTGTTCTGGCTGGCCTTGCGGCTGGCGATGGTTTCGCCTTTGGCAGCGACTTCAGCGATGTAGGCAGCGGCTTTTTCAGCGAAGTCAGCCGGCAGCTCGCCGCTCAGACGGCGCTTGAATTCGCCAGCCAGCTCAGGGAAGGCAGCGGCGTAGGCGTCGAAACGCTTGTTCCACTCGGCTTCTGCCTTGGCGCCAGCTTCCTTGGCATCCCACTCGGCATAGATGTCGGCAGGTACTTCGAACGGGCCGTGGTTCCAGTTCAGCTCTTTGCGGGCCAGGGCGATTTCGTCGTTGCCCAGCGGCGCGCCGTGGCAGTCTTCCTTGCCCTGCTTGTTCGGCGAACCGAAGCCGATGATGGTCTTGCAGCAGATCAGGGTCGGACGGTCGCTCTTGCGCGCGGTCTCGATGGCGGTGCGGATCTCGTCAGCGTCATGACCGTTGACGTTACGGATCACCAACCAGTTGTACGATTCGAAACGCTTCGGCGTGTCGTCGGTGAACCAGCCTTCCACTTCACCGTCGATGGAGATGCCGTTGTCGTCATAGAAAGCGACAAGTTTGTTCAGGCCCAGGGTGCCGGCCAGCGAGGCGACTTCGTGGGAGATGCCTTCCATCATGCAGCCGTCGCCGAGGAACACATAGGTGTTGTGGTCGACGATGTTGTGGCCTTCACGGTTGAACTGGGCACCCAGCACTTTTTCCGCCAGGGCGAAACCCACGGCGTTGGCCAGGCCTTGGCCCAGCGGACCGGTGGTGGTCTCGACGCCTGGGGTGTAGCCGAACTCCGGGTGGCCCGGGGTGCGGCTGTGCAGCTGACGGAACGACTTGAGGTCATCGATGGTGACGTCGTAGCCGGTCAGGTGCAGCAGCGAATAGATCAGCATCGAGCCGTGGCCGTTGGACAGCACGAAGCGGTCACGGTCGGCGAAGCTTGGATTGCTCGGGTTGTGTTTCAGGTAGTCGCGCCACAGCACTTCGGCGATATCCGCCATGCCCATGGGGGCACCTGGGTGGCCGCTGTTGGCCTTTTGCACGGCATCCATGCTGAGGGCACGAATGGCGTTGGCACGTTCACGACGGCTGGGCATCGCTGAGTCTCCTGAGGCTTGAATAGGTGGTGAAGCGAAAAAAGGCGGCCATTTTCGCCCACTGGGGGGGCCGGGGGCAATGACGGATGGTCGCAGTCGGGCATTTTTCCTGTGTTTTGCCGGCAAATAAGCTGAAACCGTGGGAGTCGGCGTGCCCCGCGATGACGCTATCGCGGGGCACGCCCCCTCCACAGGCCCTCTTGGCGCCCACTGATCAGCCAATATCAAAACTTTTTGATATTGGCCTTGCAGGGGCAACATCACCTGACTAGACTGCCGCGTCATGAACCTTCGTGCGCAATCGATTCCCCAGCCAAGCGAAACACTGGCCGCCCTGTGCAAGGCCAGTGGCGACGAGCTGCGCCTGAACGTATTGCGCGCCCTGGCCAACGACTCGTTCGGCGTGCTGGAGCTGGCGCAGATCTTCGGCATCGGCCAGTCGGGCATGAGCCACCACCTCAAGGTGCTGGCCCAGGCCGAGCTGGTGGCCACCCGCCGCGAGGGCAACGCGATCTTCTACCGCCGCGCCCTGCCCGACAGCCAGCGCCTGGGTGGACGGTTGCACACGGCGCTGCTCGAGGAGGTCGACGGCCTCGCCCTGAGCCATGACGTGCAGGCGCGTATCGCCCAGGTGCAGCAGCGCCGCGCCGCCACCAGCCAGGATTTCTACCTCAAGGTCGAAGAGAAGTTTCGCGCCCAGCAGGACTTGATCGCCGGCTTGCCGCAGTACCGCGAAAGCCTGCTGGCGCTGCTCGACAAGCTGAGCTTCGAGGCCGGCGCCAGCGCCCTGGAAGTCGGCCCCGGCGACGGCGGTTTCCTGCCCGACCTGGCTCGGCGCTTCGCCCAGGTCACGGCCATGGACAACAGCCCGACCATGCTCGAACTGGCCCGCCAGGTCTGCGCGCGCCACGCCCTGAACAACGTAAACCTGCAGTTGGCCGATGCACTGGGTGCAACGGATGTGCAAGCCGACTGCGTTGTGCTGAACATGGTCCTGCACCATTTCAGCGACCCGGCCCTGGCCTTGCGCCTGCTGGCCAAACGGGTGAAGGCAGGCGGCAGCCTGCTGGTCACCGAGCTGTGCAGCCATGACCAGGGGTGGGCCCGCGAAGCCTGCGGCGACCTGTGGCTTGGCTTCGAGCAGGACGACCTGGCCCGTTGGGCCAACGCGGCGGGGCTGACCCTTGGGGACAGCCTCTACGTGGGCTTGCGTAACGGTTTCCAGATCCAGGTCCGGCATTTCCAGCGGGCCACTGGCGACACACACATCGGTAAATTTTAGGAACCCCTCGAGATGAGCGAATACTCCCTTTTCACTTCCGAGTCCGTGTCCGAAGGGCATCCGGACAAGATCGCCGACCAGATCTCCGACGCGGTCCTGGACGCGATCATCGCCCAGGACAAGTACGCCCGCGTGGCCTGCGAGACCCTGGTCAAGACCGGTGTCGCCATCATCGCCGGTGAAGTCACCACCTCGGCCTGGGTCGACCTGGAAGACCTGGTGCGCAAGGTGATCATCGACATCGGCTACAACAGCTCCGACGTCGGTTTCGACGGCGCCACCTGCGCGGTGATGAACATCATCGGCAAGCAGTCGGTGGACATCGCCCAGGGCGTCGATCGCTCCAAGCCGGAAGACCAGGGCGCAGGCGACCAGGGCCTGATGTTCGGCTATGCCAGCAACGAGACCGAAGTGCTGATGCCGGCGCCGATCTGCTTCTCGCACCGTCTGGTCGAGCGCCAGGCCGAGGCGCGCAAGTCCGGCCTGCTGCCGTGGCTGCGCCCGGACGCCAAGTCCCAGGTCACCTGCCGCTACGAAAATGGCAAGGTAGTGGGCATCGACGCGGTGGTGCTGTCGACCCAACACAACCCTGAGGTGTCGCAGAAAGACCTGCAGGAAGCGGTGATGGAGCTGATCGTCAAGCACACCCTGCCGGCCGAACTGCTGCACAAAGGCACCCAGTTCCACATCAACCCGACCGGCAACTTCATCATCGGTGGCCCGGTGGGCGACTGCGGCCTGACCGGCCGCAAGATCATCGTCGACTCCTACGGCGGCATGGCCCGTCACGGTGGTGGCGCGTTCTCCGGCAAGGACCCGTCCAAGGTCGACCGTTCCGCCGCCTATGCCGGCCGCTACGTGGCCAAGAACATCGTCGCTGCAGGCCTGGCCGAACGTTGCGAGATCCAGGTGTCCTACGCCATCGGCGTGGCCCAGCCGACCTCCATCTCGATCAACACCTTCGGCACCGGCAAGGTGTCCGACGACAAGATCATCCAGCTGGTGCGCGAGTGCTTCGACCTGCGCCCGTACGCCATCACCACCATGCTCGACCTGCTGCACCCGATGTACCAGGAAACCGCTGCCTACGGCCACTTCGGCCGCGAGCCGCAGCAGAAGACCGTCGGCGACGACACCTTCACCACCTTCACCTGGGAGCGCACCGACCGCGCCGCCGCCCTGCGCGACGCTGCCGGCCTGTAAGCCTTCAGCTCCAGTACTGAAAAGCCCCTGCCGAGCGATCGGCAGGGGCTTTTTAACATCTGGCACAAAAGGCCGGATGGCCAAGAAACATCGCGAAATAACTGATCCTGGGCAAGAAACCGCTACCCAGGGTTTATAAACCTGAAAAACCAAGGCAGGATTTGCCCCTACTTTTTTTGCCGCCCGCCCCGTCAAGGAGGCTTTCATGCAACGCACTTCCATTCTCGCCGTGCTGGCAACCGTCGGCCTGCTCGCCGGCGTCGCGCAAGCCGCCCAACCCGATCCCGGCCTGACCGGCTGCGCCGCCAAGCGCAGTGCCATCGAGAACCAACTGAAGATCGCCCGCGACCACGGCAACAGCGACCAGGTGGCCGGGCTTGAAGAAGCGCTGCGCGGGGTCGAGCACTGCACTGACAGCGGCCTGCGCAAAGAGCGCGAGCAGAAAGTGCTCGATGCCCGCCACGAAGTGGCGCAGCGCGAGAAAGACTTGAAAAAAGCCGAGAAGAAAGGCGATTCCGAGAAGATCAACAAGCGCAAGGACAAGCTGGCCGAGTCGCGCAAGGAACTGCAGGAAGCAGTGGACGACCTCGACCGCTGAGCCCCGCGCCGATCAGTGTAGGAGCGGCCTTGTGTCGCGATGGGCCGCGCAGCGGCCCCGGCGATCTATGCATCAAGGCTGAAATCCTGGGGCCGCTGTGCGGCCCATCGCGACACAAGGTCGCTCCTACAGGGATCTGGGCCGGCGGCGGGATATCGAGAGCGCTCGCGCCAAGATGCCATCAATGATTGCGGAACTCGCTATGACAGGCCTTGCACGCCGCCTCGACCTTGTCCATCGGTGCCTTGAGCTGCGCGGCGTCCAGTGGCTGGCTGCGGGTCACCGCGACCAGCTCGCCGGTGACGCCCTCCAGCTGCCGGGCCAGGTCATGGAAGCGCGCCTGGCGCTCCCAGACCTCCACCCGCGCACTGCTGTCACCCTCGTCGCGCACCTGCGGGAAGTGCTGCCAGGGCTCATGGGCCAGGCCATCGAGCCGTTGCGCCCCGTCGGCGAACTTCGCCCCGTCGAACGGCAGGCGCCCGCGCAGCATGCCGCCCATGTCCTCGCTGGTCTTGAGCATCTGCTTGAAGATCGCCTTGCGCTGGCCCAGCGGCGAGTTGGGGTCGACGCCGTCACAGGCGCTCAAGGCAAGGGCGGCGAACAGTACTACGGTCAATCGCTTGTACATCACGGTCTCTTTGGCCAGGAAAACGGGCGGCCAGTATCGCCGCGCACCGGGCAAAGACCAATAGCCACACAGAAAACAAGGGCGAATATTCATGTTTCGCCCCACACAGGACCGACCCGATGAAATCTGCATTGCGCCATCTCGCCTGGGCCCTGCCGGCCTTGGCGCTGCTGGCCGGCTGCAACGGCGGCGAAAGCGCCAAGCCGCAACCTCACGCCATCGCCACCTACGTACCGGCCACCTGGAACGACCTGCCCCCGGTCAGCGACGACGACTTGCTGGCCGGCTTCTACGCCTGGCGCAGCGGCTGCGAAAAGCTCAAGCGCGACCCAGTATGGGCCGCCACCTGCGAGGCAGCGGGCAGCGCCACGGCGAGCGCCGCCCAGGTGCGCACCTTCCTCGAGCAGAACCTGCAGGTGTATGGCCTGCGTTCGGCCGAGAACAACGCCAACGGCCTGATCACCGGCTACTACGAACCGGTCTACCCCGGTAGCCTGGCACGTACCGAGGCGGCGCAGGTGCCGGTGTATGGCGTGCCCGAGGACATGATCGTGGTCGACCTGGCCAGTGTGTACCCCGAGCTCAAGGGCAAACGCCTGCGTGGCCGCCTGGACGGTCGTGTGCTCAAACCCTACGACACCGCCGAGGTGATCAACCGTGATGGCGCCAAGGCACCGGTACTGGCCTGGCTGACCGACCCGATGGACCTGCAGTTCCTGCAAATCCAGGGTTCGGGCCGGGTCCAGCTGGAAGATGGCCGCCAACTGCGGCTGGGCTACGCCGACCAGAACGGCCACCCCTACCGGCCAATCGGGCGCTGGTTGGTGGAACAGGGCCAGTTGCCCAAGGAGCAGGTGACCATGGGCAGTATCCACGCCTGGGCCGTGGCCAACCCGCAACGCGTGCCGGAGCTGCTGGCCAGCAACCCCAGCTATGTGTTCTTCAGCACCCGCCCGGACAGCAACGAAGGCCCGCGCGGCTCGCTGAACGTGCCGCTGACCGCGGGCTACAGCGTGGCCATCGACCGCAAGGTGATTCCGCTGGGCAGCCTGTTGTGGCTGTCGACCACACGGCCTGACGGCTCACCGGTCGTGCGCCCGGTCGGCGCCCAGGACACCGGCGGCGCGATTACCGGCGAGGTGCGCGCGGACCTGTTCTGGGGCACCGGGCCCGAGGCCGGCGAGTTGGCGGGAAACATGAAGCAGCAGGGGCAGATCTGGATGCTCTGGCCCAAGGGCCAGCCATTGCCAGAGGTGCCTAAAGCCCCATGAGGCCCCCGAACCCTACCCTGTAGGAGCCAGCTTGCTGGCGAACCACGCGCCTCGGTGCATGCCACCGGCTATGCCGGTGTTCGCCGGCAAGCCGGCTCCTACGGGCGAATCAGCCCCGCGCGAGGCTAGATCGACACCACGAAGAACGCCACGATCAGCGCCACCCCGGCAAACCACACCAGCGACCGCAACGCCGCCCAGTCCGCCAGGTAGCAGATGATGTAGAGCAAGCGGCTGGTGATGTACATCACCCCCAGGACATCCTGGGTCACCTGCTCGGCATTGCCGACGATATCCGCTACCAGCACCGCCGCGGCAAACGCCGGGAATGCCTCGTAGCCATTCTGCTGCGCGGCATGGGCACGCCGTGGCAGGCCCGCCAGGGTATCAAGGAAGGCGCGAGGATCGTGATTGTCCTTGAGGCGGAACCGGCCGCTGCTCACCTTGGCGATCAAGGCACACAGCGGGTTCAGCAGCAGCGCGATCAGGATGCACCACAGGGCAACGGTCATGCTCAGGACTCCTTGTTCAAAAATGGGTTAGAGCTTCATCACCAGCATGCCAGCCAGGACCAGCCCGCAAGCTAGGAGTCTCGGCCCGCCAAAAGGTTCTTTGAGGTAGCGCATGCCCAGCAGCACCACCAGGATCACGCTCAACTCACGCAGGGCCGCCGCCTCGGCCACCGAGCCCAGGTGCATGGCCCACAGCACCAGGGCGTAGCTGAACAGCACGCAGAAACCGACCGCCAGCCCCAGCCGCCATTGAGTGCGCCAGAACAGCATGAACGGCCCTCGTCGAGCCACAACGGCCAGCAGCGGGAACGGCCAGGAACTGAGCAGGCTCAGCCACACCAGGTAATCCCACGGTTTGCCCCACAGGCGCACCGCCTGGCCGTCGAACCAGGTGTAGCAGCCGATGCACAGGCCAATCAGCGCCACCACCGGCAGCATCGACCAGGGCAGGCGGTCGCCGCCGCCGCCCTGCCAGAGCAGGCACGCCATGCCACAGGGGATCAGCAGGATGCCGATGATCTGCTGCTGGCTCAGCGATTCGCCGGCAAAGGCCAGGGTCAGGCCCAGCACCACCAATGGCGACAGGCCGCGCATCAGCGGATAGACCAGGCCCAGGTCGCCAACCCGATAGGCCTGGATCAGCAGGAAGCGGTACAACTGCTCGGCCAGGGCCGAAGCCAGCAGCCAGGGCCAGATCTGGGCGGGCGGGAACTCGGTGAAGGCCACGGCGCACACGGCGAACAGCAGCGCCACCAGGTCCATGCTGGCGATCACCAGCAGGCGCTCGGCGCTGAATTTGATCAGGGTGTTCCAGGTGGCATGGAGCAGGGCTGCGACCAGTACCAGGGAAGTTGCCAGCACGCCGTAAGGTCCTTGTGACGTTTTTGAGGGATGAATATATAGCGTTGGGTTGCGAGTTGCCTGAATGTGTATGCCGGGAGAGTTTCAGTGCCTGTGAGATCAAGCGCCGCCCGCGCGGCGCTCGATCTCACAGGCGTTGAAAATGTTGTGACATGCACCTCGTCGCCCTAATGCGCCCTTCAACTGTGAACATCCGGAACAATTCCAACAATCCTGGTCAAATCCTGTGTCCTGATCCCCTCGCCAGATCATCAAAGAACTGCCCGAGCCATTCGGGTAACGACTTGGAAGCCACTGTCACAGGATTCGGGATGCTTGAATTAGTTGCCGCGTTTATCTGCCTCACCACCCTGCTCACTTATGTGAACTACCGCTTCATCGGCCTGCCGCCGGCCATCGGCGTGATGGTCACCGCCTTGCTGTTCTCCCTCATCCTGCAGGGCTTGAGCCTGATCGGCTTCCCTGGCCTGGAAGAACGCGTCGAAGGCCTGATGAACCAGATCGACTTCAACGACCTGCTGATGCACTGGATGCTGTCGTTCTTGCTGTTCGCCGGCGCATTGCACGTCAACCTCAGCGATTTGCGCAGCTACCGCTGGCCGATCGGCCTGCTGGCCACCCTCGGCGTGCTGATCGCCACCGTGGTGATCGGCTACCTGGCGCACTGGGTGTTCGCCCTGTTCGGCTGGCAGGTGCCGCTGATCTACTGCCTGCTGTTCGGTGCACTGATCTCGCCGACCGACCCGATCGCCGTGCTCGGCGCCCTGCGTACCGCCAACGCCTCCAAGCCGCTGAAGACCACCATCGTCGGCGAGTCGCTGTTCAACGACGGCACCGCGGTGGTGGTGTTCACCGTGCTGCTGGGCATCATCCAGCTGGGCGAGACGCCGAGCGTGGCCGACACCGCCATCCTGTTCGCCCGCGAAGCCATTGGCGGCATCGCCTTCGGCGGCCTGATCGGCTATGCCACCTACCGCATGATCAAGAGCGTCGAGCAGTACCAGGTCGAGGTGATGCTGACCCTGGCGCTGGTCATCGGCGGCTCGGCGATGTGCTACGAGCTGCACGTCTCGGCACCGATCGCCATGGTGGTGGCCGGCCTGATCATCGGCAACCTGGGGCGCAACCTGGCGATGAACGACATGACCCGTCGCTACATGGACGGTTTCTGGGAACTGATCGACGACATGCTCAACGCCCTGCTGTTCGCGCTGATCGGCCTGGAGCTGTTGCTGCTGCCGTTCAACTGGCTGCACCTGGCGGCCGGTGGCGTGCTGGCGGTGGCGGTGCTGGCCTCGCGCCTGCTGACCGTGGCCCCGGCGATCGTCCTGCTGCGCCGCTGGCGCAGTGTGCCGCAAGGCACCATCCGCGTGCTGACCTGGGGTGGCCTGCGCGGCGGCGTCTCGGTGGCCCTGGCGCTGTCGCTGCCACAGGGCGATGAGCGCGACCTGCTGCTGTCGATCACCTACATCGTGGTGCTGTCGTCGATCCTGGTGCAGGGTCTGACGGTCGGCAAGGTGGTGCGCAAGGTCAGCACACAGCCTTGAGACTCTGGGGCCGCTGCGCGGCCCTTTCGCGACACAAGGCCGCTCCTACAACCCACGTAGGAGCGGCCTTGTGTCGCGAAAGGGCTGCACAGCAGCCCCGGGACCGTCATTCCACCGCAGAGTCCGGGAACTGGTCCTGGATGTACTTGATCTCGGTACGCCCGTGCGCCGCCGGCAAGCCGTCCTCGCCGAGGTTGACGAAGACCATCTTGTCGACCGTGAGGATGGCCTTGCGGGTGATCTTGTTGCGCACCTCGCACTTGAGGGTGATCGAGGTGCGGCCAAACTCGGTGGCGGTGATGCCCAGCTCGATGATGTCGCCCTGGCGCGAGGCGCTGACGAAGTTGATCTCCGAGATGTACTTGGTCACCACCCGCTGGTTGCCCAGCTGGACGATGGCGTAGATCGCCGCCTCTTCGTCGATCCAGCGCAGCAGGCTGCCACCGAACAAGGTGCCGTTGGGGTTGAGGTCTTCGGGTTTTACCCATTTGCGGGTGTGAAAGTTCATCTGTACTCCTGACCGGCTCGGCTAACGTGCGCTCATGATGGCAGACCCCTTGGTCACGCTCCATTGAACATCGACTATCGTCTCGATTAATCGACAGAAAGTCTTGGGTGTGTCACATGCCCACGGCTATAATCCCTGCCGATTCAAATGGCCCCCGCAGTGGCGGCCATCCCGCCACCCGACCGAGGGGCGCTGCAGCAGGTTCGTCCTGTCAGGCTCGGTTGGGGCGTTGTCCGCCAAGCGGACGCTCAACGCACAACGGCGCCCATTCGCACACTACGAATGGAGGCTCTCGATGAGCGCTGTAAACACGCCTGCTGGTTTTTCCGACTTCAAGGTCGCCGACATCTCCCTGGCCGACTGGGGCCGCAAGGAAGTCATCATCGCCGAATCGGAAATGCCGGCACTGATGGGCCTGCGCCGCAAGTACCAAGCCGAGCAACCGCTCAAGGGCGCGAAGATCATCGGCTGCATCCACATGACCATCCAGACCGCCGTGCTGATCGAGACCCTGGTCGCCCTGGGCGCTGAAGTACGCTGGTCGTCCTGCAACATCTTCTCCACCCAGGACCAGGCCGCCGCCGCCATCGCCGCCGCCGGCATCCCGGTGTTCGCCTGGAAAGGCGAAACCGAGCAGGAATACGAGTGGTGCATCGAGCAGACCATCCTCAAGGATGGCCAGCCATGGGATGCCAACATGGTGCTGGACGACGGTGGCGACCTGACCGAAATCCTGCACAAGAAATACCCGGCCATGCTGGACAAGATCCACGGCGTGACCGAAGAGACCACCACCGGCGTGCACCGCCTGCTCGACATGCTGGCCAAGGGCGAGCTGAAAGTCCCGGCGATCAACGTCAACGACTCGGTCACCAAGAGCAAGAACGACAACAAGTACGGCTGCCGTCACAGCCTGAACGATGCCATCAAGCGCGGCACCGACCACCTGCTGTCGGGCAAGCAGGCCCTGGTGATCGGCTACGGTGACGTGGGCAAGGGCTCGGCCCAGTCGCTGCGCCAGGAAGGCATGATCGTCAAGGTCACCGAAGTCGACCCGATCTGCGCCATGCAAGCGTGCATGGACGGCTTCGAAGTGGTCTCGCCGTTCAAGGACGGCATCAACACCGGTACCGAGGCCGGCATCAACAAGGACCTGCTGGGCCGCATCGACCTGATCGTCACCACCACCGGTAACGTCAACGTCTGCGACGCCAACATGCTCAAGGCCCTGAAGAAGCGCGCCGTGGTCTGCAACATCGGCCACTTCGACAACGAGATCGACACCGCCTTCATGCGCAAGCACTGGGCATGGGAAGAGGTCAAGCCGCAGGTGCACAAGATCCACCGCACCGGCGCTGGCGTGTTCGACCCGCAGAACGACGACTACCTGATCCTGCTGGCCGAAGGCCGCCTGGTCAACCTGGGCAACGCCACTGGTCACCCAAGCCGCATCATGGATGGCTCGTTCGCCAACCAGGTGCTGGCGCAGATCTTCCTGTTCGAGCAGAAGTTCGCCGAACTGCCAGCCGCCAAGAAGGCCGAGCGCCTGACCGTGGAAGTGCTGCCGAAGAAACTCGACGAAGAAGTGGCCCTGGAAATGGTCCGCGGCTTCGGCGGCGTGGTCACCCAGCTGACCCCGCAGCAGGCCGAGTACATCGGTGTCACCGTCGAAGGCCCGTTCAAGCCGGACGCCTACCGCTACTAAGCGGCTGGTTGCCAGTGCCCGGCGTCACGCCTGGCACTGGCAGGCAACGTTTCGAACCGATGTCCGAGCCAGGCCGGCCCCCACCGTCCTGGCTTTTATTTGCAGGCTGCCGCCCCCGGGCGCGCTGCCGAAGGAACCCGAGATGTCACAAGAACGCCGCTACAGTTTCGAATTCTTCCCGACCAAGACCGACGCCGGCCACGAAAAACTGATGGGCGTCGCCCGCCAGCTGGCCAGCTACAACCCGGATTTCTTCTCCTGCACCTATGGCGCCGGGGGTTCGACCCGCGACCGCACGCTGAACACCGTGCTGCAGCTGGAAAGCGAAGTGAAGGTCCCGGCCGCCCCGCACCTGTCCTGCGTGGGTGACAGCAAGGACGACCTGCGCGCCCTGCTCGCCGAGTACCAGGCCGCCGGCATCAAGCGCATCGTCGCCCTGCGTGGCGACCTGCCGTCCGGCATGGGCATGGCCAGCGGCGAGCTGCGCTACGCCAGCGACCTGGTCGAGTTCATTCGCCAGGAGACGGGTAGCCACTTCCACCTGGAAGTCGCCGCCTACCCGGAGATGCACCCGCAGGCACGCAACTTCGAAGCGGACCTGGCCAACTTCGTACACAAGGTCAAGGCCGGTGCCGACAGCGCCATCACCCAGTACTTCTTCAACGCCGACAGCTACTTCTACTTCGTCGAGCGCGCGGGCAAGCTGGGCGTGGACATCCCGGTGGTGCCGGGCATCATGCCGATCACCAACTACAGCAAGCTAGCCCGCTTCTCCGACGCCTGCGGCGCCGAAATCCCCCGCTGGATCCGCAAGCAGCTGGAAGCCTATGCCGATGACACCGCGAGCATCCAGGCCTTCGGCGAGGAAGTGATCAGCCGCATGTGCGAACAGCTGCTGCAAGGCGGCGCGCCAGGGCTGCACTTCTACACCTTGAACCAGGCCGAGCCGAGCCTGGCGATCTGGAACAACCTGAAGCTGCCCCGCTGATGGCCGCAGGCAAGGCATTGGCTGCGGCCATTGCCTTGCCCGTGCCAACACCCAGCGACAAAAGCCCACTGGTCTTGCCTGGGCTGCCAGCGTAATCTCGCGCCATGCGCCTGCTGATGCCTTCCCTCCTGCTGTTGCTGCTCGCCTGCCTGAGCCCGCTGGCACAGGCGGAACGCCTGCGCATTGTCAGCGACGACTGGGCGCCCTACCTGTTCCAGGCCAACAACCGGCCCCAGGGCATCGACTACGAAGTGACCAACGAGGTGTTCCGACGCCTGGGCATCGAGGTGCAGTGGCAGTTCCTGCCCTGGCGGCGCTGCCTGGCCATGGTCGAGCAAGGCCTGGCGGACGGCGTGATGGATATCTTCCAGGTCGAGTCGCGCCGCGACTACCTGGTCTACCCGGACGAGCCGATGTCGCAGGTCGAATTCGTCCTGTACCAGGCCCGCAGCCGGCCGCACCCGGTGCGCCGCCTGGAAGACCTGGCCGGGCTGACCGTGGGCACTTCGCCGGGCTATACCTATAACCCCGCCTTCAGCGACTCGCCGCTGTTCCGCCGCGAATCGGCCCCCAGCCATGAAGCCAACTTCGGCAAGCTGATGCTCGGGCGCATCGACCTGCTGGTAACCGATCGCCGCCTCGGCCACTACCTGAGCCGCCAACTGGGCATCGAGCAGGACGTCGAAGCGCTGCCGCTGGTCATCAGCCGCCACCCACAGTACCTGGGGCTGGCCCGCAAGCCAGGGCGCGAAGCCCTGGCCCAGGCCTTCGCCGATGAACTGCGACGCTTCAAGCAGGAGCCTGCCTATGCCGCGATCAGCGCCCGCTACCTCGGCCAGCAGGATTTTCCTTTCGCCGTTGAGCAGCAGGAAAGCGGCACACGCTGATTGCTCTGTTATACTCGAGCCTTCCCGCCCGGCTCACGCCCGGACGCTCGGCCTCGCCATCGGCATCTCGACCCGCAGCAGCGCACCCCTGGTGCCCGCCCGCCGCCTCCAGGATGCGCAGTGAACGCCCAGCTGGACCGGACGCGATCGCATCCCGCCGATGCCCGTCGCGCCAGGCAGAACACCCCATCGGGCCCAGCCCCCACGAGAACAGGATTGCCCATGTCCTTTGCTTCCCTCGGTCTCTCCGAGGCTCTTGTCCGCGCTATCGAGGCTGCGGGCTACACCCAGCCCACCCCGGTGCAACAGCGGGCGATTCCCGCCGTGTTGCAAGGTCGCGACCTGATGGTCGCCGCCCAGACAGGTACTGGTAAAACCGGCGGCTTCGCCCTGCCGATCCTCGAGCGCCTGTTCCCGGGCGGCCACCCCGACAAGTCGCAACGCCACGGCCCGCGCCAGCCGCGCGTGCTGGTGCTGACGCCGACCCGCGAGCTGGCCGCCCAGGTGCATGACAGCTTCAAGATCTACGCCCGCGACCTGAACTTCATCAGCGCCTGCATCTTCGGCGGCGTCGGCATGAACCCACAGGTCCAGGCCATGGCCAAGGGCGTCGACGTACTGGTCGCCTGCCCGGGCCGCCTGCTCGACCTGGCCGGCCAGGGCAGCGTCGACTTGTCTCGGGTCGAGATCCTGGTGCTGGACGAAGCCGACCGCATGCTCGACATGGGCTTCATCCACGATGTCAAGAAAGTGCTGGCGCGCCTGCCGGCCAAGCGCCAGAACCTGCTGTTCTCGGCGACCTTCTCCAAGGACATCACCGACCTCGCCGACAAACTGCTGCACAACCCCGAGCGCATCGAGGTCACGCCGCCGAACACCACCGTCGAGCGTATCGAGCAGCGGGTCTACCGCCTGCCGGCCAGCCACAAGCGCGCACTGCTGGCACACTTGATCACCCTCGGGGCCTGGGAACAGGTGCTGGTGTTCACCCGTACCAAGCACGGCGCCAACCGCCTGGCCGAGTACCTGGAAAAGCACGGCCTGAGCGCCGCCGCGATCCACGGCAACAAGAGCCAGAACGCCCGCACCAAGGCCCTGGCCGACTTCAAGGCCAACACCGTGCGCGTGCTGGTGGCCACTGATATCGCTGCCCGCGGCCTGGACATCGACCAGTTGCCCCACGTGGTCAACTTCGAGCTGCCCAACGTCGAGGAAGACTACGTCCACCGTATCGGCCGTACCGGCCGCGCCGGTCGTTCGGGCGAGGCCATCTCGATGGTCGCCCCGGATGAAGAGAAGCTGCTCAAGAGCATCGAGCGCGTCACCAAGCAGCGGATCCCGGACGGCGACCTGATGGGCTTCGACGCTTCGCAGGTCGAAGCGGAAAAGCCGGAAGTCCGCGAGCGCCCGCAAAACAACGGCCGCGGTGGCCGCAACCAGCAGTCGCGTGGCGAAGGCAGCAAGGACAGCGGGGGTCGCAAGGACAAGGGCAAGGACAAAGGCCGTAACAAGCCTGCGGCCGAGAAGCCCGCCGAGAAGGAGAAGTCTGGCGACAAGCAGCAGCAAGGCCAGCAGCGCAAGCCACGCGACAAGAAACCCCGCCAGCAGCAGTCGGCCCAAGGCCAGAAGGCCATGCCGGCGGTACCTGCCGACCGTGACCCGGAAGAATTCCTCGACGACGACGTCGACAACTTCGGTAATCGCGCCGACTACGTCAGCCCCTACCAGAACGCCAAGAACCAGGGCCGCAATCGTCGCCCAGGTGGCGGCGGCCAGGCTCAAGGCCAGGGGCAGCGCAGTGGCGGCGGCCAAGGCCAGGGGCAAGCCCGTGGCAATGGCCAGCAGCGTCAAGGCCAGGGCCAGGGCGGCGACAAGCGTCCTCGCAACGGCGGCGGCAGCAATGGCGGCGCCCGTCGTGACAACAACGCCGGGCGCAACCGCCGTGACGACTCGGCCCGCCAGGAGCCTGCCGTGCGCAACCCGCGCGAATCGCAGAGCGCGCCGGTGATCATCCGCAAGGAATCCAAGCTCGACCGCTACCCGACGCCCGAGCAACTGGACGACCTGCCAGCCCGCCCACGCGGTGAGCGCCCGGCCTTGCTGACCCGCAAAGGCTGATTGAAACACCGAGGGGCTGCTATGCAGCCCTTTCGCGGCACAAGGCCGCTCCTACCGGTACTGCGCTGCGCCAAAGGGCTGCGCTGAACTCGTAGGAGCGGCCTTGTGCCGCGAAAGGGCCGCGTAGCGGCCCCTCGGTCGTTCAACTAACGCGGATTACTTCTGCTTCACGCCTTCGACACTGATATCCAGGTCCAGGGTTTGCGAAGTCGGGCCTGGGCCCTTGATCCCGAAGTCGTTCAGGTTCAGCGTGGTCTTGGCGTTGAAGCCGGCGCGCTCGCCGCCCCACGGGTCCTTGCCCTCGCCGTTGAACACAGCCTTGAAGGTGACCGGCTTGGTCACGCCGTGCAGGGTCAGGTCACCGGTCACGTCGGCGGTCTTCTCACCGGTCGACTTGACGCTGGTGGAGACGAACTTGGCATCCGGGTACTTCTTCACATCGAGGAAGTCTTTACTGGCGATGTGCTTGTCACGCTCGGCGTGATTGGACCACAGGCTGGCAGTCTTCAGGTCGACGCTGATCTTGCTGGCCTCGGGCTTGGCGCTGTCCCAGGTGAAGTTGCCGTCGAAATCCTTGAAGGTGCCGTGGATGAAGCTGTAGCCCAGGTGGCTGATCTTCCAGTCCACGAAGGCGTGCTGGCCTTCCTTGTCGATCTTGTACTCGGCAGCCATGGCCTGGCCAGCAGAGATCAGAGCGGTACCGAGCGCCAGAGCGGCAAAAGTCTTTTTCAACATCCTTACTTCCTTCCTTTGCAATTGAGGTTGAGAGTCAAGCTTTGCGGCCCAGCATGCGGGTGAGGGTCGCGTCACGGTCGATGAAATGGTGCTTGATGGCGGCCAGGGCGTGCAGCACGGCGAAAATCACCAGGCCCCAGGCCAGCCACAAGTGGATGACGCCAGCGGTATCGGCCTGGTCAGGCAGGTCACTGACCAGCGCAGGCACCTCGAACAAGCCGAACACCGGGATGCCCACACCGTCGGCGGTGGAGATCAGGTAGCCCGCGGCCATGACCGCGAACAAGCCCAGGTACAGCGCCAGGTGCCCCAGCTTGGCGGCCAGGCGGGTGGCCTTGCCGTGGTTGGCCGGCGCCGGTGGCGGTGGGCTGATGAAACGCCACAGCACGCGCAGCACCATCACCGCCAACAACACCAGGCCAATGCTCTTGTGCAGATCAGGGCCGGACTTGCGCCATGGGTTGTAGTAGTCCAGGCCGACCATCCACAGCCCGAGGCCGAACAGGCCGAAGACTGCCAGCGCCACGCCCCAGTGCAGGATGATGCTGACCAAGCCATAGCGAGAAGATGAATTGCGCAGTTGCATGTTGGCGTATTTCCCCGTGAAAGCTGTGCACAAGACTAGCGGCTAACGTATCGAATAAAAGCGGAAAAAACTGCTTCGGATGATCGAGAAATCCGATATGAAGTCTGCAAGCTTCCCATTAAGGAAACATTAACGATAGACGCTCAAAGAGGAGATGCCAGGATCTGATCGCGAGGCCAGCCCGCCCCCACCTGTGGCCATGGGAGCGGGCTGGCCCGCGAGGGCCGCTATCGATCAGTTGGCCTTGGCCTGGGTGTTGACCACCGCTTTCTTGGCAGGCTCACCCTTGGCCGTGGCCTTTTTCACCGGTGCGGGCTTGGCCGCAGGTTTATGCACAGGCTTGGCCGCCGGTTTATGCGCGGCAGCAGGTTTGGCCGGCGCGACCTTGGCCGGTTGCTCCTTGGCCACCGGCGCCGGGGCTACGGGCGCAGGCGCCGCGGCAGGTGCCGGCGCGAGCTCTTCGGCCTTGGCGATCGGTGCGGCCTTGACCTCGGGCTTGTCGCTCGCGCCGAACAGACGCGAGAAGAAGCCCGGCTTGTCATCCTTGGCCGCTTCGGCTTTCGCCGCCTCGGCCTTGGCCGGCGCCTTGTCGGCAGAGCCGCCGAACAGCTTGGAGAAGAACCCGCCCTGGTCTTTCGCTGCTGCCGCCGCCGCTACCGGTGCGGCCTTGACCGGGTCGAACGACTTGCCCGCGGCCAGTTCCTGGACCTGCCCGGCGGCGCGCTGGCCACTGCGCAGGGCACCTTCGAGGGTACCGGGGTACAACGCATCGGTGTGCTCGCCGGCGAACGCGATGCGCTGCACCGGGCGCTCCCACAGGCGCCAGTACTTGCTGATCTGCCCTGGGCCGAAGGCCAGGTAGGCACCGCCCATGCCGGCGTCGGTGCTGTAGCGACGCACCTCGTAGCCGGTGAAGGCGCCCCGGGCCTGCGGGTAGAAGGCATGCAGGCGGATCAGCACCTGGTCGACCATCTGCTTGTCACCGAAGGCCTGCAACAGGCGAGCGTTGTCGCCAGACAGGTTGATCACCACGTTGGCCCCGCCCTTGAGCGCAGGCTCGATCCACAGCATGCCCAGGCCGGTGTTGCTGAAGATTTCACCGGACATCCGCGCACGGCTTTCCCACACAGGGTTCTTGAACTTGAGCATCAGCTGGTCGCGCCAGCCGTAGTTGGTGCCTTTGAGCGCCGCCAGGTGCTGGTTGTCCAGGCCCGGGGTCATCTGGATCTTGGCCAGCGCGCGTAGGGGCACGGCCATGACCAGGTAATCGGCCTGGTAGCCCACCGCGCCGACCTTGACGGTTACGCCATCCTTGTCCTGGACGATGGCGGTGACCGGCGAGCTGGTCTTGATGGTCTTCAACTGCTTGACGAAGGCCTGGGCCAGCACCGGGCTGCCGCCGGGCAGGCGCGCGGCGCGCAGGTCACGGTCGCTGACATTGCGGTAGACGCGGTTCTGCTGGGCGAAGTACAGCAGCGACAGGCGCGACGGCTCGTCATAGCGGGTACGGATCTGCTGGTTGACCAGCTGACGGGCGGTGGCGGGCAATTGCAGCTTGTCGAGCCAGGTGGAGACGTTCATCTGGTCGAGGGCGAACAAGGTGCTGTTGGCCGCCGGGTTGAGCGGGTCGTCGATCGAGCGGGCGAGGTCGTCGAGGGTCTTCTCGTAGCGCTTGAGCGCCTCGGCGGTGGCGGGCTGCTTGGCGGTCAGGTCGGCGGCGCTGAAGTACTCGCCGTCGATCAGGTAGCCGGGGGTCCGCACGAACTCCGGCGCCGGCAGGGTGGCAACCTTGAACTGCTGCAGATACCGGTTGAGCACCGGCTGGGTCTTGTCGTTGCCGATCCATTCGCTGGTGGCCAGGCCCGAACGCCCGCCCATGCCCGACTTGGCCTCCAGCAGGGTCACCTGCCAGCCCTTGCTCTGCAGCTCATAGGCCGCCGTCAGGCCCGCCAGGCCACCACCGACGACGATCGCCGTCTTGTCCTTGGCCAGCGCGGCACCGCTGGACACACCAATCAATACCAACGCGCACAGGCGCACCCAAGCAGCAGCCATGATGGCGAACTCCGGTTGTAGAACGACAGAAAAATCGGGGAAGAACGCCCCGGCAGAGATGCGTTAAGAATACGTCACCCTCGCAGACCCTGCCAGCGCAGTGACATCAAGTGCTTTTGGCAACTGGTAATTTTGCCAGTTGCCCACTCAGCGCTTGGCCAGCAATCTGGGCAAGGACTCAGCAGCATCGGACGCTTCTCCATGAGCCATACCGCGTACGCCTTGTCGCCAAGCCATGACTGGAACCGCTCGACGGGCTGGAAGATCTCGACGCAAGGGGATGTGCAATGGTCGCACTACCTGACAGCGCAGGATGAACGCGCCGTTCAGCTGACGCTTACCGGTGAATGCGACGTCACCATCGACTTCTGCCGCCCCGTGCACGATCTATCGCTGGATACGCAAATCTGCCGGTTTGGCAGGCAAGTCGTGCATGCCTACTGGCTGACCTTTTTTGACGGCGACAATGTCTTTGTCCCCAGCCCCACCCAGTTCGGCCACCACCTGCATGAACGCTCCAGCCCGCTGTGCAGCCTGACCCTCTCCACCGGCCCGCATTCGACCGTGCACCTGCGCGCCCTGCGATGGTCACCGCTGCGCCTGCACTGAGCGGTTGTCCTGCCCCCCGGCTTTGCTTAGGCTTACGCGGTCAAACTCGCCGTAACGCCAGGAGCAAAGCCCATGGGCCTCAACGATCAGTGGATGCAACGCGACCTCAAGGTCCTGTGGCACCCCTGCACCCAGATGAAAGACCACGAACAGCTGCCGCTGATCCCGATCAAACGCGGTAAAGGGGTCTGGCTCGAGGACTTCGAAGGCAAACGCTACCTGGACGCCGTCAGCTCCTGGTGGGTCAACGTGTTCGGCCACGCCAACCCGCGGATCAACCAGCGCATCAAGGACCAGGTCGACCAGCTCGAACATGTGATCCTCGCCGGTTTCAGCCACCAGCCGGCGATCGAACTGTCCGAGCGCCTGGTAGCGATGACGCCAGCCGGGCTGGAGCGGGTGTTCTACGCCGACAATGGCTCGTCGTGCATCGAAGTGGCGCTGAAGATGAGCTTCCACTACTGGCAGAACACGGGAAAGCCGCAGAAGAAGCGCTTCGTCACCCTGACCAACAGCTACCACGGCGAAACCATCGCCGCGATGTCGGTGGGTGATGTGCCGTTGTTCACCGAGACCTACAAGGCCCTGCTGCTGGACACCATCAAGGTGCCCAGCCCCGACTGCTACCACCGCCCTGAAGGCATGGGCTGGGAAGAACATTCGCGCAACCTGTTCGCCGCGATGGAACACACCCTGGCCGAACACCACGAGACCATTTCGGCGGTTATCGTCGAGCCGCTGATCCAGGGTGCCGGCGGCATGCGCATGTACCATCCGGTGTACCTCAAGCTGCTGCGCGAAGCCTGCGACCGCTACGACGTGCACCTGATCCATGACGAAATCGCCGTGGGCTTCGGCCGTACCGGCACGATGTTCGCCTGCGAACAGGCCGGCATCCGTCCGGACTTCCTGTGCCTGTCCAAGGCCCTGACCGGCGGTTACCTGCCGCTGGCGGCCTGCCTGACCACCGACAAGGTGTACCAGGCCTTCTACGACGACTACCCGACCCTGCGCGCCTTCCTCCATTCGCACAGCTACACCGGCAACCCGCTGGCCTGCGCCGCGGCGCTGGCGACCCTGGATATCTTCGCGCAAGACAACGTGATCGAGGCCAACCAGGCCCTGGCCGCGCGCATGGCCAGCGCCACCGCGCACCTGGCCGAGCACGCCCATGTCGCCGAGATCCGCCAGACCGGCATGGCCCTGGCCATCGAGATGGTCCAGGACAAGGCCAGCAAAGCCGCCTACCCATGGCAGGAGCGCCGCGGCCTGAAGGTCTTCGAGCACGCCCTGAGCCGTGGCGCGCTGTTGCGCCCACTGGGCAGCGTGGTGTACTTCCTGCCGCCCTACGTGATCACCCCCGAGCAGATCGATTTCCTCGCCGAGGTGGCCAGCGAAGGCATCGACATCGCCACCCGCGATAGCCTCAGCGTGGCGGTGCCGGCCAATTTCTACCCCGGCTTCCGCGACCCGGGCTAAACCCCATGCCTTTACGCCGTCCCCTGCAGGCGCGGCCTTCTGGCGCGCAAGGGCCGCGAAGCGGCCCCGGCAGGGACGATGCCCTCAACAGATTCCGAGTAGAACCATGAGACTGTCCCGCTTCTTCATCGACGCCCCACTCGGCCTGGGCGAGCACGACCTGCCCGAGGCCCAGGCCCACTACATCGGCCGCGTGCTGCGCATGGCCGCCGGCGACGCCGTGCAATTGTTCGACGGCAGCGGCCAGGAGTTCCTTGGCCAGCTGCTGGAGGTGGGCAAGAAAAGCGTGCGCGTGCAACTCGACCAGGCCTTGCCAGGCCTTGCCGAGTCGCCGCTGCATATCCACCTCGGCCAGGGCTTGTCCCGGGGCGAACGCATGGACTGGGCGATCCAGAAAGCCACCGAACTGGGTGCCAACCTGATCACCCCGATCGTCAGTGAACGCTGCGAGGTGCGCCTGAAGGACGAACGCGCCGACAAGCGTCTGGCCCACTGGCGCCAGGTGGCGATCAGCGCCTGTGAGCAATGCGGCCGCTCGACCTTGCCGGTGATCCAACCGCCGGTGACCCTGGCCGAATGGCTGAAAAGCACCGAGGCCGACCTCAAGCTGGTCTTGCATCCGGTGGCGGCGCCGCTGACCAGCCACGCGCAACCGGGCAACCTGGCGTTCCTGATCGGCCCCGAAGGCGGCCTCAGCGACGCCGAGGTCGAGCAGGCCAAGGCCGCTGGCTTCCATGCCGCGCGCCTTGGCCCCCGCGTGCTGCGCACCGAGACAGCCCCGGTGGTGGCGCTGTCGGTGGCACAGCAGCTTTGGGGAGATTTCTGACCCGCCAGCCACCTATGCCAGGGTTTGGCTGGGAATTTTCCGAAAAACTCATGCCAAACAGCCACTGGCAGTTTTGCCAGTAGCGCCCGGCAGGCCGCTCTCATAAGGTTTCCCGACTGTGGAAAACTTCCGGAAGGGGTGGCGATGAGGATCTTGACCCTGCTTGGGTTCCTGGCCGTTTGCGTGCTGGCCGGCCTGCTGTTTTTCGAGCGCAACACGCTGGCACTGGGGCCCGGGCCGGCCCCCTGCAAAGCGGACGCGCCCTGCCCTGAAGTGCAGACCCACGAGCAAAAGCTCGCGCTGTGCAAGGCCGCGATGAAGCAGCGCGGGCATGACGGCAAACCCAGGATGCACTTTGGCTTCTGCTACATCGACGCGCTGACCCCAGGGCTGCACGCGACGCTGCTCGCAGGTGCCCAGGCGCTCAGGCCGCCGCCGGTGCTGGAACAGTACGTCAGCCTGGCGCTGGCGGACTTCAACCGCGAGCACCCGGCTGCCGACCCGGCCACGCTCGACAGCACACGGCAAGCACTGATCGCCGAGTTCAACGTCCTCTGGCCCCTGATCAAGGCAGACCCCACCCCCGAAGCGCCTGCGCAAGGCGGTCACATCGTCCAGACCCTGCAGCGGTTCAATGAGCACTGGTGGAGCGAGCACGCCGAACGCTTCCATGACCACCTCAGAACCACCCAGCGCTTGTGCCAGAGCCACCCGAACAGCTGCGTGATGGGCGATTACAACTGACCTGGCCGCGAGGGGCCGGTCAGGATACGTAGAAAGACACCGCCACGAAGTGCATCAGGCTGCCAGCGATGACGAACAGGTGCCAGATGCCGTGGGCGTGGCGCAGGCGGCTGTCGAGGGCGAAGAAGATGATGCCCACGGTGTACAGCACTCCGCCACTGGCCAGCCAGACAAAGCCGGCAGTACCGAGCGAGTGCAGCAACGGCTTGACCGCCACCAGCACGATCCAGCCCATCACCGCGTAGATGACGATCGACAGGATCCGCGCCTCCGAGCGTGGTTTTATCTCCTGCAACATGCCGATCAGCGCCAGCCCCCAGACCACCCCGAACAGGCTCCAGCCCCAGGGCCCACGCAGGCTGACCAGGCAGAACGGGGTGTAGCTGCCGGCGATCAGCAGGTAGATCGACAGGTGGTCGAGCTTGCGCATGACCCGCTTCGCCCGGCCACGGGTGCTGTGGTAGAGGGTGGAGATGCTGTAGAGCAGCAGCAAGGTGGTGCCATAGATGGAAAAACTGACAATCTTCCAGGGATCGCCCTGCAACCCGGCCACGACGATCAGCCAGATCGCGCCGATACAGGCCAGGACCGCACCGACCAGGTGGGTCCAGGCATTGAAACGTTCACCGTAGTACATGCAAGCACAGACCTCCCGAGGCGCATGAGGTTCCTGAGGACGCGCAGAATGGCACCGGCGTAGCCGGTGTTCGCCGGCACCGCCGGCTCCAACGATCGAGCGACTGCGCCCGCTTCACTCGGCACATCCTAGCCTGCGACTGATTGCAGATCCGCGTCACGCACCAGCCGTTCCAGCGCCGCCAGGTCCGGGACCCGGGCCACCTGCTCGCCCACCTGCACCGCCGCCAGTTCCAACCCGGCCAGGGGCACATCCACGTAGTTGAGCTGGCTGTCGAGCTTGCACGAGCGCGGGATGCCCTGCAGCAACACCGCCAGGTAACGCAGCCCGGTATCGCCCAGGGCATTGAGCACGACGATACGCGCCCGCTCGCCGCAGAGGGTCTGCCCACCGCAGGCGGCCTCGAAACCGATCAACGGCAAGCGTTGCTGGCGCCAGTCTACCCAGCCCAGGTGCCACTGCGGCTCGCCCGCCTCGCAGGCAATGGCGCGATGGCCGATCAACTCGGCCACCGCCACGTTGGGCAGCACCAGGGTGCGGTCGCCCAGCGGCAATAACAAACCGATCAGGTTGCTGCGCTGGCCGGCGATATGTTCAAGCATGGTACTGGCTCCAGTGGGCGATGCTCTGCAGCAGCAACGACTCCTGGTACGGCTTGCCCAGGTACTCGTTGACACCGATGGCCATGGCCCGGTCGCGGTGCTTCTGGCCGGTGCGCGAGGTGATCATGATGATCGGCAACTGCTTCAAGCGCTCGTCACGGCGGATGCGCGTCGCCACCTCGAAACCATCCATGCGCGGCATCTCGATATCCAGCAGCAGCACATCGGGACGGTGCTCTTCGAGCAAGGCCATGGCATCCAGCCCATCCTTGGCCGTCAGCACGCTCATGCCGTGGCGTTCCAGCAAGCGGCTGGTGACCTTGCGCACGGTGACCGAGTCGTCCACCACCATCACCAGCAAGGGCCGCCGTGGCGCCGGGCCGGTCAACGCACGCTGGCTGTCGAGCGCGCCGGGCAGGCGCGCCAGGCGACGCTGCTGGCCACGCAACTGGCCGAGCAGGTCGAGAATCAGCACCACCCGGCCATCGCCGAGCAGGGTCGCGCCGGACAGCCCCGGTACCGCGGCGAACTGCGGCCCCAGGCTCTTTACCACGATCTCGCGGCTGGGCGACAGGCTGTCGACCTGGATGGCGAACGACTGCTCGTGGGAGTGGGTCAGCAGCACCGGCAAGGGCACGCTCTGGCCCAGCAGCTGCGGCTGGCCGCCACCTTGCAGCAGCTCGCCGAGGTAGCGCAGCGCGTAGTCGTGGCCGGCGTAGGTGTAGCGCGGCGGATCCAGCCGGTAGCAGGCCTCGAGCTCGGCCGGCGGCACGCGGACGATGCCTTCGATGGTGTTCAGCGGGATGGCGTACTGTTCGTCGTCGACGTGCACCATCAGCGCCCGGTTCACCGATACGGTGAACGGCAGGCGGATCAGGAAGCGCGCGCCCTTGCCGGGGCTGGACTCGATGCTCATCGAGCCGCCCAGTTGCTTGACCTCTTCGTGCACCACGTCCATGCCCAGGCCGCGCCCGGAGATCTGGGTGATCTTCTCGGCGGTGGAGAACCCCGGACGCAGGATGAACTGCAGGATCTCGTGGTCACTCAGACGCGCCAGCGGATCGAGCAGGCCACGCTTGATCGCCTTTTCGCGCACCGCCGTCAACGGCACCCCGGCACCGTCGTCGCTCATTTCGATGACGATGTCGGCGCCTTCGTGCAACAGGTTCAGGTGGATGGTGCCCAGCTCCGGCTTGCCTGCCGCCAGGCGCGCCTCGCGGGCCTCCAGGCCGTGGTCGACGGCGTTGCGCAGCATGTGCTCCAGGGGGGCGACCATGCGTTCGAGGACACTGCGGTCCAGTTCGCCCTCGGCGTTGCCGACCACCAGTTCGACCTGTTTGCCCAGCTCGCTGGCCACCTGCCGCACCACCCGCTGCAAGCGCGGCACCAGGCGCTCGAACGGCACCATCAGGGTGGCGGTCAGGCCTTCTTGCAACTGGCTGTTGACCCGGGCCTGCTGCTGCAGAAGGCTGTGCGCCTCCTGGGCGCGCTGGAGCAGGGTTTCCTTGAGGTCGAGCAGGTCCGAGGTGGACTCGAACAAGGCCCGCGACAATTGCTGCAACTGCGAATGGCGGTCCATCTCCAGCGGATCGAAGTCGTCGTAGGCGTCACCCTCGAACTGCTGGCGGCTGGAAATTCGTCCCTGGGTCTCGATATCCAGGCGCAACAGCTGGTCGCGCATGCGCTCCAGCGTGGTCTCCATTTCATTCAGGGCGAACTGGGCATCGTTGACCTGCTGCTCGATGCGCCCCCGGATCACCGAATGCTCACCGGCCAGGTTGCCCAGGTCGTCGAGCAACTCGGCGTCGACCTTGACCATGTCCCCGGCGCGTTCCGGCGCGGCGGCCGGCGCCTCGGCGGGGGCGGCCTCGGCTTGCGGCTGGGCGGCGGCGCTGTCGGTCAAGGCGGCGCTGGAGAAGTTGCGGATATAGTCGATCAGCGCCGTGGCGGTATGCAGGGGCTGGCCCAGGCGGGCGGCATCGAGCATGTGCGCCAGGCGGTCGTGGCAGTTCTGCAGCAGGCTGAACAGCGCCGGGGTCGGCGGCAGGCGCCCAGCGGCCAACAGTTCGTAGAGGAATTCCAGCTCGTGGGCCAGGTCGCCAATGGCGGCGATCTCGACCATGCGCGCGCCGCCCTTGAGGGTGTGCAGGTCGCGCAGCAGGTTTTCCACCTCCACCGTGCTGCGCGGGTCGGCCTGCCAACGCGCCAGCGACTCGGCGGCGCTCTCGACGATGTCCGAGCTTTCCTCGAGGAAGACCTCCAGCAGCTCCTTGTCGCCCTCGGCGCTCTGCTCATCGTCCGCCGCCTCGGGCCCCGGCGCGTGATGGCGAAACTCATGCAGCTCGCCAAGCAGCGCCACCGCCGACAGCGGGGCATGGCCCTCGCCCAGGCTGTGCAGCATGTCGGCCAGCGCGCCATGGCTGCGGCGCAGCAGCTCGAACAGCGCCGGGCTGGCGCCCAGGCGGCGGTCGACCAGGCCCTCGTAAAGCAATGCCAGTTCCTGGGCGAGCACTTCGATGGCGCCGATCGCGGCCATCTGCGCGCCGCCCTTGAGCGTCTGGATATCATGCTGCAGCGTGGACAGCGCCGAGACGCTGTCCGGGTCGTGCTGCCAATGCTGCAACGCCTGGTTGGCGCCATCGAGGATATCGCCGGCTTCCTCCAGGAACAGGTCGACCACCGCCGGGTCGGTCAGGTCGCCCAGCGGCGCCAGCGGGGTCACCCCCTGGGCACCGACCACGCCCATGGCGGTGGGGTCGAGGGCATCGTCAAGCAACCCATGCAAGGCCGCCAGGCATTCGGCGCGGGCGCTGAGGTCCTGGCCGGCGGCCACTTCGTCGAACAGGTCGAGCAAGGCCTCGTGGGCCTGCCGGGCCACCTCGAACATCCGCGGGGTCACCGCCAGGCTGCCCTCCTCCACCGCGCCGTACAGGTCGAGCAAGCCTTCGCAGATTTCATCCACCTGCCACAGTTCAGCCTGGTGCGCACCGTGGCCGAGGGTGGTCATTTCATCGAGCAGCATTTGCAGCTCATGGCGCTGCGCCGGCTGGGCCTGCCAGTTGGCCAGGCGGGTCTCGGCATCGAGCAGAATGTCCATGCCCAAGGTCAGGAAGCTGGCGATCATCTGCGGGTCGCGCCGCTGCCGACGCTGCGGATGGCCCTCGGCCTGGTGCTGGGCGAGCCGGGCGTCGACCACCTGGCCGACCTGCTCGATCAGCGCCGCGGCCCCCGCAATCGGCGCCAGCGGCGTGCTGCCCAGTTGCGCCAGGCCAAGGTGGAACAACGCCCGGGCGGCCTCCAGCAGCTCGGCCTCGACCACCTGCAAGGGCAACTGGTGGCCCTTGTATTCGCGTACCAGGCGGTCAAGGGCGGTGGCCAGCTCCGCCACCGGCATCACCCCAGCCATGGCGGCGCTGCCCTTGAGGGTGTGCAGCGCGCGCTGCAGGTCATCGCTGACCGGCGTGCCACGGGCGTCGACGCTGTGCAAGAAGGCGTCGAGCCCGGCCAGATGGCCCTGGGCCTCGTTGCGGAAGATCTCCAGCAACTGCGGGTCGAGGCCGTCGATACTGGCGCTGGGTGGCGCGTCGTTGAGCGCCAACGCATGCAGGTGGCCGGCCAGTTGTTCGATTTCGCGACTCGCCGGCATCTGCCCGGCGGCGAAGTCGGCCAGCAGGTCGGGCAGGCGCACGAACACCTGCTGCAATGCCACCAAGCCTTCGGGGCTAAGCAGGATGCGCCCTTCGAGCACTCGGTTGAGCAGGTGCTCGGCGCCCCAGGCCAGCTCCGCCAACGCCTCGGCATGCACCATGCGGCCGCTGCCCTTGAGCGTGTGCAGGGCGCGGCGCACCTCCACCAACGCCTCGCGCAGGTCGTTGTCGGCGCGCCAGCGCAACCAGTGCCGCTCGATCTCCGGCAGCAACTCACCCGCCTCTTCGAGGAACACCGCACGCAGCTCGTCGTCGATGCCGTCCGGCGCCGGGGCAGCAGCGGCCGCCTCGACCCGCTGGCACTGCACACCCAACGCGGCCAGGCTGGCATGGGCCATGTCGATGAAGCCCTGGGCATCGGCCAGCGGATCGGCCACCCGCCATTGCAGCCAGGCCTCAGCGGCACTCAGGGCGTCGGCCAGGTGCGCCAGCTCATCGGGCAGCGGTTCGTCTTCCAGGTGCACCAGCCAGCCCTGCACGTAACCGGCACAGGCACCGAACACTTCGCCGGCCACCGGCAGCATCAGCATCGCCAGGGCCCCGCGCACCTGCTGCAACAGGCCGGGCAAGGCTTGCAGGCGCTGACGCGACCAGTCCGATTCGAGGCAGTCGCCAATCAGGTCCTTGGCCTGTTGCAACACATTGAGCGATTCGTTGAGCACCAACTGGCGGATCTCGGCCAGGTCGGAGCCCGGCAGGTTGCCTGGGCTGGTTTCCTCCAGCGGGCCGACCATGCCATTGAGGGTGGCCTCCACGTACAACAGCGCCCCGGCGACGTCCATCAGCACCGCCTCGTCCACCGCGCCGTCCTGCTCGAGCAGGGCTTGCAGCGCCAGCACCTGGTCGACGATCACCCGCCGCGGCTGCTGGAAGCCCAGCACGGCCAAGGTGTCGGCGACATGCCGCAGCGGTGCGAGCAAGGCCTGCAACGGCTCCTGGGGCGGGCGCTCGCCGCCGACGAAGGGGTCGAGGCGGTCCTTGATGCGCATCAGGTCGTCACACAGCGCCATCACCACCGAGCGCAAGGCGTCACGACCGGGGCCGGCCTGCATGTGCTCGCGCCAGTTGCCCAGGGACAGGTCAAGGTCGGCCAGGTCCGCCGGCCCGGCGATGCGCTGGCCGAGTTCGCCGAGCAGGCTGGCCTGGGCCAACGGCTCGGCGCCGCGGCAGGTGCGCAACTGGTTGAGCAGCGGCAGCACCACCAGTGGCAGGTCGTGCCGCGCGCCGCGCAAGCGGTCCAGATACGGCGGCAACTGCTCGAGGCCGCGGAACAACGCCCCCAGGCAGTCGCCGCGCGGGCTCACCTGGCCATCGGCGATGGCCCGGGCCAACAGCTCGAGCTCTTCGGCCAGGCGCGTGGCCCCGGGCAGCTCGAGCATGCGCAGGCAGCCGTGCACCAGGTGCAGGTTGTCGACAAAGAACGCCAGCAACGACAAGTCGCCAGGCTCGCCGGAAAAACGCTCCAGGGCCTGGCGGGCCTGCCCCAGGCAGTCGAGGATCGGCGCCCGGGCCCAGGCCAGGGCGACCGTGTCGTGACGCGCGTGGTGCAGCGCGGTTACCGTCATGCCCGCGTCCTCACGAGCGCTCTGCCGGTTTTGGCAAGGTGAAACCAGACACCGAGCGGCGCATCTCGCTGGCCATGCGCGCCAGGTGACGGATGCTGTCGGCGGTGGCGCCGGAGCCGGCGGAAGTTTGCGCGGTGATCTGCTGGATCACCGCCATGGTGTGGGAAATCTGCCCGGCGGAAGAGGTTTGTAGCTGGGCGGCGTCGGAAATGCTGTGGATCAGTTCGGCCATGGTCTGCGACACGCCCTCGATCTCCGCCAGGGCCACCCCGGCGTCCTGGGCCAGGCGGGCGCCGCGCACCACCTCGGCGGTGGTCTGCTCCATGGAGATCACCGCCTCGTTGGTATCGGCCTGGATAGTGCGCACCAGCGCCTCGATCTGCCGGGTCGCCGAGGACGAGCGCTCGGCCAGCCGCTGCACCTCGTCGGCGACCACGGCGAAGCCGCGCCCGGCCTCGCCGGCCAGCGAGGCCTGGATCGCCGCGTTGAGGGCGAGGATGTTGGTCTGGTCGGCAATGTCGTCGATCAGGCTGACGATGTCACCGATCTCCTGGGACGACTCGCCCAGGCGCTTGATCCGCTTGGCGGTGTCCTGGATCTGCTCGCGAATGTTGTCCATGCCATGGATGGTGTTGTGCACCACCTCGTTGCCCTTGTTGGCGATGGCCACCGAACGCTCGGCCACCTTGGCCGATTCGTAGGCGTGGGCCGACACCCGGTCGATCGACTCGACCATGTCGCCCACGGCCTCGGAGGCTTCGCTGATCTGCTCGGCCTGGTGCTCCGACGCCTTGGCCAGCTGGCGCGCGGTGTTCTGTGTGTCCTGCACCGCGGCGGCCACCTGCTCGGCGCTGTGGTTGATGGTGGCGACCAGGTCACGCAACTGGTCGACCGAATAGTTGATCGAGTCGGCGATGGCGCCGGTGAAGTCCTCGGTGACCGACACGGTAACCGTGAGGTCGCCGTCGGCCAGTTCCTCGATCTCGTCGAGCAGGCGCATGATCGCCTGCTGGTTGCGTTCGTTCTTTTCTGCCGTGTCGCGCAACTGGCGGCTGGTGGCGCGCACCATCACCAGGCCGATGAGGATGATCGAGGCCAGCGCCAGCAGGCCCAGCACGTAGCCACCGACGGTGTCCAGGGTGCGCCCGCCGGCCAGGTTCTCGAAACCGTTGGCCAGGTGCGAGGCCTCGTCGAGCAGGGTTTGCGAGAGGCTGAAGATATTACTGGCGGCCTCGCGCACCCGGAACAGCTCCGGCGAGGTCTCGAGGATCTCGTCCACGGAGCCGGCGACGAACTGGAACAGCTCGGCGATCTCGGCCAGCCGCGCCCGGGCGTCGGCGTCCTCGACCCGGGTGACCTGCAGCGCCGGGTTGCCGGCGAGCATGCCCTCGAGCACCTGGCCGAAGCGGCTGGCGTCGCGGCCAAAGGCATCGGCGGCCTGCACCGAGGTTTCATCGCCGGCCAGCACGGTGTTGACCGAGCCCAGGATGCGTTCGGCCAGCAGCAACTGGCGCTGGGCCACCGCCACCTGGCTGGCCGGGGCGCCGCTCTGCAACAGGATCTCGACGACCTTCTCGTATTCCACCTGCAACTGCGGCACGGTCTCGGCCAGGGTCGCCGCCACCTGGTGCAACGACAGCACGGTCTGCTCGCTGGCGAGGATGGTGTCGGTGTTCTTGCGCAGGTTTTCCCAATCCTGGCGTACCGCGTCCATCTCGTCGCGCACCGCCGCTGGCGCGGCCGGCAGGCCAGTGGCCTGGTCACCTTCGCGCAAATAGCGCCAGCGCCGCTCGAAGTCGTTGCGTGCATCGCTCAGCAGGCGAAACGCCAGGGCCTTGCCCGCCGCCGCCTCGGTGGCGTTCTTGGCGATGCGCTGCGACAGCACGCGCAGCTCGCCGGCATGGCCGATGTACTGCTTGTCGTGGTTGGCCTGGGTGTTGAGGTAGGCGAAATTGGCGAACAGCAGGACGATCGACAGGATCAGCACCACGAACAGCACGCTGATCTGCGCCGTGCTGCGCGGGCGCTGGGCCACGGCGGCCGGAGACACGGCGGCGGGGATGCTGGCGGTGGGAACAGGCTGGCTCACGGAAAAGTCCTCTACAACGCCACATCGAGAAAGCCCGGCGCCTGGGCCAGGGCGAACGGGCTGAAGATCGCCCAATTGCGTTCACGGGAAAAATGCCCCTGCACGAAGGCGGCGGCGGCGCGTATCAGCGGCTGCGGCGGCGACAGTTCGAGGCTGCTCAGGGCAAAGTGCTGCAGGCCCACGACCTCGTCCACCAGCAGCCCGGCGAACAGCTCTTCGTGGTCCAGCACCAGCACCCGGCGCTGCTTGCCGGCAGCGGCTGGGCCGAGGCCGAAGAACGCGCACAGGTCCATCACCGGTAACAATCGCCCGCGCAGGTTGGCCACCCCGCGGACCCAGGGTTGTACCCCCGGCACCCGGCTGCTGCGCGGCTCGCGCAGCACCTCGGCGACCTCGCCCATGGGCGCCACGAACCACTGGCCGGCGACGCGAAAACCAATGCCGCTCCACTGTTGCAGGCGCATGTCCTGGGGCGGCTGATCGGCCACCAGCAGGCGGCAGCGCCGGTCGATGTCCAGCAGCAGCTCGAAGGCGGTCAATGACGCGCCCTGAGGGCGGGTGGTCAAGCGCCGAGCACTTCTTTGAGCTTGGCCAGCAAGGCGTCTTCCTCCACCGGTTTGGTCAGGAAATCACGGGCGCCCTGGCGCGTGGCCCAGATGCGGTCGGTTTCCTGGTCCTTGGTGGTCACCACGATCACCGGGATGGCGCTGGTCTCCAGGTCCTTGCTCAACTGGCGGGTGGCCTGGAAGCCGTTCATGCCGGGCATGACGATATCCATCAGCACCGCATCGGGCTTCTCCTGGCGAGCCAGGGCCACGCCGTCGGCACCGTTGCTGGCCTTGAGCACCTGGTGGCCGTGCTTTTCGAGCCATTCGGTCAAGCGGTACATCTCTGTCGGCGAGTCGTCGACAATCAGAACTCGGGCCATGCTGTTTCCCCATCAGGAAATAAAGGCGCCGCCCGGCGTGGGCGGCGTCAGGGTGCGTGTGAATCCTGCGCGACGAAACCGGGCACGCAGGCACGGATCGCGTCGAGCAGCTCTTCCTTGCTGAATGGTTTGGTCAGGAACTGGTCGGAGCCGACCACCCGGCCACGGGCCTTGTCGAACAAGCCATCGCGGGAAGAGAGCAGGATCACCGGGGTGTCCTTGAATGCGTTGTTGTGCTTGATGATGGCGCAGGTCTGGTAACCGTCAAGGCGCGGCATCAGCACATCGACGAAGATGATCCGGGGCTTGTGGTCGACGATCTTGGCCAGGGCGTCGAAGCCGTCGCTGGCGGTGATCACCTCGCAGCCGGCCTCGCCGAGCAACATCTGCGCGGTGCGGCGGATCGTGCGGGAATCGTCGATCACCATCACCTTCAGGGGTTGTTCCATCACTTGGGCTACCGTCGCTGATAATGCCGAAAGACTGGGGCCGCTGCGCGCCCCTTTCGCGACACAAGGCCGCTCCTACAAGAGACCGCGATCCCCTGTAGGAGCGGCCTTGTGTTGCGAAAGGGCTGCGCAGCTGCCCCAAAGGCCTGCTGTACAGCGCTATGACTGGCATTTTTAGCATACTCCGGGTAGCCATTCCATCTGCCCCGCCCCTTGACCCGCAGCCTTCACGGCGCCACCCTGAGCCACTTTTCTTTCGTGCCATCGCGGCCATCGCCGCCAAGAGGAATTACCCCATGAGCGTTCGCCTCGGGATTGTCATGGACCCCATCGCGTCCATCGCCTACAAAAAGGACAGCTCGCTGGCCATGCTGCTGGCCGCCCAAGCGCGCGGCTGGAGCCTGTTCTACATGGAGCAGCGCGACCTGTACCAGGGCGAAGGCAAGGCCCGCGCGCGGATGCGCCCGCTGAGGGTGTTCGCCGACCCGACCCGCTGGTTCGAGCTGGGCGAGGAGCAGGACAGCCTGCTGAACGACCTGGACGTGATC
>NZ_CP077073.1:0-132500 GCF_019139535.1 Pseudomonas muyukensis | reverse complement strand
TAGAGCGCGAAGTGGTTGATGCCATGCTTCCAAGAAAAGCTCCTAAGCTTCAGATAACTGGGAACCGTACCCCAAACCGACACAGGTGGTTAGGTAGAGAATACCAAGGCGCTTGAGAGAACTCGGGTGAAGGAACTAGGCAAAATGGCACCGTAACTTCGGGAGAAGGTGCGCCGGTGAGGGTGAAGCACTTGCTGCGTAAGCCCACGCCGGTCGAAGATACCAGGCCGCTGCGACTGTTTATTAAAAACACAGCACTCTGCAAACACGAAAGTGGACGTATAGGGTGTGACGCCTGCCCGGTGCCGGAAGGTTAATTGATGGGGTTAGCGCAAGCGAAGCTCTTGATCGAAGCCCCGGTAAACGGCGGCCGTAACTATAACGGTCCTAAGGTAGCGAAATTCCTTGTCGGGTAAGTTCCGACCTGCACGAATGGCGTAACGATGGCGGCGCTGTCTCCACCCGAGACTCAGTGAAATTGAAATCGCTGTGAAGATGCAGTGTATCCGCGGCTAGACGGAAAGACCCCGTGAACCTTTACTATAGCTTTGCACTGGACTTTGAGCTTGCTTGTGTAGGATAGGTGGGAGGCTTTGAAGTGGGGACGCCAGTTCTCATGGAGCCATCCTTGAAATACCACCCTGGCAACCTTGAGGTTCTAACTCAGGTCCGTTATCCGGATCGAGGACAGTGTATGGTGGGTAGTTTGACTGGGGCGGTCTCCTCCCAAAGAGTAACGGAGGAGTACGAAGGTGCGCTCAGACCGGTCGGAAATCGGTCGTAGAGTATAAAGGCAAAAGCGCGCTTGACTGCGAGACAAACACGTCGAGCAGGTACGAAAGTAGGTCTTAGTGATCCGGTGGTTCTGTATGGAAGGGCCATCGCTCAACGGATAAAAGGTACTCCGGGGATAACAGGCTGATACCGCCCAAGAGTTCATATCGACGGCGGTGTTTGGCACCTCGATGTCGGCTCATCACATCCTGGGGCTGAAGCCGGTCCCAAGGGTATGGCTGTTCGCCATTTAAAGTGGTACGCGAGCTGGGTTTAGAACGTCGTGAGACAGTTCGGTCCCTATCTGCCGTGGACGTTTGAGATTTGAGAGGGGCTGCTCCTAGTACGAGAGGACCGGAGTGGACGAACCTCTGGTGTTCCGGTTGTCACGCCAGTGGCATTGCCGGGTAGCTATGTTCGGAAGAGATAACCGCTGAAAGCATCTAAGCGGGAAACTTGCCTCAAGATGAGATCTCACTGGGATCTTGAATCCCCTAAAGGGCCGTCGAAGACTACGACGTTGATAGGTTGGGTGTGTAAGCGCTGTGAGGCGTTGAGCTAACCAATACTAATTGCCCGTGAGGCTTGACCATATAACACCCAAGCAATTTGCTTACGCAGATTGTGGTGGTGAAGACGAAAGACCCGAAGATTCGTAGGGCCACAAATTCACATATCCGAATTGGCTGAGAGTGCTGCAAGGCATTCACGGCAACCGAATTTCTTGACGACCATAGAGCATTGGAACCACCTGATCCCATCCCGAACTCAGTAGTGAAACGATGCATCGCCGATGGTAGTGTGGGGCTTCCCCATGTGAGAGTAGGTCATCGTCAAGATTCATTTCGCAAAACCCCTATCTGCGCGAGCAGGTAGGGGTTTTGTCTTTGTGGTGCAGAAAACCCCGGCAGGTGCGGCCCTTGTAGGAGCGGCCTTGTGTCGCGATCGGGCGCGCAGCGGCCGCAAAACCTGCAGCCTCGGTCCTCCAGGACAATCGCGTCGCCTGGATTACGGCCGCTGCGCGCCCGATCGCGACACAAGGCCGCTCCTACAGGGGCCATTGCAGGGCCGGGGCCAGGCAGACCGCGCCGCTTGGTTCGCCAGCAAGGCTGGCTCCTACAGGCCGCAGGCGGGCGGCGATCGCTGTAGGAGCCGGCCTTGCCGGCGAACACCGGCGCAGCCGGTGCCATCCTGCAGCCTCGGTCCTCCAGGACAATCGCGTCGCCTGAATTACGGCCGCTGCGCAGCCCTTTCGCGACACAAGGCCGCTCCTGCAGGGGCCGCTCGCCGTCGTTGCCGGGCCCTTTTCCTATGCAAGCCAACAGCCCATAGCTATCATGCCAGCCTTATTCAAAGTCGAGACTGGCATGCTGAAGTTGTTGAATCTCCTCAAGGATGGTCGGTTCCATTCCGGAGAAGCCCTGGGGGCTGCCCTTGGGGTGAGCCGCAGCGCCGTTTGGAAGCAGCTGCAGCACCTCGAAAGCGAACTGAACCTGACCATCCACAAGGTCCGCGGCCGCGGCTATCAGCTTGCAACGCCGTTGAACCTGCTCGAGTCGCAGGCGATCGCTAGCTTTGCCGAGGGTGAGCAGTGGCCGCTATTCATTCACGAGACCATCGACTCCACTAATGCCGAAGGCCTAAGGCTCGCCGCAGCTGGGCAAGTTGCTCCGTTCGTGGTGTTGGCCGAGCGACAAAGTGCCGGTCGTGGTCGGCGTGGTCGGCACTGGGTCAGTCCGTTCGCTGAAAACCTCTATTACAGCCTGGTCCTGCGCGTTGACGGCGGTATGCGTCAATTGGAAGGGTTGAGCCTGGTGGTGGGGTTGGCGGTGATGCGCACATTGCAGGCGTTCGGTCTCAAGGATGCCGGCCTGAAATGGCCAAACGACGTCCTGGTCAAAGGACGGAAGATCACCGGGATCCTGCTGGAGTTGGTCGGCGACCCTGCCGATGTCTGCCACGTGGTGCTAGGGATCGGCGTCAATGTGAATATGCAGGCCAGTGAAGGCATCGATCAGCAATGGACCTCGATGCGCGCCGAGTCGGGCCAGCTCGTCGACCGTAACCGCTTGGTGGCTTTGCTTGGTCAGCAGTTGCAGCGTGAACTGGCCCGTCACCGGCGTTACGGGTTTGCCGCGTTCCAGGAGGAGTGGGAGCAGGCCCATCTGTGGCAAGGGCGCAAGGTGTCGCTGGTCGCCGGCACTACCCGTATCGATGGGGTGGCGCGGGGTGTGGATGGCCAGGGCGGTTTGCGTCTTGAGGTCGACGGTGTGGAAAAGAGCTTCAGCGGTGGCGAGCTCAGCCTGAGGTTGCGTGATGATTCTTGAGCTCGATTGTGGGAACAGCTTTATAAAGTGGCGTGTGGTCCACACTGCCGATGCCGCCATCACCGGTGGTGGTATTGTCGACTCGGACCAGGCGTTACTGGCAGCGGTTGCGGGGCTCGGCGACTTGCCTCTGGTCGGTAGCCGAATGGTCAGTGTGCGCAGTGAGGAAGAAACCTCGGCATTATGTGCATTGATCAAGGATCGCTTTGCGGTCGCTGTGAGCGTTGCCCAGCCGGTCCAGGAAATGGCCGGCGTTCGCAATGGCTATGACGACTACCAGCGCCTGGGCATGGACCGCTGGCTGGGGGCGCTGGGCGCTTTTCACCTGGCCAAGGGTGCCTGTCTGGTCATCGATTTTGGTACAGCGGCCAAGGCTGACTTTGTCGCGTCCGATGGCGAGCACTTGGGCGGCTACATATGTCCGGGCATGCCGTTGATGCGCAGCCAATTGCGCACCCATACCCGGCGCATTCGTTATGACGACGCTTCTGCCGAGCGGGCGTTGAGCAGCCTCGCCCCGGGGCGCTCTACCGTTGAGGCGGTTGAGCGGGGTTGCGTGTTGATGCTGCAAAGCTTTGCCCGCGCGCAGATCGAGCAGGCCAGGGCGCTGTGGGGCGATGACTTCACGGTGTTCCTCACTGGTGGTGATGCGCCTCTGGTGCGCGAGGCCGCTCCCCAGGCGCGCATCGTCCCGGACCTGGTATTCGTTGGCCTGGCCATGGCCTGCCCATTGAACTGAGGTGCCTATGCGCTGGTTGTTTCTTCTATTGATCGTGCTGAACGTCTTCTATTACGTCTGGCACCAGCAGGAAGCGCCCCTCAAGGTGAAGGAAGTCGCGCCGCTGTCGCTCTACAAGGGCAGTCAGCAGGAAATTCGCCTGCTGCGCGAAACCGGGGTCTCGGCGCCGGCCAGGCGCCGAGACGAATGCCTGGTTGTCGGCGGCCTGGCGCAACGTGAGCAGCTCGAGGCGTTGCGTCAGCGCCTGTTGAGTCTTGATATCGCAGCGGTGGCGGTCGCGGGGCAGCTGCCGGGGGCCGATGGTTTCTGGCTCAAGGTAGCCCCTGAAAGCGAGCGTTTGCTGGACCCAGCAGTGCTTTCGACTCTTTCCAAGGATTTCAAAGACTTAAAACACAAAATTATTTTCTGCGAAGGTATTGCAACTGCTGAATAGCTTGATAGAATGGCGCCCGCTTCACAGGGAACACCACTGAGGTGGTAGAGCTGGAAGCGGTGTCAAAGCAGCTAAGTTTCAGATTTGATTGAAAAAATTTGAAAAAACGCTTGACACTAGGACGGCAGACAAATAGAATGCCGGCCACATCTGGAGGGATTCCCGAGCGGTCAAAGGGGACGGACTGTAAATCCGTTGCGAGAGCTTCGAAGGTTCGAATCCTTCTCCCTCCACCAGTTTTAGCGAGAGCCGCAAGCTCCGCGGGTATAGTTTAGTGGTAGAACCTCAGCCTTCCAAGCTGATGATGCGGGTTCGATTCCCGCTACCCGCTCCAAGTTTGCAGGGTTTTGCACAAAGTGTTTCGCTCTTGTAGCTCAGTTGGTAGAGCACACCCTTGGTAAGGGTGAGGTCAGCGGTTCAAGTCCGCTCAAGAGCTCCATATAGACAAAGGCAGATATGAAAATATCTGCCTTTGTTTTATCAGCGGTAAGTCTATTTCTTCTGCGGAGGATGTATCGATGGCTAAGGAAAAGTTTGATCGTTCCCTACCTCACGTTAACGTCGGCACTATCGGCCACGTTGACCACGGTAAGACCACTCTGACCGCAGCGCTGACTCGCGTTTGCTCCGAAGTTTTCGGTTCGGCAATCGTTGAGTTCGACAAGATCGACTCGGCTCCGGAAGAAAAAGCGCGCGGTATCACCATCAACACTGCTCACGTCGAGTACAACTCGACCATTCGTCACTACGCTCACGTTGACTGCCCAGGTCACGCTGACTACGTGAAGAACATGATCACCGGTGCTGCCCAGATGGACGGCGCGATCCTGGTTTGCTCGGCCGCCGATGGTCCGATGCCACAAACCCGTGAGCACATCCTGCTGTCCCGTCAGGTTGGCGTTCCGTACATCGTGGTCTTCCTGAACAAGGCTGACCTGGTAGACGACGCTGAGCTGCTGGAACTGGTCGAGATGGAAGTTCGCGACCTGCTGTCCACCTACGACTTCCCAGGCGACGACACTCCGATCATCATCGGTTCGGCTCGTATGGCCCTGGAAGGCAAAGACGACAACGAAATGGGCACTACCGCTGTCAAGAAGCTGGTAGAGACTCTGGATAGCTACATTCCTGAGCCAGTTCGTGCCATCGACCAGCCGTTCCTGATGCCGATCGAAGACGTATTCTCGATCTCGGGTCGTGGTACCGTTGTTACCGGCCGTATCGAGCGTGGTATCGTCCGCGTTCAGGATCCGCTGGAAATCGTTGGTCTGCGCGACACTGCCACCACCACCTGCACCGGCGTTGAGATGTTCCGCAAGCTGCTGGACGAAGGTCGTGCTGGCGAGAACTGCGGCGTCCTGCTGCGTGGTACCAAGCGTGACGACGTTGAGCGTGGCCAGGTTCTGGTCAAGCCAGGTTCGGTCAAGCCGCACACCAAGTTCACCGCAGAAGTCTACGTCCTGTCGAAGGAAGAAGGTGGCCGTCACACTCCGTTCTTCAAAGGCTACCGTCCTCAGTTCTACTTCCGTACCACTGACGTGACCGGTAACTGCGAACTGCCGGAAGGCGTTGAAATGGTAATGCCAGGTGACAACATTCAGATGACTGTCACCCTGATCAAGACCATCGCGATGGAAGACGGTCTGCGCTTCGCCATCCGTGAAGGCGGTCGTACCGTCGGCGCCGGCGTCGTAGCAAAAATTATTGAATAAGTAGTTGATTTAAATGATCAGGCCGGTATAATGGCCGGCCTGGTACAGTGTTAAAGGTCAGTAGCTCAATTGGCAGAGCGACGGTCTCCAAAACCGTAGGTTGGGGGTTCGATTCCCTCCTGACCTGCCATTCACCTCGGTGTGATTGGCTTTCTTCTCACAGGATCCTCCTCGATGACTCCCAAAACTGAAGCCCAAGAATCGCGTTTTGATCTGTTCAAGTGGCTCGCTGTTGTCGCATTGGTAGTCGTTGGTGTTGTGGGTAATCAATATTACTCCGCCTCTCCGATCCTGTATCGCGTACTCGTCCTGCTTGCTTTGGCTGCTGTCGCTGGCTTCGTTGCCCTGCAGACCGCCAAGGGTAAGTCGTTCTTTGCGCTGGCGAAGGAAGCTCGTACCGAGATTCGTAAAGTCGTGTGGCCAACCCGCCAAGAAACCACGCAGACCACGCTGATTGTCGTGGCTGTTGTTCTGGTCATGGCGCTGCTGCTGTGGGGTCTTGATTCCCTGCTCGGCTGGTTGGTCTCCTTGATCGTTGGCTAAGGGTGTCTCGTGGCTAAGCGTTGGTATGTTGTTCATGCTTACTCGGGTTACGAGAAGCATGTCATGCGCTCCCTGATCGAGCGTGTCAAGCTGGCTGGCATGGAAGACGAATTCGGCGAGATCCTGGTCCCGACCGAAGAAGTCGTCGAAATGCGCAACGGCCAGAAGCGCAAGAGCGAGCGCAAATTCTTCCCGGGCTATGTATTGGTCCAGATGGAAATGAACGAAGGGACTTGGCACCTCGTCAAGGATACCCCTCGAGTCATGGGTTTCATTGGTGGTACCGCAGACAAGCCTGCGCCGATCACCGATAAAGAAGCTGAGGCCATCCTGCGTCGCGTTGCCGACGGCAGTGACAAGCCGAAGCCGAAGACGCTGTTCGAGCCGGGTGAAGTGGTTCGCGTCATTGACGGTCCCTTCGCTGATTTCAACGGTAGCGTCGAAGAAGTTAACTACGAAAAGAGCCGCCTGCAGGTTGCAGTGCTCATTTTCGGTCGCTCCACCCCGGTGGAGCTCGAGTTCAGCCAGGTCGAGAAGGTCTAGCAGAACGAAGCATCCCATACCCCGCAGCCCTATGTGCTGCGGGGTTTTGTCGTCACTGGGATAAAACGCAAGTCATACGGGGAGCCATCTGGCGCTTGTACCCGATTTTGGAGTAGCTCATGGCTAAGAAGATTCAGGCTTACATCAAGCTGCAAGTAAAGGCCGGCCAGGCCAACCCAAGCCCACCCGTTGGTCCAGCACTGGGTCAACACGGTGTGAACATCATGGAATTCTGCAAGGCCTTCAACGCCCGTACTCAGGGTCAAGAGCCAGGTCTGCCGACTCCAGTGATCATCACTGTCTACAGCGACCGTAGCTTCACCTTCGAGACCAAGAGCACACCTGCCTCGGTTCTGCTGAAGAAAGCTGCTGGCCTGGCCAGTGGTTCGGCTCGCCCGAACACCGTCAAGGTCGGTACCGTTACCCGTGCTCAGCTGGAAGAGATCGCCAAGGCCAAACAGGCCGATCTGACTGCCGCTGACCTGGATGCTGCTGTGCGCACCATCGCCGGCTCTGCCCGTAGCATGGGCCTGAACGTGGAGGGTGTGTAATGGCTAAGCTGACCAAGCGCCAAAAGGCTATCGCCGAGAAAATCGAAGCAGGCAAGGCCTACAACTTCGAAGAAGCAGCAACCCTGCTGGCTTCGCTGCCGGCTGCCAAGTTCGTAGAATCCTACGACATCGCCGTCAACCTCGGTGTTGATCCGCGTAAATCCGACCAGGTCGTTCGTAGCGCTACCGTGCTGCCGCACGGCACTGGCAAGACCGTCCGCGTTGCCGTCTTCACCCAGGGCCCAGCTGCTGAAGCTGCTCTGGCTGCCGGCGCCGACCGCGTAGGTATGGACGATCTGGCTGCCGAAATGAAAGGCGGCGACCTGAACTATGACGTCGTCATCGCATCGCCTGATGCCATGCGCGTTGTGGGTCAGCTGGGTCAGGTCCTGGGTCCTCGCGGCCTGATGCCTAACCCGAAAGTGGGTACCGTGACCCCAGACGTAGCCACTGCCGTGAAAAACGCCAAGGCTGGTCAGGTTCGCTACCGTACCGACAAGAACGGTATCATCCATACCTCCGTTGGCAAGATCGGCTTCGAAGCTGGCAAGCTGAAGGAAAACGTTGAAGCCCTGATCGCTGATCTGAAGCGTATCAAGCCAGCTTCCTCGAAAGGTATCTACGTCAAGCGCGTTACCCTGAGCACCACCATGGGCCCAGGTCTGATCATCGATCAGAGCTCGCTGAACGTGTAATATTCGGCCGCTGCGACCTGGTCGCAGCGGCTTACTAAATTGGGGTCCCTGCCTGGCGGGGGCTATCCAAGACCGTAGGCGGCGCAAGCCTTAAACCACAAGCCTACGCAGATGGTGCTCCCGATTCGTTTACGAATCAGACACCAAAACGACATCCGGCCTCGGCCAGATGAAACGGTAGAAACCAGGAGTAAACCCGTGGCAATTAAACTCGAAGACAAGAAGGCCATCGTCGCTGAAGTCAACGAGGCTGCCAAAGTCGCTCTGTCCGCTGTCGTGGCCGATGCCCGTGGTGTGACTGTAAGCGCAATGACCGGACTCCGTAAAGAGGCCCGCGAAGCTGGCGTATACGTGCGTGTCGTACGTAACACCCTGCTCAAGCGCGCTGTTGAAGGCACCGAGTACTCGATCCTCAACGACGCGTTCAAAGGCCCGACCCTGATTGCTTTCTCCAACGAACACCCGGGCGCTGCTGCTCGTCTGTTCAAGGAGTTCGCCAAGGGTCAGGACAAGTTCGAGATCAAGGCAGCCGCGTTTGACGGCAATTTGATTGCGGCGAACCAGATCGACGTGTTGGCTTCCCTGCCGACCCGCGACGAAGCTATTGCGAAGCTGATGAGCGTGATCCAAGGCGCTACCAGCAAGCTGGCTCGTACTCTGGCAGCCATTCGCGACCAGAAAGAAGCTACCGCCGCCTAAGGCGCGCGCACTCTTTCAAAATCATTCGTTTAATTTGATGGCTGCGTAGGCTGTCACCCCAATACAGGATTCAAGTCATGTCTCTGACTAACGAACAAATCATCGAAGCAATCGGCCAGAAAACCGTTCTGGAAGTTGTTGAGCTGATCAAAGCTATGGAAGAAACCTTCGGCGTTACCGCTGCTGTTGCCGCTGCTGGCCCAGCTGCTGCTGCTGCCGTTGTTGAAGAGCAGACCGAGTTCAACGTCGTTCTGACCGAAGCTGGCGACAAGAAAGTCAACGTCATCAAGGCCGTTCGTGAACTGACCGGTCTGGGCCTGAAAGAAGCCAAAGAGAAAGTCGACGGCGCTCCTCAGGTTATCGCTGAAGGCGTTTCGAAAGAAGCCGCTGAAGACGCGAAGAAGAAGCTGGAAGAAGCTGGCGCTAAAGTCGAGCTGAAGTAATTTCGACTTTGCGACAACAGCCCGAGCGTTGAGCGAAGGGCTGATGGCTGGTGGCTTATGCCACCGGCCTTTTTCCGTTATTGGTGGCCGATCAGGTCGGCCCCGATAACGAGCTGCAAGACACCCAAGAGGGTGGCGCAAACCAAGGGGTTTGCACGATTTTCGGCTGCTCCCGCCGGGAGATGCCAAACAAGCAGGTGACCAAGCTGGGGAATGCTGATGGCTTACTCATACACTGAGAAAAAACGTATCCGCAAGGACTTTAGCAAGTTGCCGGACGTCATGGATGTGCCTTACCTCCTGGCCATCCAGCTGGATTCGTATCGCGAATTCCTGCAGGCGGGAGCATCCAAGGACCAGTTCCGCGACGTCGGCCTGCATGCGGCCTTCAAATCGGTATTCCCGATCATCAGCTACTCCGGCAATGCTGCCCTGGAGTACGTCGGCTATCGCCTGGGCGAGCCGGCGTTCGATGTGAAGGAATGTGTCCTGCGTGGTGTGACCTTCGCGGTCCCGCTGCGTGTGAAGGTGCGCCTGATCATCTTCGACAAGGAATCGTCGAACAAAGCGATCAAGGACATCAAAGAGCAAGAAGTCTACATGGGTGAAATCCCCCTGATGACTGAGAACGGTACCTTCGTTATCAACGGTACCGAGCGTGTGATCGTGTCTCAGCTGCACCGCTCGCCGGGTGTGTTCTTCGACCACGACCGTGGCAAGACCCACAGCTCGGGCAAGCTGCTGTACTCCGCTCGCATCATCCCTTACCGCGGTTCCTGGCTGGACTTCGAGTTCGACCCGAAGGACTGCGTGTTCGTGCGTATCGACCGTCGCCGCAAGCTGCCGGCCTCGGTACTGCTGCGCGCGCTGGGCTACAGCACCGAAGAGGTGTTGAACACCTTCTACACCACCAACGTCTTCCACATCTCCGGCGAGAAACTGAGCCTGGAGCTGGTGCCGCAGCGTCTGCGTGGTGAAGTCGCGGTCATGGACATCCATGACGGCAGCGGCAAGGTCATCGTCGAGCAGGGCCGCCGTATTACCGCGCGCCACATCAACCAGCTGGAAAAGGCTGGCGTGAAAGAACTCGACGTGCCGATGGAGTACGTGCTGGGCCGTACCACCGCCAAGGCCATCGTGCATCCGGCCACCGGCGAGATCCTGGCCGAGTGCAACACCGAGCTGACCACCGATCTGCTGATCAAGATCGCCAAGGCTCAGGTCGTGCGCATCGAGACCCTGTACACCAACGACATCGACTGCGGTCCGTTCATCTCGGATACCCTGAAGATCGACACCACCAGCAACCAGCTGGAAGCGTTGGTCGAGATCTACCGCATGATGCGTCCAGGCGAGCCGCCAACCAAGGACGCCGCCGAGACCCTGTTCAACAACCTGTTCTTCAGCGCCGAGCGTTACGACCTGTCCGCCGTTGGCCGCATGAAGTTCAACCGTCGTATCGGTCGTACCGAGATCGAAGGTTCGGGCGTGCTGAGCAAGGAAGACATCGTCGAGGTTCTCAAGACCCTGGTCGATATCCGTAACGGCAAAGGCATCGTCGACGACATCGACCACCTGGGTAACCGTCGCGTGCGTTGCGTCGGCGAGATGGCCGAGAACCAGTTCCGTGTTGGCCTGGTGCGTGTAGAGCGCGCGGTCAAGGAACGTCTGTCGATGGCCGAAAGCGAAGGCCTGATGCCGCAGGACCTGATCAACGCCAAGCCGGTTGCGGCCGCGGTGAAAGAGTTCTTCGGTTCCAGCCAGCTCTCGCAGTTCATGGACCAGAACAACCCGCTCTCCGAGATCACCCACAAGCGCCGTGTCTCCGCACTCGGCCCTGGCGGTCTGACCCGTGAGCGCGCAGGCTTCGAAGTCCGTGACGTACACCCGACCCACTACGGCCGCGTGTGCCCGATCGAGACCCCTGAAGGTCCGAACATCGGTCTGATCAACTCCCTGGCTGCCTATGCCCGCACCAACCAGTACGGCTTCCTCGAAAGCCCGTACCGCGTGGTGAAGGAAGGCGTGGTCAGCGACGACATCGTGTTCCTGTCCGCCATCGAAGAGGCCGATCACGTGATCGCCCAGGCTTCGGCCGCGATGAACGACAAGAAGCAACTGATCGACGAGCTGGTAGCTGTTCGTCACCTGAACGAATTCACCGTCAAGGCGCCGGAAGACGTCACCCTGATGGACGTTTCGCCGAAGCAGGTTGTTTCCGTCGCTGCCTCGCTGATCCCGTTCCTCGAGCACGACGACGCCAACCGTGCATTGATGGGTTCGAACATGCAGCGTCAGGCTGTACCGACCCTGCGCGCCGACAAGCCGCTGGTAGGTACCGGCATGGAGCGCAACGTTGCCCGTGACTCCGGTGTCTGCGTGGTTGCTCGCCGCGGTGGTGTGATCGATTCGGTCGACGCCAGCCGTATCGTCGTTCGCGTCAATGACGACGAAGTCGAGACCGGCGAAGCCGGTGTGGACATCTACAACCTGACCAAGTACACCCGTTCCAACCAGAACACCTGCATCAACCAGCGTCCGCTGGTGAGCAAGGGTGACAAGGTTCAGCGTAGCGACATCATGGCCGACGGCCCGTCCACCGACATGGGTGAACTGGCGCTGGGTCAGAACATGCGCATCGCGTTCATGGCGTGGAACGGCTTCAACTTCGAAGACTCCATCTGCCTGTCCGAGCGTGTGGTTCAGGAAGACCGCTTCACCACGATCCACATCCAGGAACTGACCTGTGTGGCCCGTGACACCAAGCTTGGCCCAGAGGAAATCACCGCGGACATCCCGAACGTCGGTGAAGCTGCGCTGAACAAGCTGGACGAAGCCGGTATCGTCTACGTGGGTGCCGAAGTTGGCGCTGGCGACATTCTGGTCGGCAAGGTCACGCCAAAAGGCGAAACCCAGCTGACCCCAGAAGAAAAACTGCTGCGCGCGATCTTCGGTGAGAAGGCCAGCGACGTTAAGGACACCTCCCTGCGCGTGCCGACCGGCACCAAGGGTACCGTCATCGACGTACAGGTCTTCACCCGTGATGGCGTCGAGCGCGACAGCCGCGCCCTGGCCATCGAGAAGATGCAGCTGGACGAGATCCGCAAGGACCTCAACGAAGAGTTCCGCATCGTTGAAGGCGCAACCTTCGAGCGTCTGCGTTCTGCCCTGAACGGCCAGGTGGTCGACGGTGGCGCGGGCCTGAAGAAAGGCACCGTGATCACTGACGAAGTGCTGGACGGTCTGGAGCATGGCCAGTGGTTCAAGCTGCGCATGGCCGAAGATGCACTGAACGAGCAGCTGGAAAAGGCTCAGCAGTACATCGTCGACCGTCGCCGTCTGCTGGACGACAAGTTCGAAGACAAGAAGCGCAAGCTGCAGCAGGGCGATGACCTGGCTCCAGGCGTACTGAAGATCGTCAAGGTCTACCTGGCAATCCGCCGTCGCATCCAGCCGGGTGACAAGATGGCCGGTCGTCACGGTAACAAGGGTGTCGTCTCGGTGATCATGCCGGTCGAAGACATGCCGCACGACGCCAACGGTACTCCGGTCGACGTCGTACTGAACCCGCTGGGCGTACCTTCGCGTATGAACGTCGGTCAGATCCTCGAAACCCACCTGGGCCTCGCGGCCAAGGGCCTGGGCGAGAAGATCGACCGGATGATCGAAGAGCAGCGCAAAGCCGCTGAACTGCGCACCTTCCTCACCGAGATCTACAACGAGATCGGTGGTCGTCAGGAGAACCTGGAAGAGTTCACCGACGAAGAGATCATCGCCCTGGCGAACAACCTGAAGAAAGGCGTGCCTATGGCCACCCCAGTCTTCGACGGTGCCAAGGAGCGTGAGATCAAGGCCATGCTGAAACTGGCAGACCTGCCAGAAAGCGGCCAGATGGTGCTGTTCGACGGCCGTACCGGCAACAAGTTCGAGCGTCCTGTGACCGTTGGTTACATGTACATGCTCAAGCTGAACCACTTGGTGGACGACAAGATGCACGCGCGTTCCACTGGTTCCTACAGCCTGGTTACCCAGCAGCCGCTGGGTGGTAAGGCGCAGTTCGGTGGTCAGCGTTTCGGGGAGATGGAAGTGTGGGCGCTGGAAGCATACGGCGCGGCATACACCCTGCAAGAAATGCTCACAGTGAAGTCGGACGACGTGAACGGCCGTACCAAGATGTACAAGAACATCGTGGATGGCGATCACCGTATGGAGCCGGGCATGCCCGAGTCCTTCAACGTGTTGATCAAAGAGATCCGTTCGCTCGGTATCGATATCGATCTGGAAACCGAATAACACGTGACGCGAAGGGGAGTGGGGCAGGTAATGCCCGCTCCCTGCTCCGCCAGGAGGAAAGGCCTTGAAAGACCTACTGAATTTGCTGAAAAACCAGGGTCAAGTCGAAGAGTTCGACGCCATCCGCATCGGTCTGGCGTCGCCTGAAATGATCCGTTCGTGGTCGTTCGGTGAAGTCAAAAAGCCGGAAACCATCAACTACCGTACGTTCAAGCCTGAGCGCGACGGCCTGTTCTGCGCCAAGATCTTTGGCCCAGTCAAGGACTACGAGTGCCTGTGCGGCAAGTACAAGCGCCTCAAGCACCGCGGCGTGATCTGCGAGAAGTGCGGCGTTGAAGTTGCCCTGGCCAAGGTTCGTCGTGAGCGCATGGCGCACATCGAGCTGGCCTCGCCGGTTGCCCACATCTGGTTCCTGAAGTCGCTGCCGTCCCGTATCGGCCTGCTGATGGACATGACCCTGCGTGATATCGAACGCGTGCTCTACTTCGAGAGCTACGTCGTGATCGACCCGGGCATGACCACCCTCGAGAAGGGCCAGTTGCTGAACGACGAGCAGTACTTCGAAGCGCTGGAAGAGTTCGGTGACGACTTCGATGCCCGCATGGGTGCCGAGGCTGTCCGCGAACTGCTGCACGCTATCGACCTGGAGCACGAGATCGGTCGCCTGCGCGAAGAAATTCCGCAGACCAACTCGGAAACCAAGATCAAGAAGCTGTCCAAGCGCCTGAAGCTGATGGAAGCTTTCCAGGGCTCGGGCAACCTGCCTGAGTGGATGGTCCTGACCGTCCTGCCAGTACTGCCGCCGGACCTGCGTCCGCTGGTTCCGCTGGATGGCGGCCGCTTCGCGACCTCCGACCTGAACGACCTGTATCGTCGGGTGATCAACCGTAACAACCGTCTGAAGCGCCTGCTCGATCTGTCGGCGCCGGACATCATCGTGCGCAACGAAAAGCGCATGCTGCAGGAAGCGGTCGACGCCCTGCTCGACAACGGCCGTCGCGGTCGCGCCATCACGGGCTCGAACAAGCGTCCGCTGAAGTCGCTGGCCGACATGATCAAAGGTAAGCAAGGTCGTTTCCGTCAGAACTTGCTCGGTAAGCGCGTGGACTACTCCGGCCGTTCGGTAATTACCGTAGGCCCGACCCTGCGTCTGCACCAGTGCGGTCTGCCGAAGAAGATGGCCCTCGAGCTGTTCAAGCCGTTCATTTTCGGCAAGCTGGAAATGCGTGGTCTGGCGACCACCATCAAGGCTGCCAAGAAGATGGTCGAGCGCGAGCTGCCGGAGGTGTGGGACGTCCTCGCCGAGGTGATCCGCGAACACCCCGTCCTGCTCAACCGTGCGCCAACCCTGCACCGTCTGGGTATCCAGGCATTTGAACCGGTTCTGATCGAAGGTAAGGCTATCCAGCTGCACCCGCTGGTCTGTGCCGCGTACAACGCCGACTTCGACGGTGACCAGATGGCCGTTCACGTGCCGCTGACCCTGGAAGCCCAGCTCGAAGCGCGCGCGCTGATGATGTCGACCAACAACATCCTGTCGCCAGCCAACGGTGAGCCAATCATCGTTCCGTCGCAGGACGTTGTACTGGGTCTGTACTACATGACCCGTGAAGCCATCAACGCCAAGGGCGAAGGTCGCGTGTTCGCCGACCTGCAGGAAGTCGACCGCGTATTCCGCGCCGGCGAAGCCGCCCTGCACGCGAAAATCAAGGTTCGTATCAACGAAACCGTGAAGGATCGCGATGGCAGCATCACCAAGAACACCCGTATCGTCGACACCACTGTCGGCCGTGCGCTGCTGTTCCAGGTTGTACCGGCAGGCCTGCCGTTCGACGTCGTCAACCAGTCGATGAAGAAAAAGGCGATCTCCAAGCTGATCAACCAGTGCTATCGCGTGGTGGGTCTGAAAGAGACCGTGATCTTCGCTGACCAGCTGATGTACACCGGCTTTGCCTACTCGACCATTTCCGGCGTTTCCATCGGTGTTAACGACTTCGTTATCCCTGATGAAAAGGCGCGCATCATCAACAGCGCCACCGATGAAGTGAAGGAAATCGAGAGCCAGTACGCCTCCGGCCTGGTAACCCAGGGCGAGAAGTACAACAAGGTCATCGACTTGTGGTCCAAGGCGAACGACGAAGTGTCCAAGGCGATGATGGCCAACCTCTCGAAAGAGAAGGTCGTCGACCGCGAGGGCAAGGAAGTCGAGCAAGAGTCCTTCAACTCGATGTACATGATGGCTGACTCCGGTGCGCGTGGTTCCGCGGCTCAGATCCGTCAGCTGGCCGGTATGCGTGGCCTGATGGCCAAGCCGGACGGCTCGATCATCGAGACGCCGATCACCGCGAACTTCCGCGAAGGTCTGAGCGTACTGCAGTACTTCATCTCGACCCACGGTGCTCGTAAGGGTCTGGCGGATACCGCACTGAAGACCGCGAACTCCGGTTACCTGACCCGTCGTCTGGTAGACGTGGCGCAGGATCTGGTGGTTACCGAGATCGACTGCGGCACCGACCAGGGTCTGCTGATGACCCCGCACATCGAAGGCGGCGACGTTGTCGAGCCGCTGGGTGAGCGCGTGCTGGGCCGTGTCATCGCCCGTGACGTGTTCAAGCCGGGCACCGAGGACGTCATCGTTCCTGCCGGCACCCTGGTGGACGAGCAGTGGGTCGAGTTCATCGAGCTGAACAGCATCGACGAAGTGGTCGTGCGTTCGCCGATCAGCTGCGAAACCCGCTACGGCATCTGCGCCAAGTGCTACGGTCGCGATCTGGCTCGCGGTCACCAGGTGAACATCGGTGAAGCTGTCGGCGTTATCGCCGCCCAGTCGATCGGTGAGCCGGGTACCCAGCTGACCATGCGTACGTTCCACATCGGTGGTGCTGCAAGCCGTACCTCGGCTGCCGACAGCGTCCAGGTGAAGAACGGCGGTATGGTGCGTCTGCACAACCTCAAGCAGGTCGAGCGCGCCGATGGCAACCTGGTTGCCGTATCGCGTTCCGGCGAGCTGGCCATTGCCGACGAGTTCGGTCGTGAGCGTGAGCGCTACAAGCTGCCTTACGGTGCGGTGATTTCGGTCAAGGAAGGTGAGAAGGTCGAAGCTGGCGCCATCGTCGCCAAGTGGGACCCGCACACCCACCCGATCGTGACCGAGCTGAAAGGTACCGTGACCTTCGTGGGCATGGAAGAAAACATCACCATCAAGCGCCAGACCGACGAACTGACCGGCCTGACCAACATTGAAGTGATGGACGTGAAGGATCGCCCTGCCGCAGGCAAGGAAATCCGTCCGGCGATCAAGATGGTCGATGCCGCTGGCAAGGACCTGTACCTGCCAGGTACCGACGTACCGGCTCAGTACTTCCTGCCGGCCAACGCCCTCGTCGGTGTGGCTGACGGTGCCCAGATCGGCGTCGGTGACGTTATCGCGCGTATCCCGCAAGAAACGTCGAAGACCCGTGACATCACCGGTGGTCTGCCACGCGTTGCCGACTTGTTCGAAGCGCGTCGTCCGAAGGAAGCCTCGATCCTGGCTGAAGTCAGCGGCACCATTGCCTTCGGTAAAGAAACCAAGGGCAAGCGTCGCCTGGTCATCACCCCGACCGATGGTAGCGATCCGTACGAAGAGCTGATTCCGAAGTGGCGCCACCTGAACGTCTTCGAAGGCGAACAGGTAAACCGCGGCGAAGTTATCTCCGACGGCCCGAGCGATCCGCACGACATCCTGCGTCTGCTGGGTGTGAGCGCGCTGGCCAAGTACATCGTCAACGAGATCCAGGACGTTTACCGCCTGCAGGGCGTGAAGATCAACGACAAGCACATCGAGACCATCCTGCGTCAGATGCTGCGTAAAGTTGAGATCTCCGAGTCCGGCGATTCCAGCTTCATCAAGGGCGACCAGATGGAACTGACTCAGGTTCTGGTCGAGAACGAGCGTCTCGCCAGCGAAGACAAGTTCATCTCGAAGTTCACCCGTGTGCTGCTGGGTATCACCAAGGCCTCGCTGTCGACCGAATCGTTCATCTCGGCGGCTTCCTTCCAGGAAACCACCCGCGTACTGACCGAAGCGGCGGTAACCGGCAAGCGCGACTACCTGCGCGGCCTGAAAGAGAACGTGGTCGTGGGTCGTCTGATCCCGGCCGGTACCGGTCTGGCCTATCACAGCGAGCGCAAGCGTCGCCGTGATGCCGACAAGCCGCTGCGTGTGAGCGCCAGTGAGGTGGAAGCCGCACTGACCGAAGCGCTGAATTCCAGCGGCAACTGAGTACAGGGCAGGGCCCCGGCACGCCTCGCCAGGGCATCGGTGACATGAATTGTTGCCGATGACCGGGCGAGGAGGGCCGGGGCCTCGTCTTGACTGGGTGCAAGATCCTCTTTAGACTTTTGTACCCTTAAATTTGGTGAGGCTCCGTCTCGCCAATTTTTGGCTTTCTTGCAAGACAATAGAGTCGCAAGACAATCAGTGGAGCTAGTAGATGGCAACTATCAACCAGCTGGTACGTCAGCCGCGTAAGCGTTCGGTCGAGAAGTCCGACGTTCCTGCGCTGCAGAACTGCCCGCAGCGTCGTGGCGTGTGCACCCGTGTGTACACCACCACGCCGAAAAAACCTAACTCGGCACTGCGTAAAGTATGCCGTGTGCGTCTGACCAACGGTTTCGAGGTTTCCTCGTACATCGGCGGTGAAGGCCACAACCTGCAAGAGCACAGCGTCGTCCTGATCCGTGGCGGCCGTGTAAAAGACTTGCCAGGTGTTCGTTACCACACCGTTCGCGGCTCTCTGGATACTTCGGGCGTCAAAGGCCGTAACCAGGGTCGTTCGAAGTACGGTACCAAGCGTCCGAAGTAATCGGTCGTTTGCAGACATCCATTTATTTGAGTCGATAAGAGTAAGGTCGGGCAGGGGTCGAAGACCCGCGTCCCGGGCTAACCTGAAGACCGTTTGAGGGCTTATCATGCCAAGACGTCGTGTAGCAGCAAAACGTGAGATCCTGGACGATCCGAAGTACGGATCCCAGATCCTCGCCAAGTTCATGAACCACGTGATGGAAAGCGGCAAGAAGGCCGTAGCCGAGCGCATCGTTTACGGTGCCCTGGATACCGTCAAAGCACGCAAGAACAGCGACCCCCTGGAAATCTTCGAGAAAGCTCTCGACGCCATCGCTCCGCTGGTCGAAGTTAAGTCCCGCCGTGTTGGCGGTGCCACTTACCAGGTTCCGGTTGAAGTTCGTCCATCCCGTCGTAATGCTCTGGCAATGCGCTGGCTCGTAGACTACGCCCGCAAGCGCGGCGAGAAGTCGATGGCTCTGCGCCTGGCCGGCGAACTGCTGGATGCTGCCGAAGGCAAGGGTGCTGCAGTCAAGAAGCGTGAAGACGTGCACCGTATGGCCGAGGCCAACAAAGCGTTCTCGCACTACCGCTTCTAATTCAAGCATCAATATTTTTGCGAGGGCTCTATGGCTCGTAATACAGCAATTAACCGCTACCGTAACATCGGTATCTGTGCCCACGTTGACGCGGGCAAGACTACCACTACCGAGCGGATCCTGTTCTACACAGGTCTGAGCCACAAGATGGGCGAGGTGCATGACGGCGCCGCGACCACCGACTGGATGGTGCAGGAGCAGGAGCGCGGTATCACCATTACCTCCGCTGCCGTTACCACCTTCTGGAAAGGTTCCCGTGGTCAGTACGACAACTACCGCGTAAACGTCATCGATACCCCCGGCCACGTTGACTTCACCATTGAAGTAGAGCGTTCGCTGCGTGTACTCGACGGCGCGGTCGTTGTGTTCTGCGGTACCTCCGGTGTTGAACCGCAGTCCGAAACCGTATGGCGTCAAGCCAACAAGTACGGCGTTCCACGTGTTGTCTACGTGAACAAGATGGACCGTGCCGGTGCCAACTTCCTGCGCGTTGTCGGCCAGATCAAGAACCGCCTGGGTCACACCCCGGTTCCGGTCCAGCTGGCCATCGGTGCGGAAGACGACTTCCAGGGTCAGGTTGACCTGATCAAGATGAAAGCCATCTACTGGAACGATGACGACAAGGGCACCACCTACCGTGAGGAAGAAATTCCTGCGGATATGGTCGAGCTGGCCAACGAGTGGCGCAGCAACATGGTTGAGGCTGCCGCCGAAGCCAACGAAGAGCTGATGAACAAGTACCTTGAAGAAGGTGACCTGTCCGTCGAAGACATCAAGGCTGGTCTGCGCGCCCGTACCCTGGCGAGCGAGATCGTTCCTGCTGTCTGCGGTTCCTCGTTCAAGAACAAGGGTGTTCCCCTGGTTCTCGACGCCGTCATCGACTTCCTGCCTGCTCCGACCGAAATCCCGGCGATCAAGGGTATCCACCCTGACCTGATCGACGTGCCGAAGGATGAAGTCACTGCAGAACAGTACGACGAGCGTCCTGCTGACGACGACGCGCCGTTCTCGGCCCTGGCGTTCAAGATTGCCACCGACCCGTTCGTGGGTACTCTGACCTTCGTTCGCGTTTACTCGGGCTTCCTGACCTCCGGTGACTCCGTCATCAACTCGGTCAAGGGCAAGAAAGAGCGCGTTGGTCGTATGGTGCAGATGCACGCCAACCAGCGTGAAGAGATCAAAGAAGTACGCGCTGGCGACATCGCTGCTCTGATCGGCATGAAGGACGTCACCACCGGTGACACCCTGTGCAACGCCGACAAGCCGATCATCCTCGAGCGTATGGACTTCCCTGAGCCGGTAATTTCGCTCTCCGTAGAGCCGAAAACCAAGGCTGACCAGGAGAAGATGGGTATCGCTCTGGGCAAGCTGGCCCAGGAAGACCCGTCGTTCCGCGTCAAGACCGACGAAGAAACCGGCCAGACCATCATCTCCGGTATGGGTGAGCTGCACCTGGACATCCTCGTTGACCGCATGAAGCGCGAGTTCAACGTCGAGTGCAACGTCGGCAAGCCTCAGGTTTCGTACCGCGAGAAGATCACCAAGTCCAACGTCGAGATCGAAGGCAAGTTCGTTCGTCAGTCGGGTGGCCGTGGTCAGTTCGGTCACTGCTGGATCCGTTTCTCGGAGCCGGACGTTGACGAGAAGGGCAACATCACCGAAGGTCTGGTGTTCACCAACGAAGTCGTTGGTGGTGTGATTCCTAAGGAATTCATCGCCCCGATCCAGAAGGGTATCGAAGAGCAGATGAAAAACGGCGTTGTTGCCGGTTATCCGCTGCTCGGCCTGAAGGCCACGGTATTCGACGGTTCGTACCACGACGTCGACTCCAACGAAATGGCGTTCAAGATCGCCGCTTCGATGGCGACCAAGCAACTGGCCCAGAAGGGCGGTGGCGTGGTGCTTGAGCCGATCATGAAGGTCGAAGTTGTAACCCCGGAAGACTACCTGGGTGACGTGATGGGTGACCTGAGCCGTCGTCGCGGGATGATCCAGGGTAATGAAGACTCGGTGTCCGGCAAGGTAATCACTGCTGAGGTACCGCTCGGAGAGATGTTCGGTTACGCAACCGACGTTCGTTCCATGTCTCAGGGTCGCGCAAGCTACTCCATGGAATTCTCCAAATACGCCGAAGCTCCGTCGAACATCGTCGAAGCACTCGTTAAAAAACAAGGCTAATCCCCTTTAGGCAAGAGGTTCACTGTCGTGGCTAAAGAAAAATTTGATCGTTCCCTTCCCCACGTTAACGTCGGCACCATCGGCCACGTTGACCACGGTAAGACCACTCTGACCGCAGCTCTGACCCGCGTCTGCTCCGAAGTTTTCGGTTCGGCCGTCGTTGAGTTCGACAAGATCGACTCGGCTCCGGAAGAAAAAGCGCGCGGTATCACCATCAACACCGCTCACGTCGAGTACAACTCGAACATTCGTCACTACGCTCACGTTGACTGCCCAGGTCACGCTGACTACGTGAAGAACATGATCACCGGTGCTGCCCAGATGGACGGCGCGATCCTGGTTTGCTCGGCCGCCGATGGTCCGATGCCACAAACCCGTGAGCACATCCTGCTGTCCCGTCAGGTTGGCGTTCCGTACATCGTGGTCTTCCTGAACAAGGCTGACCTGGTAGACGACGCTGAGCTGCTGGAACTGGTCGAGATGGAAGTTCGCGACCTGCTGTCCACCTACGACTTCCCAGGCGACGACACTCCGATCATCATCGGTTCGGCTCGTATGGCCCTGGAAGGCAAAGACGACAACGAAATGGGTACCAGCGCTGTCAAGAAGCTGGTTGAAACTCTGGATGCCTACATCCCTGAGCCAGTTCGTGCCATCGACCAGCCGTTCCTGATGCCGATCGAAGACGTATTCTCGATCTCGGGTCGTGGTACCGTTGTTACCGGCCGTATCGAGCGTGGTATCGTCCGCGTTCAGGATCCGCTGGAAATCGTTGGTCTGCGTGACACCACCACCACCACCTGCACCGGCGTTGAGATGTTCCGCAAGCTGCTGGACGAAGGTCGTGCTGGCGAGAACTGCGGCGTCCTGCTGCGTGGTACCAAGCGTGACGACGTTGAGCGTGGCCAGGTTCTGGTCAAGCCAGGTTCGGTCAAGCCGCACACCAAGTTCACCGCAGAAGTCTACGTCCTGTCGAAGGAAGAAGGCGGCCGTCACACTCCGTTCTTCAAAGGCTACCGTCCTCAGTTCTACTTCCGTACCACTGACGTGACCGGTAACTGCGAACTGCCGGAAGGCGTTGAAATGGTAATGCCAGGTGACAACATTCAGATGACTGTCACCCTGATCAAGACCATCGCGATGGAAGACGGTCTGCGCTTCGCCATCCGTGAAGGCGGTCGTACCGTCGGCGCCGGCGTCGTGGCCAAAATCATCGAGTAATCACTCGATCGGTTGAAAAAACCCCCGCTCAGCGGGGGTTTTTTTTATTGGGTTGACACTAAATTGGGGCGTCTATAGAATCACGCCTCCTTTTAACGGGCGTAGTGCGCCCGATGGGAACAGCCTGGAGTCTGAAATCCAATGCAAAATCAGCAAATCCGTATCAGGTTGAAGGCTTTCGACCATCGCCTGATCGACCAATCCACCCAGGAAATCGTGGAAACCGCGAAACGTACTGGTGCACAAGTGCGTGGTCCAATTCCACTGCCTACCCGCAAAGAGCGTTTCACCGTTCTGGTCTCCCCGCACGTCAACAAAGACGCGCGTGACCAGTACGAGATTCGCACTCATAAGCGTGTTCTGGACATCGTCCAGCCAACGGATAAAACCGTTGACGCGCTGATGAAGCTTGATCTGGCGGCCGGTGTGGAAGTGCAGATCAGCCTCGGCTAAGACTTCGGTCTGGTCGTGTAACGCTCTGAAATGGGCGGCCATAGCGGGTGAAAGCCCCGTACACTCATGAGGTTTACAACATGACTATTGGTGTAGTCGGTCGAAAAGCGGGTATGACCCGTATTTTCACCGAAGAAGGTGTCTCCATTCCGGTCACGGTCATCGAGATCGAGCCGAATCGCGTCACCCAGTTCAAAACCGAAGAAACTGATGGCTACCGTGCAGTGCAAGTCACTGTTGGCGAGCGTCGTGCTTCGCGTGTGACCGCCGCTCAGGCAGGCCACTTTGCCAAGGCTAACGTTGCCGCTGGTCGCGGTGTTTGGGAGTTCCGTCTTGAAGAAGGCGATTTCCAGGCTGGCGATCTGATCAAAGCTGAACTCTTCACTGCAGGCCAGCTGGTAGACGTAACCGGTCAGTCCAAAGGTAAAGGCTTCGCCGGTACCATCAAGCGTTGGAACTTCCGTGGTCAAGACAACACCCACGGTAACTCCGTATCGCACCGTGTCCCTGGCTCCATCGGCCAGTGCCAGACTCCTGGTCGTGTATTCAAGGGCAAGAAGATGTCCGGTCACATGGGCGCCGAGCGCGTGACTGTTCAGTCCCTGGAAGTAGTACGCGTAGACGCTGAACGCAACCTGCTGCTGATCAAGGGTGCCGTCCCAGGCGCTACTGGCGGCGACGTGGTCGTGCGTCCGGCTGTCAAGGCTCGCGGTTAAGGGGAAACTGACATGCAACTTAATGTAAATGACGCTCAGGCGATCGAAGTTTCCGAACTGACCTTCGGTGGCGAATTCAACGAGACGCTGGTACACCAAGCAGTCGTGGCCTACATGGCCGGCGGCCGTCAGGGCACCAAGCAGCAGAAGACCCGTTCTGACGTAGCCGGTGGCGGTAAGCGCCCATGGCGTCAGAAAGGTACTGGCCGCGCTCGTGCTGGTACTACCCGTGGTCCGATCTGGCGTGGCGGTGGTGTAACCTTCGCAGCTCGTCCTCAGGATCACTCGCAGAAGCTCAACAAGAAGATGTATCGCGCAGCCCTGCGCTCCATCCTCGCTGAGCTGGTGCGTAGCGACCGTCTGGTCGTGGTTCAGGACTTCGCTGTTGAAGCCCCGAAAACCAAAGACCTGCTGAACAAGCTGAACGGCATGGGTCTGAGCGATGTTCTCATCGTTTCGGATGCTGTTGATCAGAACCTGTACCTGGCTGCTCGCAACCTGCCGCACGTCGATGTACGTGACGTTCAAGGTTCCGACCCGGTCAGTCTGATCGCATACGAGAAAGTGTTGATCACTGTCTCGGCCGTGAAGAAATTCGAGGAGCTGCTGGGATGAACCAGGAACGCGTATTCAAAGTCCTCCTTGGCCCGCACGTTTCCGAGAAGGCTACCGTTCTGGCTGAGAAAAAAGGCCAGTTCGTATTCAAGGTTGCTACCGATGCAACCAAGCTGGAAATCAAGAAAGCTGTCGAAGGCCTGTTCAACGTAAAAGTTGAAAACGTGTCGACTGTTAACGTTCTGGGTAAAACCAAGCGTACCGCACGTGGTCTGGGCAAGCGTAATGACTGGAAGAAGGCGATCGTCTCCCTTCAGCCAGGCCAAGATCTCGATTTCAGCAGCAGTGCTGAGTAAGGAAGGGGTGCATCATGGCAATCGTTAAATGCAAACCGACTTCCCCTGGCCGCCGTTTTGTGGTCAAGGTGGTCAACAAGGAGCTGCACAAAGGCGCTCCTCACGCACCGCTGCTCGAGAAAAAATCGAAGTCTGGTGGTCGTAACAACAATGGCCGCATCACCACTCGTCACGTTGGTGGTGGTCATAAGCAGCATTACCGTCTGGTTGACTTCCGTCGCAACGACAAAGATGGCATCCCTGCCACTGTCGAGCGTATCGAATACGACCCGAACCGTACTGCTCACATCGCCCTGCTGTGCTACGCAGACGGTGAGCGTCGCTACATCATCGCCCCTAAAGGCGTGAGCGCTGGCGACCAGCTGATCGCAGGTGCCCTGGCCCCAATCAAGGCCGGTAACTCCCTGCAGCTGCGCAACATTCCAGTAGGTAGCACCATTCACGGCATCGAACTGAAGCCGGGCAAAGGTGCTCAGATCGCTCGTTCCGCTGGTGCTTCGGCTCAGCTGATCGCCCGCGACGGTGTCTATGTGACCCTGCGTCTGCGCTCTGGTGAAATGCGTAAAGTCCTGGCTGAGTGCCGTGCGACCCTGGGCGAAGTCTCGAACTCCGAGCACAGCCTGCGTTCGCTGGGTAAAGCAGGTGCCAAACGCTGGCGCGGCGTTCGCCCAACCGTTCGTGGTGTTGCCATGAACCCGGTTGACCACCCACATGGTGGTGGTGAAGGTCGTACCTCCGGTGGTCGTCATCCGGTATCGCCATGGGGCTTCCCAACCAAGGGTGCTAAAACCCGTGGTAATAAGCGTACCGACAACATGATCGTCCGTCGTCGCAAGTAACTAGAGGGATACGACAGTGCCACGTTCTCTGAAAAAAGGTCCTTTTATCGATCTTCACCTGCTGAAGAAGGTCGAAGTGGCGGTGGAGAAGAACGATCGCAAGCCAGTTAAAACCTGGTCGCGCCGTTCGATGATCCTGCCACAGATGGTCGGTCTGACCATCGCGGTACACAACGGTCGTCAACATGTCCCAGTTCTGGTGAACGAAGACATGGTCGGCCACAAACTGGGCGAGTTCGCCGGTACCCGCACTTATCGTGGGCACGTGGCTGACAAGAAAGCCAAGCGTTAAGGGGTAAGGAAATGGAAGTAGCCGCTAAGTTGTCGGGCGCTCGCATCTCCGCCCAGAAAGCCCGCTTGGTCGCCGACCAGATCCGCGGGAAGAAGGTGGGCGAAGCGCTCAACCTGTTGGCCTTCAGCAGCAAAAAAGCCGCTGAAATCATGAAGAAAGTCCTCGAGTCGGCCGTTGCCAACGCCGAACACAACGAAGGCGCAGACGTTGATGACCTGAAGGTCTCCACCGTCTTCGTCAACGAAGGGCGTTCGCTGAAGCGCATCATGCCACGTGCCAAGGGCCGTGCTGATCGCATCGTCAAGCGGTCTTGCCATATCACTGTCAAGGTTGCGGACAAGTAACGGAGTCGATCAGATGGGTCAGAAAGTACATCCCACTGGCATTCGCCTGGGAATCGTCAAGGAGCACACCTCCGTCTGGTACGCAGACGGCGCGACTTACGCAGATTACCTGCTGAAGGATCTGCAAACTCGCGAGTACCTCCAGGACAAACTAAAAAGCGCGTCCGTTAGCCGTATCGATATTCATCGTCCGGCTCAAACTGCACGCATCACCATCCACACCGCTCGTCCCGGTATCGTTATCGGCAAGAAAGGTGAAGATGTTGAGAAGCTGCGTCAGGACCTGACCAAGCAGATGGGTGTGCCTGTGCACATCAACATCGAAGAGATCCGCAAGCCGGAACTCGACGCTATGCTGGTTGCTCAGAGCGTTGCCCAGCAGCTGGAGCGCCGCGTTATGTTCCGTCGCGCCATGAAGCGCGCTGTACAGAACGCCATGCGTATTGGTGCCAAGGGCATCAAGATCCAGGTGAGCGGTCGTCTCGGCGGTGCCGAGATCGCACGTACCGAGTGGTATCGCGAAGGTCGTGTGCCTCTGCACACCCTGCGTGCCGATATCGACTACAACACCTACGAAGCTCACACCACCTACGGTGTGATCGGTGTGAAGGTTTGGATCTTCAAAGGCGAAGTAATTGGTGGTCGCCAGGAAGAGCTGAAGCCTCAAGCACCAGCGCCTCGTAAAAAAGCTGCTAAGTAAGGGGTACGCCAAATGTTGCAACCAAAGCGTACAAAATTCCGCAAGCAGATGACCGGCCACAACCGTGGTCTGGCACTGCGCGGTAGCAAGGTCAGCTTCGGCGAGTTCGCTCTGAAAGCTGTCGCCCGCGGTCGTCTCACCGCTCGCCAGATCGAGTCGGCACGTCGTGCCCTGACCCGTCACGTTAAACGTGGCGGCAAGATCTGGATCCGTGTCTTCCCGGACAAGCCGGTTACCAAGAAGCCTCTCGAGGTTCGTATGGGTAAAGGTAAAGGTTCCGTGGAATACTGGGTTGCCCAGATTCAGCCAGGCAAAGTCCTGTACGAGATCGAGGGTGTTTCTGAAGAGCTGGCGCGCGAAGCTTTCGCCCTGGCCGCTGCAAAGCTGCCTCTCGCCACCTCCTTTGTTAAGCGGACGGTGATGTGATGAAAGCGAATGAACTTCGTGAAAAATCCGCACAGCAACTGAATGAGCAACTGCTCGGCTTGCTGCGCGACCAGTTCAATCTGCGCATGCAGAAAGCAACTGGCCAGTTGGGGCAGTCGCACCTGCTCTCGCAAGTTAAGCGTGACATCGCTCGCGTGAAAACTGTGCTCAACCAGCAGGCAGGTAAGTGATCATGGCTGAAGCTGAAAAAACCGTCCGTACGCTGACTGGCCGTGTCGTCAGCGACAAAATGGACAAGACCATCACCGTTCTGATCGAGCGTCGCGTCAAGCACCCGATCTACGGTAAATACGTTAAGCGTTCGACTAAGCTGCACGCGCACGACGAAACCAACCAGTGCAAAATCGGCGACAAAGTTTCGATCACCGAAACTCGTCCGCTGGCCAAGACCAAGTCCTGGGCACTGGTTGAAGTCCTCGAACGCGCTGTTGAAGTCTAAGGGCTAGGGGTCGGAGAAATTTTATGATTCAGACTCAATCCATGCTCGATGTGGCCGATAACAGCGGCGCTCGTCGCGTCATGTGCATCAAGGTACTCGGCGGTTCGCACCGCCGTTACGCTGGCATCGGTGACATCATCAAAGTAACCGTCAAGGAAGCGATTCCGCGCGGTAAGGTCAAGAAAGGCCAGGTGATGACCGCTGTTGTCGTCCGTACCCGTCACGGTGTACGTCGCGCTGACGGTTCCATCATTCGTTTCGACGGCAACGCTGCTGTTCTGCTGAACACCAAGCAAGAGCCGATCGGTACTCGCATCTTCGGGCCAGTGACCCGTGAACTTCGTACCGAGAAGTTCATGAAGATCGTCTCGCTCGCCCCAGAAGTGCTCTAAGGAGATCCGACATGCAAAAGATTCGTCGTGACGACGAGATCATCGTGATCGCCGGCAAAGACAAAGGTAAGCGCGGTAAGGTGCTGAAGGTTCTCGCTGACGACCGTCTGGTCATCGGTGGTGTCAACCTGGTCAAGCGCCACACCAAGCCTAACCCGATGGCGGGCGTCCAGGGCGGTATCGTCGAGAAAGAAGCGCCACTGCACGCTTCCAACGTCGCCATCTTCAACGGCGAAACCAACAAGGCTGACCGCGTTGGTTTCAAAGTAGAAGACGGTAAAAAAATTCGTGTCTTCAAGTCGACCCAAAAAGCGGTTGATGCTTGAACACTGCTAGGTAGAAGACCATGGCACGACTGAAAGAGATTTACCGGAACGAAATCGCTCCTAAGCTTAAGGAAGAACTTAAGCTGTCGAACGTGATGGAAGTTCCGCGCGTTACCAAAATCACCCTGAACATGGGTCTGGGCGAAGCGATCGGCGACAAGAAAGTCATCGAGCACGCTGTTGCCGACCTGGAAAAGATCACCGGTCAAAAGCCGGTCGTGACTTTCGCTCGTAAATCCATCGCGGGCTTCAAAGTCCGTGAAGGCTGGCCGATCGGTGTCAAGGTGACCCTGCGTCGCGAAAAAATGTACGAGTTCCTGGACCGCCTGCTGGCGATCTCCCTGCCACGGGTTCGCGACTTCCGCGGCCTGAATGCCAAGTCCTTCGATGGCCGCGGCAACTACAGCATGGGCGTGAAAGAGCAGATCATCTTCCCGGAAATCGACTACGACAAGATCGATGCTCTGCGCGGTTTGGACATCACCCTGACCACCACTGCTCGTTCGGACGACGAAGGCCGCGCTCTGCTGCGTGCTTTCAAGTTCCCGTTCCGCAACTGATTGGAGTAGGAAAATGGCCAAGAAGAGCATGAAAAACCGCGAGCTGAAGCGTCAGCTCACGGTAGCCAAGTACGCCAAAAAGCGTGCCGAGCTGAAAGCGACCATCGTCAACCAGAACGCCTCTCCTGAAGAGCGTTTCGCTGCCGTTGTCGCCCTGCAGAAGCAACCACGTGACGCCAGCGCCTCGCGCATGCGTAACCGTTGCCGCATCACCGGCCGTCCGCACGGCGTGTACCGCAAGTTCGGCCTCGGCCGTAACAAGCTGCGCGAAGCCGCCATGCGTGGTGACGTGCCAGGTCTGGTCAAGGCCAGCTGGTAATCCGGTTGGCGTGACCACCGGCGGGAGGGGAGTGATCTTCCGACCGCCGGTGACCTCGCAAAGAAACAAGCCCCTATATGGGGCTTGTTTCGTTTCTGCCTTGTGTCTAGAATGACCGGCTCACCTGAGCCTGGGTTTTTTGCCCTGCCTGCTCGGGTGGTTGTGATAGCCGCAAGGCTAATAATTCTTGTATCAGGAGCATCTAGCCCATGAGTATGCAGGACCCGTTAGCGGACATGCTAACTCGCATCCGTAATGCCCAGATGGCTGAAAAGTCTGTCGTAAGCATGCCTTCCTCCACCCTGAAGGTCGCGGTTGCCAAAGTACTGAAAGACGAAGGTTACATCGCCGGCTACGAAGTCACTGGCGAAGCCAAGCCTTCCCTGTCGATCGAGCTGAAGTACTTCGAAGGCCGTCCGGTCATCGAAGAGCTGAAGCGTACCAGCCGTCCTGGCCTGCGCCAGTACAAGGCCGTTACCGAGCTGCCGAAAGTACGTGGCGGCCTGGGCGTGTCTATCGTCTCCACCAACAAAGGTGTGATGACTGACCGCGCTGCGCGCGCTGCCGGTGTCGGCGGCGAAGTTCTGTGCACAGTGTTCTAAGGGGAGATAGGCATGTCTCGCGTCGCTAAGAACCCCGTTAAGCTGCCAGCAGGCGTCGAAGTCAAATTCGCCGGCCAACAGCTTTCGGTGAAGGGTGCCAAGGGCACTCTCGAACTGAACGTTCACTCGTCTGTTGAAGTTACCGAAGAAGCTGGTGAGCTGCGTTTCGTCGCTCGCAACGGTGACCAGCAAGCTCGCGCCATGGCCGGTACTACCCGCGCCCTGGTGAACAACATGGTCCACGGCGTAAGCCAAGGCTTCGAGCGCAAGCTCCAGCTGGTCGGTGTTGGTTACAAAGCTCAGGCTAAAGGCACCGTCCTGAACCTGGCTCTGGGCTTCTCGCACCCAGTGGATTACGAACTGCCAGCCGGTATCACCGCTGAAACCCCAAGCCAGACCGACATCCTGATCAAGGGTATCGACAAGCAGCTGGTGGGTCAGGTGGCCGCTGAAGTCCGCGGTTTCCGTCCGCCAGAGCCTTACAAGGGCAAGGGTGTGCGTTACGCGGACGAAGTAGTCCGTCGTAAAGAAGCCAAGAAGAAGTAGGGCCTAGCAAATGACCGACAAAAAAGTTACTCGACTGCGTCGCGCTCGCAAAGCACGCCTGAAAATGCACGAGCTCGAAGCCGTGCGTCTGTGCGTGTTCCGCTCCTCGCAGCACATCTATGCCCAGGTCATTTCGGCCGACGGCAGCAAGGTTCTGGCAAGCGCCTCGACCTTGGACAAAGAACTGCGTGATGGCGCCACCGGCAACATCGACGCGGCCACTAAGGTTGGCAAGCTGGTAGCTGAGCGCGCGAAAGCCGCCGGTGTATCTCAAGTTGCCTTTGACCGTTCCGGCTTCAAGTACCACGGCCGCGTCAAGGCGCTGGCTGATGCTGCTCGTGAAGGCGGGCTGGAGTTCTAAGTTATGGCAAATAACGATCAAAAGCGCGACGAAGGCTACATCGAGAAGCTGGTTCAAGTTAACCGCGTAGCCAAGACCGTCAAGGGCGGCCGTATCTTCACCTTCACCGCGCTGACCGTGGTGGGTGATGGCAAGGGCCGCGTTGGTTTCGGCCGTGGCAAATCGCGCGAAGTACCTGCCGCGATCCAGAAAGCCATGGAAGCTGCTCGTCGCAACATGATTCAGGTCGACCTGAAGGGCACCACCCTGCAGTACGCCACCAAGGCCGCCCACGGCGCCTCGAAGGTCTACATGCAGCCTGCCTCGGAAGGTACCGGTATCATCGCCGGTGGCGCCATGCGTGCCGTCCTGGAAGTCGCTGGCGTCCAGAACGTTCTGGCCAAGTGCTACGGCTCGACCAACCCGGTGAACGTGGTTCACGCCACCTTCAAGGGTCTGAAAGCCATGCAATCCCCTGAGTCCATTGCTGCCAAGCGCGGCAAGACTGTTGAGGAGATCATCTGATCATGGCAACCGTAAAAGTAACGCTGATCAAGAGCACCGCCGGCCGCCTGCCTAACCACAAACTGTGTGTTAAAGGCCTGGGTCTGCGTCGCATCGGTCACACTGTAGAAGTCCAGGATACTCCCGAGAACCGCGGGATGATCAACAAGGCTTACTACATGCTGAAGGTCGAGGGTTAATCGATGAAACTCAATGATCTGAGTCCAGCGCCGGGTTCCCGTCGCGAGAAGCACCGTCCGGGCCGTGGTATCGGTAGCGGTCTGGGCAAGACCGGTGGCCGTGGTCACAAAGGTCAGACCTCCCGCTCCGGTGGCTCCATCGCTCCAGGCTTCGAAGGCGGTCAACAGCCGCTGCACCGTCGCCTGCCGAAGTTCGGCTTCGTTTCCCTGAAAGCCATGGACCGCGCCGAAGTGCGTCTGTCCGAGCTGGCCAAGGTGGAAGGCGATCTGATCACCGTTCAGTCCCTGAAGGACGCCAACGTGATCGGCCAGCACGTACAGCGTGTGAAAATCATGCTGTCGGGCGAAGTCACTCGCGCAGTCACCCTCAAGGGTATCGCCGTCACCAAAGGTGCACGTGCGGCTATCGAAGCAGCTGGCGGCAAGTTCGAGGAATAAATGGCTAAGCAAGGTGCTCTCTCTTCGCTCGGTAAGGGCGGGATGTCGGAACTCTGGGCTCGTCTGCGCTTTCTGTTCATGGCGATCATCGTCTATCGGATTGGCGCGCACATCCCAGTGCCAGGCATTAACCCGGACCGTCTCGCGGATCTGTTCCGGCAGAATGAGGGGACCATTCTTAGCTTGTTCAACATGTTTTCCGGTGGCGCGCTGGAGCGCATGAGCATCTTTGCACTGGGGATCATGCCGTACATCTCGGCATCGATCATCATGCAGCTCATGACCGCTGTCAGCCCGCAGCTGGAGCAGTTGAAGAAGGAAGGTGAAGCTGGCCGTCGCAAGATCAGCCAGTACACCCGCTACGGCACCGTTATCCTGGCGCTGGTTCAAGCCATTGGCATGTCCATTGGCCTGGCCAACCAGGGCGTGGCGTTTTCTGCAGGCCTCGGCTTCCATGTCGTCGCCGTCTCCACCTTCGTGGCGGGCGCGATGTTCATGATGTGGCTCGGCGAGCAGATCACTGAGCGCGGTGTGGGCAACGGTATCTCGATGTTGATCTTCGCAGGTATCGTTGCCGGTCTTCCGAGAGCAATCGGGCAGTCTTTCGAGTCTGCGCGTACAGGCGATATCAACATCTTCGCCCTGGTCGCTATCGGTTTGCTGGCAGTAGCGATTATCGGCTTCGTGGTGTTCATTGAGCGTGGTCAGCGTCGTATCGCCGTTCACTACGCCAAGCGTCAGCAGGGCCGCAAGGTCTTCGCTGCGCAGACCAGCCACCTGCCGCTGAAAGTGAACATGGCGGGGGTCATCCCGGCCATTTTCGCGAGCAGCATCTTGCTGTTCCCGGCTTCGCTGGGTGCCTGGTTCGGTCAGTCCGAAGGTATGGGCTGGCTGCAGGACATCTCGCAGTCGATCGCTCCTGGTCAGCCGTTGAACATTCTGCTGTTTAGTGCAGGGATCATTTTCTTCTGCTTCTTCTACACAGCGCTGATGTTCAACCCGAAAGACGTAGCGGAAAACCTGAAGAAGTCCGGTGCCTTTATTCCGGGTATCCGTCCTGGTGAGCAGTCGGCACGCTACATTGATGGCGTTCTGACCCGTTTGACCATGTTCGGTGCTCTTTACATGATGGCCGTCTGCCTTCTGCCCCAGTTCCTGGTGGTGGCAGCAAACGTGCCGTTCTACCTTGGCGGGACCTCGTTGCTGATTGTGGTAGTGGTTGTGATGGACTTCATGTCCCAAGTACAATCGCACCTCGTTTCGCACCAGTACGAATCCCTGATGAAGAAAGCCAACCTGAAAGGCTACGGCGGCAGCGGTCTGCTGCGCTGATCTAGCCCCTTAAGGTTCGAGGAGTCGGTAATGAAAGTTCGTGCATCGGTGAAAAAGCTGTGCCGCAACTGCAAGATCATTCGTCGCGAAGGTATCGTGCGCGTGATCTGCAGCGCGGAACCGCGTCACAAGCAGCGCCAAGGCTGAGTGTGATCCGCGCTTCAAACCCAGCAGCTAGTGTGCTGCTGGGTTGATTATTCGTTTCTACAGCGATATTATCTCGCGCCCTATTTCTTGGCTTCCGGGGCGTAGGTAGCTGTCAATTGGAGTCCCACTGAATGGCCCGTATTGCAGGCGTCAACATTCCAGATAACAAGCATACTGTTATCTCGCTGACCTACATCTATGGTGTCGGTCGCACTACTGCACAGAAAATCTGTGCAGACGCTGGTGTCAACCCAGCCGCAAAGATCAAGGATCTGAGCGACGAGCAAATCGAAACCCTGCGTGGCGAAGTCGCGAAGTTCACCACCGAAGGTGACCTGCGTCGTGACATCAACATGAAGATCAAGCGCTTGATGGACCTGGGTTGCTACCGCGGCCTGCGTCATCGTAAGGGTCTGCCGGTTCGCGGTCAGCGCACCAAGACCAACGCACGCACCCGTAAGGGCCCGCGTAAGCCGATCCGCAAGTAATCGCCCAGGAATATAGACATGGCAAAACCTGCTGCTCGTCCTCGTAAAAAAGTCAAAAAGACAGTGGTTGATGGCATCGCCCACATCCATGCGTCTTTCAACAACACCATCGTGACCATCACCGACCGTCAGGGCAACGCACTGTCCTGGGCTACTTCCGGTGGTTCGGGTTTCCGTGGTTCGCGCAAATCCACCCCGTTCGCAGCTCAGATCGCTGCTGAGCGTGCTGGTCAAGCTGCGCTGGAATACGGTCTGAAGAACCTCGACGTCAACGTCAAGGGTCCAGGTCCAGGTCGTGAGTCCGCCGTTCGTGCACTGAACAGCTGCGGCTACAAGATCGCCAGCATCACCGACGTGACGCCAATCCCGCATAACGGGTGCCGTCCGCCGAAGAAGCGTCGCGTGTAATCAGGAGACAGATAAATGGCACGTTACATTGGTCCAAAATGCAAACTGTCTCGCCGTGAAGGCACTGACCTGTTCCTGAAGAGCGGCGTTCGCGCTCTGGAATCGAAGTGCAACATCGAAGCAGCCCCAGGTATCCACGGCCAGCGCCGTGGCCGTCAGTCCGACTACGGTACCCAGCTGCGCGAGAAACAAAAAGTCCGTCGTATCTACGGCGTGCTGGAGCGTCAATTCCGCGGTTACTACCAAGCGGCTGCCTCGAAGAAAGGCGCCACCGGTGAGAACCTGCTGCAGATGCTCGAGTGCCGTCTGGACAACGTCGTTTACCGTATGGGCTTCGGTTCCACCCGTTCCGAGTCCCGCCAGCTGGTTTCGCACAAAGCGATCAGCGTGAACGGCAAGACCGTAAACATTCCATCCTACCAAGTTCGTCCGGGTGACGTGGTCGCAGTTCGCGAGAAATCGCTGAACCAGCTGCGCATTGTTCAAGCCCTTGAACTGTGCGCCCAGCGTGGCCGCGTTGAGTGGGTTGATGTGGATGCTGCCAAAAAGTCGGGCGTTTTCAAGAACGTTCCTGCTCGCAGCGACCTGTCCGCCGACATCAACGAAAACCTGATTGTCGAGCTCTACTCCAAGTAAGGGCTAGAAAATAGGTGCATCCATGCAGATTTCGGTAAATGAGTTTCTGACACCCCGTCACATCGACGTGCAGGTTGTCAGTCCAACCCGCGCCAAGATCACGCTCGAGCCTCTCGAGCGTGGCTTCGGCCATACCCTGGGCAACGCGCTGCGCCGCATCCTGTTGTCCTCCATGCCTGGCTGTGCAGTAGTCGAGGCCGAGATCGATGGCGTACTCCATGAGTACTCCGCGATCGAAGGTGTACAGGAAGACGTCATTGAAATCCTGTTGAACCTGAAAGGCCTGGCTATCAAGCTGCACGGTCGTGACGAAGTTACGCTGACCTTGTCGAAAAAGGGTTCGGGGGTGGTTACCGCTGCCGATATTCAGCTGGATCACGATGTCGAGATCGTCAACCCCGATCACGTAATCGCGAACCTGGCGTCCAACGGCGCCCTGAACATGAAGCTCACCGTAGCTCGTGGTCGCGGTTACGAGCCGGCCGACTCCCGTCAGACTGACGAAGACGAAAGCCGCAGCATTGGCCGTCTCCAGCTGGACGCTTCGTTCAGCCCGGTGCGTCGTATCGCCTACGTGGTCGAGAACGCCCGTGTTGAACAGCGTACCAACCTGGACAAGCTGGTCATCGATCTGGAAACCAACGGCACCCTGGATCCTGAAGAGGCTATCCGCCGCGCCGCGACCATCCTGCAACAGCAGCTGGCCGCGTTCGTCGACCTCAAAGGTGACAGCGAGCCGGTCGTGGTCGAGCAGGAAGACGAGATCGATCCGATCCTGCTGCGCCCGGTTGACGACCTGGAACTGACTGTACGTTCGGCCAACTGCCTCAAGGCGGAGAACATCTACTACATCGGCGACCTGATTCAGCGTACCGAAGTAGAGCTGTTGAAGACTCCTAACCTGGGCAAGAAGTCCCTGACTGAAATCAAGGACGTCCTGGCCTCTCGTGGTCTGTCTCTCGGCATGCGCCTCGACAACTGGCCGCCTGCAAGTCTTAAGAAAGACGACAAGGCGACTGCCTGATCGTCGTAATCACCGAACGTAGTGTTTGGTAAGGAATGAATCATGCGTCATCGTAAAAGTGGACGTCACCTGAGCCGTACCAGCTCTCACCGCAAGGCTATGTTCCAGAACATGGCAGTGTCGCTGATCGAGCACGAGCTGATCAAAACCACCCTGCCGAAAGCCAAGGAACTGCGCCGCGTTGCCGAGCCGCTGATCACCCTGGCCAAGGAAGACAGCGTAGCCAACCGTCGTCTGGCCTTCGACCGTACCCGTTCGAAGTCCGCCGTTGGCAAACTGTTCAACGACCTGGGCAAGCGTTACGCCACCCGTCAGGGCGGCTACCTGCGCATCCTGAAGTGCGGTTTCCGCGCTGGCGACAACGCGCCTATGGCGTACGTCGAGCTGGTTGATCGTCCGGTCGGCGGTGCTGTAGAAGCTGCCGAGTAAGACGTTCTGTCTGCTACAAGAAACCGGGCCTAGGCCCGGTTTTTTGTTGGCTGATGAATTGTTATTTTCTATTGATATAAGTCACTTAATGAATTTGTTCTTGTAACACTGCTCGTCAATACTCTCTCCAAGCCGATTAGCCGGCCGTTCAAGACCCGATAAGGAGAGCCCATGAGCAAGATTCTCACCACCGCCAGCGGTGCCCCCGTTGCTGACAACCAGAATTCCCGTTCCGCTGGCCCGCGCGGCCCGCTGCTGCTCGACGACTTCCACCTGATCGAGAAGCTGGCTCACTTCAACCGCGAGAACATCCCTGAGCGTCGTGTCCACGCCAAGGGCTCGGGCGCCTACGGTACCTTCACCGTCACCCGTGATATCAGCGGCTACACCAGCGCCAAGCTGTTCGATGCCATTGGCAAGCGCACCGAAACCTTCCTGCGTTTCTCCACGGTCGGTGGTGAGCGCGGCTCCGCCGATACCGAGCGCGATCCACGTGGCTTCGCGGTGAAGTTCTACACCGAGGAAGGCAACTGGGACATCGTCGGCAACAATACCCCGGTGTTCTTCATCCGCGACCCGCTGAAGTTTCCCGACTTCATTCACACCCAGAAGCGCCACCCGCAGAGCAACCTGAAGAACGCCCAGATGATGTGGGACTTCTGGTCGCACTCACCCGAAGCGCTGCACCAGGTCACCATCCTGTTCTCCGACCGCGGCATCCCGGACGGCTATCGCCACATGCACGGTTTCGGCAGCCACACCTACAGCCTGATCAACGCCAAGGGTGAGCGCACCTGGGTCAAGTGGCACTTCAAGACCCAGCAGGGCATCAAGAACCTGGCACCGGCCGATGCCGCGCGCCTGGCTGGCACTGACCCGGACTACGCCCAGCGTGACCTGTTCGAAGCCATCGAGCGTGGCGACTTCCCGCGCTGGACCGTGTGCATCCAGGTGATGAGCGAAGCCGAAGCAGCTGCTCGGGCAGAAAACCCCTTCGACGTGACCAAGACCTGGTCGCAGAAGGAGTACCCACTGATCGAAGTGGGAGTGCTGGAGCTCAACCGCAACCCGCTCAACTACTTCGCCGAGGTCGAGCAGGCCACCTTCGGCCCGAGCAACATGGTCCCGGGTGTTGGCCTGTCGCCGGACCGCATGCTGCAAGGCCGGGTGTTCGCCTACGCCGATGCGCACCGCTACCGGGTGGGCACCAACCACCAGCACTTGCCGGTCAACGCCGCGCGCAGCCCGGTCAACAGCTACCAGCGTGACGGTTCGATGGCGATGGGCAGCTACGGCAGCGCGCCGAACTACGAGCCCAACAGCTATGCCGACGCGCCGAAGCAGTCGCCACGCCATGCCGAGCCAGCGCTGGCACTCAGTGGGGTGGCGGATCGCTACGATCACCGTGAAGACAGCGACTACTACAGCCACGCAGGCGCGCTGTTCCGCCTGATGAGCGCCGAGCAGAAGGCGCTGCTGATCAGCAACATCGCCGGCACCCTGGTTGGGGTCAGCGAGGATGTGGTGCAGCGCCAGTTGCAGCACTTCTTCAAGGCTGATCCGGCGTACGGGGAAGGCATCGCCAAGGCCCTGGGCGTGAATCTCGCCTAAGTCGAAGTGATAAGAAGAACCGCCCTCATTTGGGCGGTTTTTCAATGAATATCACTACTGTTTAACCGATTTTTTGCATCCGATTGCGCGTTTTTCAGTGACCGCGGGCAAAAGCTGGTTCACACTAGTGGTCATTGACGCATTCACAGGGAGAAGCAGGGCGATGCAAGGTCACCCGGACGTAATCAACTACCTCGTCACGTTGCTGAAGGGCGAACTGGCAGCACGCGATCAGTATTTCATCCACTCGCGCATGTACGAAGACTGGGGCCTGACCAAGCTCTACGAACGTATCAACCACGAGATGGAAGAAGAGACGCAGCACGCCGATGCCCTGATGCGCCGTATCCTCATGCTCGAAGGCACCCCCGACATGCGTGCCGACGATCTCGAAGTCGGCACCACGGTCCCTGAGATGATCGAGGCCGACCTCAAGCTCGAGTACAAGGTGCGCGCCGCGCTGTGCAAGGGCATCGAGCTGTGCGAACTGCACAAGGACTACATCAGCCGCGACATCCTGCGCGCGCAGTTGGCCGATACCGAAGAAGATCACACCTACTGGCTGGAAAAGCAGCAGGGCCTGATCAAGGCCATCGGCCTGGAAAACTACCTGCAGTCGCAGATGTAAACAGCGGGGCTGCCTTGCAGCCCATCGCGACACAAGGCCGCTCCTACAGGCGATCGCGCACCCTCATGCGTTCGCCTGTAGGAGCGGCCTTGTGTCGCGATAGGGGCGCAAAGCGCCCCCATGGCCTTCAAGCCCGATCCCGCTCCAGCAGCGGCTTGAGGTAATGCCCGGTATACGACTGCTTCTTCTCGGCCAGCTCTTCCGGCGTGCCGCAGGCAATGATCTGCCCACCCTTGGAGCCACCCTCCGGCCCCAGGTCCACCAGCCAGTCGGCGGTCTTCACCACATCCAGGTTATGTTCGATCACCACCACGGTGTTGCCGTGGTCGCGCAGGCGGTGCAACACGTCCAGCAACTGCTGGATATCGGCGAAGTGCAGGCCGGTGGTCGGCTCGTCGAGGATGTACAGGGTCTTGCCGGTATCGCGCTTGGACAGCTCGCGGGACAGCTTCACGCGCTGCGCCTCGCCCCCCGACAAGGTAGTCGCCGACTGCCCCAGCTTGATGTACGACAAACCGACGTCCATCAGGGTTTGCAGCTTGCGCGCCAGCGCCGGCACCGCATCGAAGAAGTCGCGGGCATCCTCGATGGTCATTTCCAGCACCTCGTGGATGTTCTTGCCCTTGTACTTGATCTCCAGGGTTTCACGGTTGTAGCGCTTGCTCTTGCACACGTCGCACGGCACGTAGATGTCTGGCAGGAAGTGCATTTCTACCTTGATCAAGCCATCGCCCTGGCAGGCTTCACAACGGCCGCCCTTGACGTTGAACGAGAACCGCCCCGGGCCGTAGCCGCGTGAACGCGATTCCGGCACGCCGGAGAACAGCTCGCGGATCGGTGTGAAGATGCCGGTGTAGGTCGCCGGGTTCGAGCGTGGGGTGCGGCCGATCGGGCTCTGGTCGATATCCACTACCTTGTCCAGGTGCTGCAGGCCATCCATGCTGCTGTGCGGCGCGGCCTCCAGGCTGCTTGCGCCATTCAGGGCGGTGGCAGCCAGTGGGAACAGGGTGTTGTTGATCAGGGTCGACTTGCCCGAGCCGGAAACCCCGGTCACGCAGGTCAGCAGGCCGATCGGGATCTCCAGGTCGACGTTCTGCAGGTTGTTGCCGCGCGCGCCCTTGAGCTTGAGCTGCAGCTTCTTGTTGCGCGGGGTGCGCTTGGCCGGCACGACGATCTTCTTGCGCCCGGACAGGTACTTGCCGGTCAGTGAGTCGGGGTGGTCCATGACCTCCTGCGGCGAGCCCTCGGCGACGATCTGGCCGCCATGCACCCCGGCGCCCGGGCCGATGTCGACCACGTAGTCGGCCAGGCGAATGGCGTCTTCGTCGTGTTCCACCACGATCACCGTGTTACCCAGGTCGCGCAGGTGGTTGAGGGTGGCCAGCAGGCGGTCGTTGTCCCGTTGATGAAGGCCGATGGACGGCTCGTCGAGGATGTACATCACCCCCACCAGGCCGGCACCGATCTGGCTGGCCAGGCGAATGCGCTGGGCCTCGCCGCCAGACAGGGTGTCGGCGCTGCGGTCCAGGGTCAGGTAGTCGAGGCCGACGTTGACCAGGAACTGCAGGCGCTCACAGATCTCCTTGAGGATCTTCGCCGCGATCTCGCCACGGCGGCCGGTCAGGGTCAGCTCGCCGAAGTAGTTGCTGGCTTCGCCGATCGGCAGGTTGGTCACCGCCGGCAGGGTCTTCTCACCCACCCAAACGTGGCGTGCTTCACGGCGCAGACGGGTGCCGCGGCAGTCAGGGCAGGGCTGGGTGCCGAGGAACTTGGCCAGCTCTTCGCGCACGGTGGCCGACTCGGTCTCACGGTAGCGGCGCTCCAGGTTCGGCACGATGCCTTCGAACGGGTGCGAGCGCTTGACGATATCGCCGCGGTCGTTGAGGTACTTGAAGTCGACGCTCTGCTTGCCGCTGCCGTGCAGGATGACTTTCTGGTGATCGGCCGAGAGCTGGCCGAACGGTTCCTCGAGGCTGAAGCCATAGTGCGCGGCCAATGAGCCGAGCATCTGGAAGTAATAGACGTTGCGCCGGTCCCAGCCGCGGATCGCGCCCTCGGCCAGGGTCAGTTCGGCGTTGACCAGGCGCTTGGTGTCGAAGAACTGTTTTACGCCCAGGCCATCGCACGTTGGGCAGGCGCCGGCCGGGTTGTTGAAGGAGAACAGCTTCGGCTCCAGCTCGCTGATCGCGTGGCCGCAGACCGGGCAGGCGAAGCGTGCGGAGAAGATCATCTCCTCGCCAGGCTCGTCGTCCATCGGTGCTACCAGGGCGATGCCGTCGGCCAGCTTCAACGCGGTCTCGAACGACTCGGCCAGGCGCTGCTGCAAGTCGGCGCGGACCTTGAAGCGATCCACCACCACGTCGATGCTGTGTTTTTTCTGTTTATCCAGTTTGGGCAGCTCGTCGAGCTCGTAGAGCTTGCCGTTGACCCGAGCCCGCACGAAGCCCTGGGCGCGCAGCTCGTCGAACACCGCCAGGTGTTCGCCCTTGCGCTCGCGAATCACCGGCGCCAGCAGCATCAGCTTGCTGCCTTCGGGTTTTTCCAGCACCAGGTCGACCATCTGGCTGATCGTTTGCGCCTCCAGCGGGATGTCGTGGTCCGGGCAGCGCGGCGTGCCGACCCGGGCATAGAGCAGGCGCAGGTAGTCGTAGATCTCGGTGATGGTGCCCACGGTCGAGCGCGGGTTGTGCGAGGTCGACTTCTGTTCGATGGAGATCGCCGGCGACAGGCCTTCGATGGTGTCGACGTCGGGCTTTTCCATCATCGACAGGAACTGCCGGGCATAGGCCGACAGCGACTCGACGTAGCGGCGCTGGCCCTCGGCGTACAGCGTGTCGAAGGCCAGCGAGGACTTGCCGGACCCGGACAAGCCGGTGATCACGATCAGTTTGTCCCGGGGCAGGGTCAGGTCGATGTTCTTCAGGTTGTGGGTACGCGCCCCACGGATCAGGATCTTGTCCACTACGGCCTCGCTCGGCGGGCATAAACAAAGGAGTATACGGCGCGCTGCCATTACGCGGCAAAGCGTCGCGTATATGCCGTCAAGGCGTCGGACTGATAGAATCGCCGCCGGTTCACACGAGGTTAATCCATGCACGACACCCACAACGAGCGCATGAGCGGCAGCGAAACCCGCGCCGCGAGCGGCCTGGCCCTGGTCTTTGCCTTTCGTATGCTGGGCATGTTCATGGTGCTGCCGGTGCTGGCCACCTACGGCATGGACCTGGCCGGCGCCACCCCCGCGCTGATCGGCCTGGCCATCGGTGCCTATGGCCTGACCCAGGCGGTGTTGCAGATCCCGTTCGGGGTGATTTCCGACCGCATCGGCCGCCGTCCGGTGATCTACCTGGGGCTGGTGATCTTCGCCCTGGGCAGTGTGCTGGCGGCCCAGGCCGACTCGATCTGGGGCGTGATCGCCGGGCGCATCCTGCAGGGCGCCGGGGCGATCTCCGCGGCGGTGATGGCCTTGCTCTCGGACCTCACCCGCGAGCAGCACCGGACCAAGGCCATGGCCATGATCGGCATGAGCATCGGCCTGTCGTTCGCCGTGGCTATGGTGGTCGGGCCACTGCTGACCCGCGCCTTTGGTTTGTCAGGATTGTTCCTCGCCACTGCAGGACTTGCCCTGGTCGGCATTGGCCTGATCGCCTTCGTCGTGCCCAATTCGCACAGTGTGCTGACCCATCGTGAGTCTGGTGTTGCCCGTCAAGCCCTTGGCCCGACCCTGCGCAATCCGGACCTTCTGCGCCTGGACATCAGCATTTTCGTGCTGCACGCCATCCTGATGGCCAGCTTCGTCGCGCTGCCCCTGGCCTTCGTCGAGCGCGGCGGGCTGCCCAAGGAGCAGCACTGGTGGGTGTACCTGACCGCGCTGTTGGTTTCATTTTTTGCAATGATCCCCTTCATCATTTACGGGGAGAAGAAGCGCAAGATGAAACGCGTGTTGCTTGGCGCGGTCAGTGTTCTGCTGCTGGTGGAGGTGTTCTTCTGGCAGTGGGCTGACAACTTGCAGGGACTGGTGATCGGCACCGTGGTATTCTTTACCGCATTCAACCTGCTGGAGGCATCCTTGCCTTCGCTGGTCAGCAAGGTATCGCCTGCCGGTGGCAAGGGAACGGCAATGGGGGTGTATTCCACCAGCCAGTTCCTCGGCGCCGCGCTGGGAGGCATCCTCGGTGGCTGGTTGTTCCAGCACGGTGGCTTGAGCATGGTGTTCCTGGGGTGTGCGGTGTTGTGCGTCCTGTGGTTGCTCACTGCGTTGCGCATGAACGAGCCACCCTACGTGACCAGCCTGCGCATGCCTTTGGCGCCAGAAGCGGTCCGGGAAGCCGGGCTGACCGAGCGTCTGTTGGCCGTGCCGGGTGTGACCGACGCCGTGGTGGTGGCAGAAGAAGCCGCCATCTATATCAAACTGGATACGAAAATTTTGGACCGCGCGACCCTCGAGCGTCTGGTGAACCCAGCCGCTTCGGCGTGCGAAGCCTAGGAGAACGTTATGGCCCGTGGGGTTAACAAAGTCATTCTGGTCGGCACCTGCGGTCAGGATCCCGAAGTCCGCTACCTGCCCAACGGTAACGCCGTGACCAACCTGAGCCTGGCCACCAGCGAGCAGTGGACCGACAAGCAGTCGGGCCAGAAGGTCGAGCGTACCGAGTGGCACCGTGTGTCGCTGTTCGGCAAGGTCGCCGAGATCGCCGGCGAGTACCTGCGCAAAGGTTCGCAGTGCTACATCGAAGGCAAGCTGCAGACCCGCGAGTGGGAAAAAGACGGCATCAAGCGCTACACCACCGAGATCATCGTCGACATCAACGGCACCATGCAGCTGCTCGGCGGTCGTCCGCAGGGCCAGCAGCAGGGCGGTGACCCGTACAACCAGGGTGGCGGCAACTACAACCAAGGTGGCGGCCAGCAGCAACAGTACAACCAGGCTCCGCGTCAGCAGGCGCCACGCCCGCAGCAGGCACCGCAGCGTCCTGCGCCACAGCAGCCGGCTCCGCAGCCAGCCGCTGACTTCGACAGCTTCGACGACGATATTCCGTTCTGATCGAAGCGCTTGGCGTACGCCAAGCCAGAAACCCAGGGCTCTCGTCCTGGGTTTTTTTATGCCTGCTCAGCTGGGCTTGACGCGACGCCCCAGGAGCCGGCTCGCCAGCGATCATCGCTATAGCAAGTGCCATCCACCACCTGCCGGGGCTCATCGCCAGCAAGCAACCTCTTGACCCATGTCATCGCACTTCCATGATTCTTGGCTAATCTTAACGATTGGCGGTATCCGCATACCGCCACCGTGAAGTCCCTGAGGCGCCGGCCAAGTCCCGTGCGCCCGAGAACCTGATCAGGAGTGCACGATGGACCTCAACCGTCGGCAATTCTTCAAGGTCGCCGCCGTCGGCCTTGGAGGCTCGAGCCTTGCGGCGTTGGGCATGGCCCCGACCCCCGCGTTCGCCGAGCAGGTGCGCCACTTCAAGCTGGCGCATACAAAAGAAACCCGTAACACCTGCCCCTACTGCTCGGTCGGCTGCGGCCTGATCATGTACAGCCAGGGCGACGCGGGCAAGAACGTCAAGCAGAACATCATCCATATCGAGGGCGACGCCGACCACCCGGTGAACCGCGGCACCCTGTGCCCGAAAGGCGCTGGCCTGCTGGACTTTATCCACAGCCCCAACCGCCTGATGTACCCCGAGGTGCGCAAGCCGGGCAGCAACGAGTGGACCCGCATCGAGTGGGACGAAGCCCTCGATCGCATCGCCGAGCTGATGAAACAGGACCGCGACGCCAACTTCATCGAGAAGAACGCCCAGGGCCAGACGGTCAACCGCTGGCTGACCACAGGCTTTCTCGCCGCGTCCGCCGCTTCCAGCGAAGCGGGCTACCTGACGCACAAGGTGATCCGTTCGCTGGGCATGCTGGGGTTCGACAACCAGGCGCGTGTCTGACACGGCCCGACGGTGGCAAGTCTTGCCCCGACGTATGGCCGTGGCGCGATGACCAATCACTGGTCCGATATCGCCAACGCAAACCTGGTCCTGGTGATGGGCGGCAACGCCGCTGAAGCGCACCCGTGCGGCTTCAAGTGGGTGACCGAAGCCAAGGCGCACAACAAGGCGCGGCTGATCGTGGTCGACCCGCGGTTCACCCGTACCGCCTCGGTGGCCGATTACTACGCGCCGATTCGCACCGGCAGCGACATCGCCTTCATGGGCGGGTTGATCAACTACCTGCTGAGCAACGACAAGATCCAGCACGAGTACGTGCGCAACTACACCGACGTGTCGTTCATCGTCAAAGAGGGCTATGGCTTCGAGGACGGGCTGTTCAGCGGCTACGACGCGGCCAAGCGCGTGTATGCCGACAAGTCCGGCTGGGGCTATGAGCTGGGCGAGGATGGCTTTGCCAAGGTCGACCCGACCCTGCAGCACCCGCGTTGCGTCTATCAGTTGATGAAGCAGCATTACAGCCGCTACACGCCTGAACTGGCGAGCATGACCTGCGGCATGCCGCAGGATCAGATGATGAAGGTCTGGGAAGAGATCGCCACCTGCTCGGTACCGGGCAAGACCATGACGATCCTCTACGCCCTGGGCTGGACCCAGCACTCCATCGGCGCGCAGATCATCCGCAGCGCGGCGATGGTGCAGTTGCTGCTGGGCAACGTCGGCATGCCTGGCGGTGGCGTCAACGCCTTGCGCGGGCACTCCAACATCCAGGGCCTTACCGACTTGGGCCTGCTGTCGAACTCGCTGCCGGGCTACCTGACCCTGGCCGGCGACGCCGAGCAGGACTACGCCACCTATATCGACAAGCGCGCCTCCAAGCCGCTGCGCCCGGGGCAACTGTCGTACTGGCAGAACTATGGCAAATTCCACGTCAGCCTGATGAAGGCCTGGTATGGCGCCAACGCCACCGCGGCCAACAACTGGGGCTACGACTGGCTGCCCAAGCTCGATGTGCCGGCCTACGACGTGCTGCGCATGTTCGAGATGATGGGCCAGGGCAAGGTCAACGGCTACATGTGCCAGGGCTTCAACCCGATCGCCGCGTTGCCGGACAAGAACCGCGTCACCGCCGCGCTGGCCAAGCTCAAGTGGCTGGTGATCATGGACCCGCTGGCCACCGAGACCTCCGAGTTCTGGCGCAATGCCGGCCCGTTCAACGATGTCGACACGGCCAATATCCAGACCGAAGTGATCCGCCTGCCCACCACCTGCTTCGCCGAGGAAGATGGCTCGCTGGTCAACAGCAGCCGCTGGCTGCAGTGGCACTGGAAGGGCGCCGACGGCCCGGGCCAGACCCGCACCGACGTGCACATCATGAGCGAGCTGTTCCTGCGCCTGCGCAAGCGTTACCAGGCCGAGGGCGGCGCGTATCCCGAGCCGATGCTCAACATCAGCTGGCCGTACAAGGTGCCTGAGGAGCCTTCGCCCGAGGAACTGGCCAAGGAGATGAACGGCTGGGCGGTCAGCGACCTCTCCGACCCGAGCGGCGCCACGCTCAAGGCCGGGCAGCAGTTGTCCGGCTTCGGCCAGATGAAGGACGACGGCAGCACCGCCTCCGGCTGCTGGATCTTCGCCGGCTGCTGGACCGAGCAGGGCAACCAGATGGCCCGGCGCGACAACAGCGACCCGTACGGCATGCACCAGGTGCAGAACTGGGCCTGGGCCTGGCCGGCCAACCGGCGCATTCTCTACAACCGTGCCTCCAGCGACCCGCAGGGCAAGCCGTGGGACCCAGAGAAGAAGCGCCTGGTGTGGTGGAACGGCAAGTCCTGGACCGGCACCGACGTGCCCGACTTCAAGGTCGACTCGCCGCCCGAGGCCGGGATGAACCCGTTCATCATGAACCCCGAGGGCGTGGCACGCTTCTTCGCCATCGACAAGATGGCCGAGGGGCCGTTCCCCGAGCACTACGAGCCGTTCGAGACGCCGATCGGCATCAACCCCTTGCACCCGCAGAACAAGAAGGCCACCAGCAACCCGGCCGGACGGATCTTCGATTCGGTGTGGGACACCCTCGGCACGCACGACGAGTTCCCGTATGCGGCGACCACCTACCGGTTGACCGAGCACTTCCACTTCTGGAGCAAGCATTGCCGGCTCAACGCCATTGCCCAGCCCGAGCAGTTCGTCGAGATCGGCGAGGTACTGGCCAACGAGAAGGGCATCAAGGCCGGTGACCGGGTGCGGGTGTCGAGCAAGCGCGGGCATATCGACGCGGTGGCGGTGGTGACCAAGCGGATCCGTCCGCTGCAGGTCAACAACCAGACCGTGCACCAGATCGGCATCCCGCTGCACTGGGGCTTCACCGGCACCACGCGGCACGGCTACCTGACCAACACCCTGGTGCCGTTCCTGGGTGATGGCAACACCCAGACGCCGGAGTCCAAGTCGTTCCTCGTCAAAGTGGAGAAACTCTGATGGCCAGCCAAGACATCATTGCCCGCTCGGCCACCACCACCGTGCCGCCCTCGGTACGCCAGCAGCAGGAAGTCGCCAAGCTGATCGACACCACCAAGTGCATCGGCTGCAAGGCCTGCCAGGTGGCGTGTTCGGAGTGGAACGAACTGCGTGACGAGGTCGGCCACAACCACGGCACCTACGACAACCCCCAGGACCTCACGGCCGAGACCTGGACCCTGATGCGCTTCACCGAGCACGAGCGCGACGACGGCAACCTGGAGTGGCTGATCCGCAAGGACGGCTGCATGCACTGCGCCGAGCCCGGTTGCCTGAAGGCCTGCCCGAGCCCGGGGGCGATCATCAAGCACGCCAACGGTATCGTCGATTTCAACCAGGACCATTGCATCGGTTGCGGCTACTGCATCACCGGCTGCCCGTTCAACATCCCGCGCATCTCGCAGAAGGACCACAAGGCATACAAGTGCACCCTGTGTTCCGACCGCGTGAGCGTGGGCCTGGAGCCGGCCTGCGTGAAGACCTGCCCGACCGGGGCCATCGTCTTCGGCAGCAAGGATGAGATGAAGGTGCATGCCGACGAGCGCATCGTCGACCTCAAGTCGCGCGGTTATGCCAACGCCGGGTTGTACGACCCGGATGGCGTCGGCGGCACCCATGTGATGTACGTGCTGCACCACGCCGATACCCCCAGGTTGTACGCCGGCCTGCCGGACCAACCGGTGATCAGCCCGCTGGTGGGGCTGTGGAAGGGCTTCAGCAAGCCGCTGGCGCTGCTGGCCATGGGCGCGGCGGTGGTGGCTGGGTTCTTCCACTATGTGCGGGTGGGGCCGCAGCGGGTCGAGGAGGATGAGCATCCGCCGACGGGCGATGCCAGCGTCCACCAGGTGGACCCGGCGGTGCATGTCTATGATCCGAAGCGCCCGGGCGGCGAAGGGGAGCAGCGGCCATGAGCGACAACAAACCGATCCTGCGCTACAACGCCAACGAGCGCAGCAACCACTGGGTGGTGGCGATCCTGTTCGTGCTGGCCGGGTTGTCGGGGCTGGCGCTGTTCCACCCGGCGCTGTTCTGGCTCAGCCAGCTGTTCGGCGGCGGGCCCTGGACACGCATCCTCCACCCGTTCATCGGCGTGGCGATGTTCGTGTTCTTCCTGGGCCTGGTGCTGCGTTTCTGGCGCGCCAACTTCATCACCGCCAACGACCGCCTGTGGCTACGGCGCATCGACCGGGTGATGTTGAACAAGGAGGACGGCGTGCCGCCCATCGGCAAGTACAACGCCGGGCAGAAGCTGCTGTTCTGGACCTTGTTGGCCTGCATGCTGGTGCTGCTGGTCAGCGGCGTGGTGATCTGGCGCGCGTACTTCAGCCACTGGTTCGGCATCGACGTCATTCGCCTGTCGGCGTTGTTGCATGCCTTGGCGGCGTTCGTGCTCATACTGAGTATCATCGTGCACATCTACGCCGGGATCTGGATCAAGGGCTCGATCGGCGCCATGCTGCATGGCTGGGTCAGCCGCGGCTGGGCGCGCAAGCACCATGAACTGTGGTACCGGGACGTGACCGGGGACAAGACGCCGCATAACCACGGCAGAAAAGAAGGATGACCGTTTGAGCACCATTCTCGAACCTGGGCAGATCGAAGCCTCGGCGGTGATGCCGCCGTTCCTGCACCTGCCCCCCGCCAATCTGTTTGCCTTGCGTGCCGCGCGTCTGCAGCAGTTGGCCGAGGGCCATGCCCTGGGCGCCTACCTCAGGCTGGTGGCGCGGTTGTGTCGTGTCCAGCAACAGCTTGTGGATAACCCGCCCGGCGGCTTGCCGGTGGCAGGTGAACGCCAGCGCCTGTGCATAAGTCATGGCTTGCCACCGCTGGCGGCGGACAGCCTGGTGCGCGAAGGGCCTTGGCTGGCCTGGTTGCAGGCCTTGCTCGGGCAGTTCCATAACGAGCCCGAAGGCCCGTTGGCCGAAGCGCTGCGAACCCTGCGCGACAGCGACGACAGCCAGCGCAAGGGTTGGGCTATTGCCTTGCTCGGTGGCCAGTACGATGCCTTGCCAGCGGCGCTGGTACCGTTCATCGGCGCTGCGTTGCAGGCCGCTTGGTCCAGCTGGCTGCTGGCGCTGCCACAACCTGAACTCAAGCCCGCCGGCAGCCTGGCCCAGTGCCCGGCCTGCGGCTCGCCGGCCATGGCCGGGGTGGTGCGCAACCGTGGCAAGCACAACGGCCTGCGCTACCTGGCCTGCTCGCTGTGCAGTTGCGAATGGCATGTGGTGCGGGTCAAGTGCGTGTACTGCGAGTCGAGCAAGGATTTGCGCTACAGCAGCCTCGAGGATGATCGCCATGCGCTGGGCAAGGCGCCACTGCGCGCCGAATGCTGCCCGGGTTGCCAGGCCTACCTCAAGCAGAACTACCTGGAAAACGACGCCGCCGCCGAACCGCTGGCCGACGACCTGGCCAGCCTGGTGCTGGACATGCGCCTGGATGAGGAGGGCTGGCATCGCCTGGCGCCGAACCTGCTGCTGGCGCCTGGAGGGGGTTAACGGACTACACTGCAATACCGAGTTGCCCCCGTTCGCCGGCAAGTCCGGCTCCTACAACCGGCGACGCATAGCCTTGTAGGAGCCGGCCTTGCCGGCGAAAGGGCCTGAAACAGACAACGGATCAGTCATAGGTAGTACCGCATGTCTTCCAGCCTCGCCAGCGACACCCCGCGCCTGCCCTCCATCGACACCCTGCTGCGCCACCCCGCCTGCCAGCCCTTGCTCGAACGCCATGGCCGCGACGCCACGCTGGCCACCCTGCGCCAACTGCTCGACGACCTGCGCGAGGCGGCCCGCCTGGGCCAGCTCAGTGCCGTGGAGCTGGCTGCCGAGGTGCTCCTGGGCCGCACCGGCGAGCGCCTGGCCCAGCAGCAACGCAGCCAGGTGCGCCGGGTCTTCAACCTCACCGGCACGGTGCTGCACACCAACCTCGGCCGCGCGCTGCTGCCCGAGGAAGCGGTCGAGGCCATGCAGACCGCCGCCCGTTACCCGCTCAACCTGGAGTTCGACCTGGCCACCGGCAAGCGTGGCGACCGTGACGACCTGATCGAGGGCTTGATCCGCGACCTGACCGGCGCCGAAGCCGTCACCGTGGTCAACAACAACGCCGCTGCCGTGCTGCTGGCGCTCAACAGCCTGGGCGCGCGCAAGGAAGGGGTGATTTCCCGCGGCGAGCTGATCGAGATCGGCGGCGCCTTTCGCATTCCCGACATCATGGCCCGCGCCGGGGTGAAGCTGCACGAGATCGGCACCACCAATCGCACCCACGCGCGCGACTACGAAGCCGCGATCAACCCGCGCACCGGCCTGTTGATGCGCGTGCATTGCAGCAACTACAGCATCCAGGGCTTCACCACCCAGGTGGCCACCGCCGAGCTGGCGCGCATTGCCCACCAACATGAACTGCCGCTGCTCGAGGACCTGGGCAGCGGCAGCCTGCTCGACCTCACCCGCTGGGGCCTGCCGGCCGAGCCGACGGTACGCCAGGCCCTGGCCGACGGCGCCGATATCGTCACCTTCAGCGGCGACAAGCTGCTCGGCGGCCCCCAGGCGGGGATCATCGTCGGGCGTCGGGAGCTGATCGCGAAGATCAAGAAGAACCCGCTCAAGCGCGCCTTGCGCGTGGACAAGATCACCCTGGCGGCGCTGGAGGCGGTCTTGCAGCTCTACCGCAACCCCGATCGCCTGGCCGAGCGCCTGCCCAGCCTGCGTCTGCTGACCCGGCCGCAAGCCGAGATCGCCGCCCAGGCCGAGCGCCTGGCGCCGGCCTTGGCAACATGCCTGGGCGCGCAGTGGGTAGTCACGGTCGAAACGGCCCTGGGCATGATCGGCAGCGGCAGCCAGCCGGTGGCACGCCTGCCCAGCGCGGCGCTGTGCCTGCGCCCGCAGGTCTCGAAGAAACTGCGTGGCCGCAGCCTGCATGTGCTGGAGCGCGCCCTGCGCGAGCTGCCAGTGCCGGTGCTGGGGCGCATCGATGACGACGCCCTGTGGCTCGACTTGCGCCAACTGGACGACGAACCCCAGTGGCTGGCGCAACTGCCGGCGTTGCAGTTGGGGCCGGTGCAGTGATCGTTGGCACTGCCGGGCATATCGACCATGGCAAGACCACGCTGCTCCAGGCCCTGACCGGGCAGGCCGGTGATACCCGCCAGGAGGAACGCGCCCGGGGCATGACCATCGACCTTGGCTACCGCTACGCGGCCTTGGCCGAAGGCGCCGGGCTGACCGGTTTTATCGACGTGCCTGGGCACGAGCGGTTTATCCACAACATGCTCGCCGGCGCCCATGGCATCGACCTGGTGTTGCTGGTGGTGGCCGCCGACGATGGGGTGATGCCGCAGACGCGCGAGCACTTGTCGATCATCGAGTTGCTGGGCATTCCCCAGGCGCTGGTGGCGATCAGCAAGTGCGATCGGGTGGAGCCGGCGCGGCTGGCCGAGGTGCAGGCCCAGGTCGCTGAACTGCTGGCGCCAGGGCCCTATGCGGGGGCGGCGCAGTTCGTGCTGTCGAGTGTCAGCGGCGAGGGCGTCGGGGCCCTGCGCGAGGCCTTGCTGGCCGCGGCGGCGAAGATACGCCAGCGCAGTGTGCGCGGTGGTTTTCGCCTGGCCGTGGACCGCGCGTTCGCGGTGTCCGGCGCAGGTCTGGTGGTCACCGGCACGGCGCTGGCCGGGCAGGTCAGTGCCGGCGATACCTTGCTGCTGGGCAAGGCCGGCAAACCGGTGCGGGTGCGCGGCCTGCACGCGCAGAACCAGGCGGCGCTGGTGGCCGAGGCCGGGCAACGGGTGGCGTTGAACATCACCGGGGAGCGCCTGGCGGTCGAGCAGGTCCATCGGGGTGACTGGCTGCTGCCGGCATGGCTGCATGCCCCGAGCGTGCGGGTTGATATCGAGCTGACGCTGTTGCCGGGCGAGACCCGTACATTCGAGCATTTCAGCGCCGTGCACGTGCATCTGGGCACCCAGGACGTCACCGCCCGGGTCGCGTTGCTCGAAGGCGAAAGCCTGCGTGCGGGCCAACGCATGTTCGCCCAGTTGTTGCTCAATGCGCCGTTGCAGGCCGTGCATGGCGATCGCCTGGTGCTGCGCGACCAGCGGGCCCAGCGCACCTTGGGCGGTGGCCGGGTGCTCGACCCGTTCGCGCCGAGCCGGCAGCGGCGCAGCGAGGCGCGTCTGCGCCAGTTGCAGGTACTGCGCGAGGCCGACGATCTCGAACAGGCCCTGCCGGCTTTGCTCGAGGCCGCCCCAGGCGGGCTCGACCCGCAGCGGTTGGAGCGCCAGTTCAATCGCTTGCGCGATACCTGGCGGTTGCCAGGCCAGGTGTTGGTGGTCGCCACCCGTCAGGGCCAGTTGCTGTTCGACCGTGGCCAATGGCAGGCGCTCAAGCTGCAGGTGCTGGCGCGTTTGGCGCAGTTTCATGAGCAGGAGCCTGACCAGCTTGGCCCGGACCGTGATCGGCTGCGTCGGTATACCGCCTTGCCGTTGGAGCGCCCGGCTTTCGTCAGCCTGGTGGATGAGTTGCTGGGCGAGGGGGTGATCAGCAGCAGCGGGCCTTGGCTGCACCTGCCTGCGCACAAGGTCCAGCTCAGTGCTGCCGATACGGCGCTGTGGGCGCGCCTGGAGCCGCGCCTGCTGGCGGGTGAGTTCGATCCACCCTGGGTGCGGACCTTGGCCACCGAGGAACAGGCCCAGGAGGCCGAGGTGCGTTTGTTGCTGCGCAAGCTGGCGAGGTTGGGGGTATTGCACCAGGTGGTGCGTGATCTGTTCTACCCGGAGGCGACGCTCAGGCGCATGGCAGAGCTGTTGTTGCAGCAGGCGACGACATCGCCGATAGTGCAGGTGGCGGCGTTTCGCGATATGTTGGGCATCGGTCGCAAGCGTAGCGTGCAGATTCTCGAGTACTTCGACCGCGTTGGTTTGACCCGCAGGGTGGCCGACCAGCGGTATATCCGCGCTGACAGTGGCTTGGCGGAGTTTCCGGCCAGGCCCTGACGATTTCTAAGGAAGGCAATCGCGCCCGGTGGCGCGGCCGGGCTTCAAACCCGGTTGGGGACGGCAGCCGTTCCCGGGCAGGTTCGACTCCCGCTGCCTTCCGCCATTTTCTTTTTGAGCTTGTTTACAGGTGTCTGGCGTAAGCCTTGCGGCGCCAGGCAGATCGAGCGCCGCGCGGGCGGCGCTCGATTTGCTAGGCGCTGCAGGGTCTACGGCGTGCGCCTGGTGGCCCTCACACGTTCAATGGCCCTCACTCCCGCCTCCTGACGCCGCAAAACTACGGGCGGCGCCTCCACGGGCGCCTGTCGTTCGCGAGCTAGGGGGAACTTCCCGATGGCTAGAAACCGTCACGCGTAAGTGTAGATCCAGGCTCGATCGGGGAGGCTCAAGCCCGCTCCCCGCAAAGGTCCAAGGCAAACCAGTGCTCAGCCGAATCAGCATCCAGCCCCGCACCCAGCAACGCGAACATCTTGCCCAGCGCCGCCTCGCGGGTCATGCCGCCACCGCTGACCAACCCGGTGTCGCGCAGGCGGCTGCCAGCAGCGTAGGTGTCGAACACCACCGCCCCCTCCGGGCACTGGCTGGTCGCCGCGATCATCACGCCAGCCTGGCGGGCATCGTGCAGCACGTCGAGCAGCGCCTGGTCGTCGGACGGGCCGGTACCGCTGCCGTAGCACTCCAGCAGCAGGCCCTGGATGCCACTGTCGAGCAGCCCACGCACCAGCCCCGCGGCAAGCCCCGGGAACACCGGCAGCACGGCCAGGCTCACCGGCTGGCGCGGCTGGCGGTAATCCAGGCGTGCCGGCAGCTCTGCTGCCCGTTCGCCGTCGCGCTGGCGCGGTAGCGCCTTGAAGGCGTCGAATGCCTCGCTGCGCAGCTTGGACGCACGGCAGCCATGCAGCAACTGGCCGTGGAAGAACAGCTGTACGCCATTCTCCAACCCGCTTTCGAACAGGTTCAGGGCGCCGACCAGGTTGGCCCAGGCGTCGCTGCCAGGTGCGCCGGCCGGCAGCATGGAACCGGTCAGCAGCACCGGCACCGGCAGGCCCAGCAGCAGGAACGACAAGGCCGCGGCGCTGTAGGCCAAGGTATCGGTGCCATGCAGCACCAGCACCCCGTCATGGCCATCGCGCTCGACCGCCTCGACGATGGCCTCGCGCATCGCCAGCCAGTTGGCCTGCTGCATGTTGGCGCTGTCGATCAGCGGGTTCAGCTCACGCAGCGACCACTGCAGCTTTGGCGCATCGCCGCAGACGGCAAAATGTTCGCGCATGCGCGCTTCGAAACCACCGGCCGGCGCCAGGCCTTCGGCGGTCTGCAGCATGCCGATGGTGCCACCGGTGTAAAGGACGAGAAGATTCTTGACTGCACGCATGGAAGCATTCCGTAGCGATGTAGCGAAGGAAGAGGCAGCCGCCCGCGAACGGGGCGGCTGTGGCAGGGCAGGGTATCAGTGCTGCGCTGGCGCCGGGGCGGCGGCTTTGTCAGCAGCTGTTGCAGCCTGCGGGTTGGCCGGCCAGGCGGCGCGGTCCAGGTCCAGGTCGGTGAACTTGCTGGAATCGAACACCGGTTGCTTGATGCCCGCCTTGCGCTGGTCGTCGTAGTCACGCATCACCCGCAGGCCGACCTTGAACAGCAGGGCCAGGGCGATCAGGTTGACGAACGCCAGGCAGGTCATGGTGATGTCGGCGAAGGCGAACACCGTCGACAGGTCCTGCATCGAACCCCAGATCACCAGCGCCAGTACCAGGCCGCGGAAGGTCATCAGCACGGCACGGTTGCGGCTGAGGAACTGCAGGCTGTTCTCGCCCAGGTAGTAGTTGTAGAGGATGCAGGTGAAGACGAACAGCGACAGCGCGACGCTGACGAACACCCGGCCCCAGTCACCGACCACCGCGGCCAGCGAGTTTTGCGTCAGGACGATGCCATCACCTTCGAAGCCCGGGGTGTAGAAGCCCGACAGCAGGATCAGCAGCGCGGTGCAGGTGCAGATCACGAAGGTATCCAGGAACACGCTGAACGCCTGGACCACGCCCTGGGCGCCGGGGTGCTTCACGGCGGCCACGGCGGCGACGTTCGGCGCGCTGCCCAGGCCGGCTTCGTTGGCGAACACACCCCGCTTCACGCCCATGACGATGGCGCTGCCGAGCAGGCCACCGAACGCCGGGTCGAGGCCGAAGGCGCTCTTGAAGATGGTTTCCAGCATCGCCGGCACGTGTTCGATCTGAGTGCCGATCACGTACAGGGTCACGCCGATGTAGGCCAGGGTCTTGACCGGCACCAGCAAGTCGGACACCGCGGCGATGCGCTTGATGCCGCCGATGAAGGTCACGGCCAGCAGCACGGCGAGGACGATGCCGGTGTGCTTGGGCTCGAAGGCAAAGGCGTTCTGCAGCGAGTGGGTTACGGTGTACGACTGCAGGCCGATGAAGGCGAAGCCGTAGGTGACCAGCAGCAGGATCGAGAACACGATCGCCATGCTTTTCAGCTTCAGGCCGTGTTCGATGTAGTACGCCGGGCCGCCGCGGTACAGGCCGTCGCCGTCGGCGCGCTTGTAGACCTGGGCCAGGGTGCATTCGAAGAAGCTGCTGGCCATGCCCACCAGGGCGGTGACCCACATCCAGAACACCGCGCCAGGGCCGCCGAGGGTCACGGCGATACCGACACCGGCGATGTTACCGGCGCCGACACGGCCGGCCAGGCTCAGCATCAGGGCCTGGAACGAGCTCAGTTGGCCTGCCTGGCCGCGAAGGGATTCCTTGAACACCCCGAACATGTGGCCGAAGTGGCGGAACTGGACGAACCGAGAGCGGATGGTGAAGTAACCGCCGAGTCCGACGATCAGCACGATGAGGAGTTTCCCCGAAAGGAAATCGTTGAGTGCTTCGAGCATTGAAAAATGACCTCGATTCTTATTCTTCGCGTGGAAAGACCAGCGGACGGCAGGCGCACCGCTATTCATTGGGGGCGCATGGTTGGCCATGACAACTGTGGTTACAATTTCGCGGGTTGCTCCATTTTGGTGCGAGTTGATGCTAGACTGGCATCACTCGCATCATCTGGACCCGTGCATCATGGGCGATCAATTCGCTATCAACCTCAAATTGGCGTGCAGCCACTACCGCTCTATCTCCGAGGTTTGCCGGCAACTGTCGATCAACCGGGCACAATTCAACAAGTACCTGAGCGGCCAGAGCCGGCCGACGGCGTACAACCTCAAGCGCATCGGCGACTTCTTCGGCGTCGAGGATTACGAACTGGGGCTGCCGCCCGAACAGTTCGCCCGCTTGATCGGCGCGCGCAACCCCGAGCAGCGCGTCGGCCAGCAGGACGACCCGATCAGTGAACTGTTCAAGCCACTGCATAAAGAAGCCGGCAACCTGTCGCGCTACTGCGGTTACTACTTCGAGTATTCCAATTGCATGTCGGTGCCAGGGTCGATCCTGGTGTCGCTGGTGCATGTGTGGGAAGAGCGCGGCAGTTTCCTGTTCGAGCGCCAGGAACGCCAGGAGCGCGGCATTGGCAACGACCAGCAGGCCGAGGTGCGTTGCCGCTACCTGGGCGCGGCGTTCCAGTTGCAGGACCGGATGTTCCTCATCGACTACGAGTCGCTGACCCTGAACGAGATGAGCCAGACCATACTCATCCCCAGCTTCAAGAGCCGCATCAGCCGCCTGAACGGGCTCAAGACCGGCGTATCCAGCGGCGACCGGCGCAATCCGGCCTGCACCCGGGTGGTGTGGGAGTACCTGGGGGAAGAGATCAATCGCATCAATGCCTTCCGCCAGATAAAACTGTACCGGCCGGATGATCCACGGATCGATGACGATATCCGCGATCGCCTGAGCGCGGGGATGGTCAGCAACGGCCTGTTCGAAATCGAATAAACCCTGCGCACACCTTCCTGTAGGCGCCAGCGTTGCTGGCGAACCAGGCGACGCGGTAGATGGCACCGGCTGCGCCGGTGTTCGCCGGCAAGCCGGCTCCTACGGGGTTTGGGGGTGGTCTTGGGCCCGTAGGCGCCAGCCTTGCTGGCGAAACAGGCGCCGCGGAGCAGGACACGGCTAGGCTGGTATTGCGGGGCATGCCCGCTCCCACGCCAGTTGCCGGACTGCCAACAATCAGCGTTCGAGCATGAATGCCGCCACCGCTGCCGCCACCTGATCCGCCACCTCTGGCCGCTCGCGCAGGTGCGCGGCGATGCCGTGGTCGCAGTCGGTCAGCATCAGGCATTCGACGTCGGGGGCCGGTACCGAGCGCAACAGTGTGTGGGTGACTTCTTCCGGGATGGGACTGTATCGCTCCACCCCAGCCAGCCGCCGGGTGCCTGCCGAGGTACCCGCGCCCTGGCCATGCACCTTGGAGTTGAGCCCGTCGTATTCACCGATCACCAGCAGTACCCGGCCCTGGAACTGGCGCAGGAACTCATAGCTGTCGCATTCGAGAAAGGCGAATGGCTTGCGGATGGCCGCCGTGAACGCCGGGCCGAAGGGCGCGGTATGGGCCGCATCGGGATAGACCGCCGGGCAGATCAGCACCAGCTTGCGCACGCTTGGGCGTTGCGCCGCCAGCTTCAGGGCGATGGCTGCGCCCAGGCTGTGGCCGATCAGGGTATCGCTGCGGCTGTCGAGGTGCTGGTGAAAGCGCAGGGCTTCATCGAGGTTGCTGGCCAGCGAGGCCTCTCGGGCCCCAGGCTCGCTGGCCAGGCTGTGGCCGGACAGGTTGCCGGTCAGCGAGCCGATGCCCTGTTGCTGCAAGCGGTACAGCAGCGGGTTGAGCCGGGTGAAGTCCGAACGCGCACCGCCGATGACGAAGGCGGCTGGCGCCTGCTCATGCGCTGGCAGCAGCAGGCGTGCCTGCTGGCGGTAGCCGTCGAAACGTTCCTCGACGAATCGCTCGGTGCCGGGGGCGGGTTCATCGAATTGCCATTGGCTGCGCTGCGGGAGGGTCGACTCGGTGTCCATGTGCGTCTCCTTGAACATGCATGGCGCAGTATAAGTAGCTGACGGCCAAGGCGGAACAGCGTGGCGGGGCGGACAAATCGACGCGCAACGGGCGCATGGCCGGGCCTGCGTTGGACTTCCCCTGTAGGAAACAGCAAAATGGCCGCTTCCTCCTTCGACCAGAGCGGACCTGTTGACTCTATGCGTATGCGCCTGATGCTGTTGGGTGGTGGCAATGCCCTCGGGCAAGCGCTGATTCGCCTCGGGGCCGAGGAAGACATCGCCTTCCTGGCGCCGCGTCCGCCGGAACACGGCTGGGACCCGGCCAGCCTGACCCTGCTGCTCGACGAACAACGCCCGGATGCTGTCATCAACCTGGCTTATTACTTCGACTGGTTCCAGGCCGAGGCGGTCAGCGAGCCGCGCCTGGCCCAGCAAGAGCGGGCGGTGGAGCGGCTTGCCGAGCTGTGCCAGCACCACGAGATGATCCTGGTGCAGCCTTCCAGCTACCGGGTGTTCGACGGTTCGCGGGCCACCGCCTACAGCGAGAAGGACGAGCCGGTGCCGCTCGGCCTGCGTGGCCAGGCACTATGGCGCATCGAGCAGAGTGTGCGCGCCACCTGCCCGCAACATGTGCTGCTGCGCTTTGGCTGGCTGCTGGATGAGAGCCTCGATGGCGCCCTTGGGCGCTTCCTGACCCGCGCCGAGCAACCCCAGGAACTGCTGCTGGCCGATGACCGGCGCGGCAACCCGACGCCGGTGGACGACGCCGCGCGGGTGATCCTCTCGGTGCTCAAGCAGCTCGATTGCCAGGCGCCGCTGTGGGGCACCTATCATTACGCCGGCAACGAGGCCACCACGCCGCTGGCGCTGGGCCAGGCGATCCTTGCCGAGGCCGGGCAGTGGCGCAAGCTGGCCGTGCAGGCGCCGACCGCCCAGGCCCACGCCGCGCGTCCGGATGCCAGCGAAGAGCCGCAACACGCGGTGCTGGCCTGCAAGAAGATCCTTCATACATTCGGTATCAAGCCGCGTGCCTGGCGCGCCGGCTTGCCGCCCCTACTGGACCGTTTCTACCGACATGGCTGACGCCCCCATCCTGATCACCGGCGGTGCCGGCTTCATTGGCTCCCACCTGTGCGATGCGTTGCTGGAAAAAGGCTACGCGGTGCGCGTGCTCGACGACCTGTCGACCGGCAAGCGCGACAACCTGCAACTGGGCCATCCGCGCCTGGAGCTGCTCGAGGGCGATGTCGCCGACGCGGCCCTGGTGGCGCGCGCCGCCGCTGGCTGCCAGGCGGTGGTGCACCTGGCCGCGGTGGCCTCGGTGCAGGCCTCGGTGGAAGACCCGGTCAAGACCCACCAGAGCAACTTCATCGGCACCCTCAACGTCTGCGAAGCCATGCGCCTGAACGGCGTACGGCGGGTACTGTTCGCCTCCAGCGCGGCGGTGTACGGCAACAACGGCGAGGGCCAGTCGATCGCCGAGGACACGCCCAAGGCGCCCTTGACCCCCTATGCGGTGGACAAACTGGCCAGCGAGCAGTACCTGGACTTCTACCGTCGCCAGCATGGCCTGGAGCCGGTGGTGTTCCGCTTCTTCAATATCTTCGGGCCACGCCAGGACCCGTCCTCGCCGTACTCCGGGGTGATCAGCATCTTCTGCGAGCGCGCCACCAGCGGCAAGCCGATCATGGTGTTCGGCGACGGCGAGCAGACCCGTGACTTCCTGTACGTCGGTGACCTGGTGCAGGTGATGGTCCAGGCGCTGGCGCTGCCGACGGTGGAAGAGGGCGCGGTGAATATCGGCCTGAACCAGGCCACTTCGCTCAACCAACTGCTCAAGGCACTGGAGCAAGTGCTCGGCAGCCTGCCGGCGATCAGCCATGGTCCGGCGCGCTCGGGCGATATCCGTCACTCGCGGGCGGACAATGGGCGGTTGCTGGCGCGCTTCGCGTTCCCCGCGCCGACGCCCTTCGTCGAAGGCCTGGCACGGCTGCTGGGCAAGGCCTGAGTCGCCGCTGCTACAGGCGGCGCGTAGGGCCGGGTATCACGCATGCCGGACCACACGCCGCCGGCAGTCCTCCGGCCCCAGCACCCGTCCATCCTTGGCCCGTACCTGCAGGGTTTCCAGGGGCTGTGCGCGATCATCCAGCAGCTGCGAGCGAGGCTCTGCGGCCTCGAACAGAAACCGCTCCCCCCATTGGCGTAGACCGACCACGACCGGAAACACCGAGCGGCCCTTGTCCGTCAGCACGTATTCCTTGTAGGCGCTGCCATCCGAGGCGGGCTGCTGGACCAGCAAGCCGGCCTCCACCAGCAGCTTCAGTCGTCCGGCCAGGATGTTCTTGGCCAGCCCCAGGTTTTTCTGCAGCTCGCTGAAGCGCCGCAACCCGTCGAAAGCGTCACGCAGGATCATCAGCGCCCAGCGGTCGCCCAGCACCTCCAGGGCGCGGGCCACCGGGCATTGTTGATTGTTGTCATCGAGCATCGTGGGCCTCCGTCATATCTGGTTGCAGATTAAAACCGGATTTGCTAGAAATCCATCATGTGGTTTTAATTTGAAACCAGATTGCCGAGGTATTGCTGATGACCTGCACCTGCTCTGCGCCTCAATCGCTCAGTCGCGGCATGACCCTGTTGCTGGCGGCGGCCTGCGCCTTGGCCGTTGCCACTGTGTACCTGGCCCAGCCGCTGCTGGAGTCGATGGCGGCCAGCTTCGGCATCAACCCCGCCCATGCCGGCCTGGTGGTGGGCATGACCCAGGCCGGTTACGCCCTGGGCCTGCTGCTGATCGTGCCGTTGGGCGATCTGCTCGACCGTCGGCGGTTGATCATTGCCCAGTTGCTGGTCGCGGCCGGGGCCTTGCTGGCAGTGGCGCTGGCCACGCGTTGGGCGATGTTGCTGGGGGCCGTGGCCCTGGTCGGGCTGTTGGCGGTGGTAGTGCAGGTGCTGGTGGCGCATGCCGCGACCTTGGCCAGCCCCACGCAACAGGGCCAGGCGCTGGGCACGGTCACCAGTGGCGTGGTGCTGGGCATCCTGCTGGCCCGGCTGGTGTCGGGGCTGGTGGCTGACCGGTTGGGCTGGCGCGGTGTCTATTTCGGCGCCGCCGGGCTTACGCTGCTGATGGCTGCGTTGCTGGCCTGGCGCTTGCCCGCAGCTCGGGCACAAGGTGTGCGACCGGGGTACTGGGCGATACTGTGTTCGGTACTGGGCCTGTACCGGCATGACCGCCTGTTGCGCCAGCGCGGGCTGTTGGCGTTGCTGGTGTTCGCCGCCTTCAGCGTGCTCTGGAGCGCCATGGTACTGCCCTTGAGCGCAGCACCGCTGGCGCTGGATCACACCCAGGTCGGTCTGTTCGGCCTTGCTGGAATCGCCGGCGCCCTGGCGGCATCACGCGCCGGGCGCCTGGCCGACCTGGGGCAGGGGCGCCGGACCACAGGCTTGGCGCTGGGGCTGTTGACCTTGTCGTGGCTGCCCACGGCCTTCCTCGAACAGTCGCTGCTGGCGCTGGTGATCGGGGTGGTGCTGCTCGACCTGGCGGTGCAGGCGGTACATGTGACCAGCCAGAGCCTTTTATTGGCCGGGCGCAGCGAGATTGCCAGCCGGTTGATAGGCGCCTACATGTGCTGCTATTCGCTGGGCAGTGGCCTGGGCGCCGTGGCGGCGACCTGGGTGTATGGCCAGTGGGGATGGTGGGCGGTGTGCGGGTTGGGGGCGGGGGTCAGCGCGGTGGCCGGGTGCTGCTGGTGGTTCCAGCAGCCCTGCGCAGGCGCCAGCCAGGCTGGCGCCTGCGGCAAGGCGGTGAATCAGAACTTGTAGCCGATACCGACCATGTAGACCCAGGGGTCGACGTCGACGTCGACCTTGGTCTTGCCGACGCCCAGGGCGCTCGGGCCGTTGATGCTGGCCTTGGTATCGATGTCGACGTACCAGACCGCGGCGTTGACCAGCAGCTTGTCGGTGATCATGTAGTCCATGCCCAGCTGGCCGGCGAAGCCGATCGAGTCCTGCAGCTTCATGTTGCTGAAGCCCTGCTGCTTGCGGGTGCTGCTCAGTTCTTCATCGAAGAACAGGGTGTAGTTGATACCCACGCCAGCGTAAGGCTGGAACTTCGAGGACGGCTCCATCGGGTAGTACTGCAACGACAAGGTCGGCGGCAGTTGCTTGATGTCGGCCAGCTTGCCATCCAGGCCTGGGCCAAGGCCCTTCACGCCAACGGTGTGCTTGAACGGTGTGGCGGCCAGCAGCTCGAGGCCGATATGGTCGGTGAGCATGTAGGCGAAGGCCAGGCCCAGCTGGGTGTCGCTGTCCAGGGTTGCCTTGGTGCCCGAGGCCTTGACGCCATCGAGCTTGATGTCGCCGCTGTTTTCGTTTGGCGCGGTGGTGATGGCGCCGGCGCGGAGAATGAAATCCCCCGCCTGGTGGGCGTGGGCAACAGGGGCTGCAAGCGCCAACGCGACGAGCGAGGCACCGAGCAAGGACTTGTTCATGGAAGCTCCCAGAGGACGTGAGTAATCGAGTAGTCCAATGGTACGAAGCTGACTAAACAGAAAGTTTGACCCAGCTCAACGAAGCCACGTCATTGGCTGGCAACAGTGCTCACTTCAGCTCATAGGCATAGATTTTCTCGGCTTCCATCTGGTAACCGGCATCGGCCAGCTCGCTGCTGCTTGCCTTGACACTCAGCGTGCCTTCGATCCAGTAGGGCTGGTACAGGTCCTCGATGCGCACGCCCATTTCGCTGAAGATGTGCACGATCTGGTTCGACGGTGGTGGCGGCACGTGGATGCAGGCGCCGTAGTAGGGCACCAGCAGGAATTCGGTGGTGCGGCCCTCTTCGCTGACCTCCAGGGGCACGATGTAGCCGGGGATTTTCACCGCCTGGCCGTCCAGGGCCTTCACCACTGGGGCGTCGGGCGCCTGCTGGCGGGCGGCGGGGGCGGCTTCGGCTGACAGCGCGTCGCTGATCTGCGACAGGTCGTGCAGCGGCGTCAGTTGCGGCGGGATGATCGGGGCGCCCTCGGGGATCAGCGCGGGCCAGTCCAGTTCGCGAGGTTCCGCCGCCCAGCAGGCAACGGGCAGCCACAGTAGCGCGAGCAGTATCCAGGCTGGGTAGGCGCGGGCTTGCAGGGTCATGGGCATTCTCAAAGGTGAATCGACAGGCCATCGGCCAGCGACTGCCGATAGGCGCGCCAGGCTGGCACGCTGCCCATCAGCAGCGCCGCGCCGAGGATGATCGCCAGCAGCGTCCACTCGTGGGTGCTGGGCCAGGCCAGTGGCAGGTACAGCCCGTAGTTGGCCTGCACGTAGCCTTGCGCCAGGGCGATCCCCGCGTAGAGCAAGCCTAGCCCGGCGGCGATCCCGGCCAGGGCCAGGGCCAGGGCCTCCAGCACCAGCAGCCCGGCGATATGCCAGGGCCGCGCGCCCACGGAGCGCAGGATGGCCATTTCCCGACGGCGTTCGTTGAGGCTGGTGAGGATGGCCGTGAGCATGCCGATCAAGCCGGTCAGCACGACGAACAGCGACACCACGAACAGCGCCTGCTCGGCGGTGCCCATCAGGCTCCACAGCTCCTGCAGGGCCACGCCGGGGAGAATCGCCAGCAGCGGCTCGCCGCGGAACTCGTTGATCTCGCGCTGCAGGCTGAAGGTGGCGATCTTGCTGTTGAGCCCGAGCATGAAGGCGGTGATGGCGCTGGGCTGCAAGTCCATGCTGCGCGCCTGTTCGGCGCTGATGCGCCCGGCGCCGCGGGCTGGCACGCCGTTGTGCCAGTCGATATGGATCGCCTCCATGCCGCCCAGGCTGATGTGCAAGGTGCGGTCCACTGGCGTGCCGGTGCGCTTGAGCACGCCGACCACGGTGAAGGGCTTGTCGTCGTGCTTGACCAGGCTGATGGCGGCGACGCCGTGGGCCAAAACCAAGGTGTCGCCCAGCTTGTAGTGCAGCGCCTCGGCGACTTCGGCGCCGAGGACCACCTCGAAGGGGTCGTCGGCGAAGGGCCGGCCCTGGTCCAGCGCCAGGTGCTGGCGGCGGCCGTACTGGTAATGGCTGAAATAGTCGCCGGTGGTGCCCAGCACCCGGTAGCCCCGGTGCGAGTCGCCCAGCGAGATGGGGATCGCCCACTTCACCCGGGGATCCTGGGCGTAATGCTGGTAGCTGTCCCAGCGGATGTTGTTGGTGGCGTTGCCGATGCGAAACACCGAGTACAGCAGCAGGTTCACCGACCCTGAGCGCGCGCCGACGATCAGGTCGGTGCCGCTGATGGTGCTGGCGAAGCTGGCGCGGGCTTCGGTGCGTACCCGTTCCACCGCCAGCAGCAGGCACACCGAGAGGGCTATGGCGAAGGCGGTCAGCAAGGCGCTGAAGCGGCGGTTGGCCAGGCTGGCCAGGGCAAGGCGGAGCAGGTACATCAGGCCTCCCGGGGCGTGGCGGCGCGGTTGAGTTCGGCCAGCGACAGGTGACGGTCGAACAGCGGCGCCAGGCTTTGGTCGTGGCTGACGAACAGCAGGCTGGCACCGGCCGCGCGGCACTCGTCGAACAGCAGACGGATAAAGGCCTCGCGGTTGTCGGCGTCGAGCGCCGAGGTGGGTTCGTCGGCGATTACCAGCTCCGGCTGGCCGATCAGCGCACGAGCAGCGGCCACCCGCTGCTGTTGGCCGATCGACAGGTTGTCGGCGCGGCGCGCGAGCAATGCCGGGTCGTCCAGGCCAAGGTGGGCGAGCAATTGGGCGGCGGCCTGGTCGATGCTGCCATGGCGTTGGCAGGCCCGCGCCGCCCGGCTTTTCGAGAAGCGGCAGGGCAGTTCGACGTTCTCGCGCACCGAGAGAAACGGCAGCAGGTTGAACTGCTGGAAGATGTAGCCGGTGTGATCGACGCGGAAACGATCGCGGGCACCCTGGCCCAGGCTCGCCAAGTCCTGGCCGAGCAGCTCGATGCTGCCCTGGCCTGGGCGGTTGACCCCGCCGAGCAGGCCCAGCAAGGTGGTCTTGCCGCTGCCGCTGGGGCCCTTGAGGAACAGCGCCTCGCCAGCCTCCAGGCGCAACGCCGGGATATCCAGCAGCGGCGCCTGGCCGGGCCAGGCGAACAGCAGATCACGCAGTTCGATCAGCGGCTGGCCCATTCAGAACGCGACCACGGCCTTGGCGGGCGTCGCCTCCACGCCTTTCTGGCCGTTCGGGCCGATCAACTGCACGATGATCTTCTGGGTTTGCGGGAAGGCCTTGAACAAGGGGCCAAGGTCAATTTGGGAGAGTTTGGCCGGGGCCGCGCAGGCCAACTGGTAATGCGCGTTGATGTCGGCGTGGCTGTGGCCGTGTTGCTCGGAGGCTTCGAACAGCGGGCTTTGCAGCTCCTGGGCGTCGTCCTTGCAGGCGGCGGCTGGGGCCAGGCCGAACAGTTTCAGCGGTTGTTCCAGTTGCTGGCGGGCGGCGGCGACCTTGGCCTTGTCGGCGTCGCTGCTGGGGGTGTGCTCGAAGCCGACCAGGTTCATCGCGGGGCTGTCCAGCGCCAGCTCCAGGGTGTTGCCGTCGAGCACCGCGTTGAGTTTGGCCACGCCGTGCTCATGGGCGCCGAGGGTGCCATGGGCATGGTCGTGATCATGGTCGTCGTGGGCATGGGCCACGGCCAGGGGCAACAGGGCGAAGGGCAAGGCGAGCAACAGACGACGCATGGACGGCTCCAGGGGCGGCTTGGAATGATTTGGTAATGTTATAACAACTTTTATTTGTCTCGCCAGCCTGCCTGGCACAGGTTTCATGTTCGTGGGAGCATGGCTGCATTCAAGCTCAGGATCGAGGAAGGCAGCGTGAGAATTCGTGGACAGATCGGTGACTGGCCGGTGGACTTGACCATCGAGCTGGCGCCTGAAGAGTGGGCGCAGCTGGGACGTCGCCTGGAAGCGCCTGCCGTGGTCGAGGCCGTTCAGGCCAGCGCAGGTCTAGCGCCGCGCCAGGATGACGGGCAGTGGCTGGCCGCGCGCGAGGTGCTGCGCCAGGCGGGGCAGATGGGCGGGCCGGAGTTGCTGGAGCGCCTGGAAGGGCTGGCTGGCAGTGTCGCGGCAGGCAAGCGATTGCTGGTGCGCTTGCGCCACAGCAGTGAGGTGAAGGTGGAAAGTGGCGCGGATGCGCCGGTGTATCACTGGGTGGGGTGACCGCCGTGTTGCTGCCATTGGCCAGCAAGGCTGGCTCCTACAGTGCATGCACCCATCATGCGGGCGGCGTGATGCCTGTAGCCAGCCTTGCTGGCGAACAGCGGTCTATCTCAGAACATCGCTGCTGAGAGCTTGCGACGGTACACGCCGACCAGCGGATGCTCGTTGCCCAGCAGTTCGAACACCTGCAGCAAGGCTTTTTGCGCCAGCCCATTCTCATAGCCGCGATTGCGCTGGAACAGCTTCAGCAGCCCATCCAGCGCCGCTTCGTACTGCTGGCGCGCCAACTGCTGGATGCACAGCTGGTAGGCCGCTTCGTCGTCCTGCGGGTTCTGCGCCAGGCGGCTCTTCAGCTCGGCAGCCTCCGGCAGCGTGGTAGCCTGGCGCAGGAAGGTCAGCTGGGCCTTGGCGCCGGCCAGGGCGGCCTTGTGCTCATCGGTCTTGACCGCGTCCAGCACCACCTGGGCCTCGCCCAGTTCGCCACGTTCGGCCAGGCAGCGGGCGTAGAGGATCAGCGCCTCGGCATTGCTGTTGTCTTCACCCAGCAGCACCTGCAGCAGCGCCTCGGCCTCGCTGAAACGGCTTTCGGCGAACAGTGCCTTGGCCTGCTCCAACGGCGCGGCGACAGGGGCTGCGGGCATCTGTACATGGGGTTCGAGCATGGCGCGAATGGCCGACTCGGGTTGCGCGCCGGCAAAACCGTCGACCGGCTGGCCATCCTTGAACAGCACCACGGTCGGCAGGCTGCGGATGCCGAACTGGGCGACGACCTGCTGCTCGACATCGCAGTTGACCTTGGCCAGCAGCAATTCGCCCTGGTAGCCCTCGGTAATCTTCGCCAGCAGCGGCATCAGCGCCTTGCACGGCGCGCACCACTCGGCCCAGAAGTCCACCAGCACCGGCTTGTGGAAGGAGTTCTCGATGACCAGTTGCTGGAAGGTGGCGTCGGTGGCATCGAAGATAAACGGTAGGCTTGTGTTATCAGGAGCTTGGCTCATCGTGACTCTCGCAAATCCGTGAATGCCACCACTATAAAGGCTCGCGGCTGGCGTGGTACAGGCTGACCCGGCGGAATTCGTGCGGCTCGGCCAGGTCCGGCAAGGTCAGCGCCTCGAGCACCCCGAGCGGGCGGTACAGCGGATGGTTGAAGTCGCGGACCCGCGAGTCGGCGACCAGCGCCTGGCGCGCGCGGCTGAGGAACTGGTCCAGCAGCGGCAGGTTGGCGCGGTCGTACAGGACGTCGGCGACCAGGACCAGGTCGAAGCGGTCGGCCTCGGCGAAAAAATCGCTGCTGTAGCTCAGCTCGACGCCGTTGAGCGCGGCATTGGCCCGACAGGCGTCCAGGGCCAGCGGGTCGAGGTCGCAGGCCACCACCTCCAGCGCACCTGCCTGGGCAGCGGCGATCCCGGCGATGCCGGAGCCAGCGCCGAAATCCAGCACCCGCTTGCCGCGCACCCACGCCGGCCGTTCGGCCAGGTAGCGGGCCATGGCCAGGCCGCTGGCCCAGCAGAAGCTCCAGTAGGGCGGCTCTTCAAGGATGCGCCGGGTTTCCTCGCTGCTGAAGGCGCGGTCCATGTTCTGGTCGTCGATCAGCCAGAGCTTCAGCGCGCAGCCGGGCAGGTCGCTGACCACCAGCCGCGCTTCGCCGATCAGGCCGCTGAGGGCCTGCTGCAGGGCGTGTGGCGTCATTTATGGGGCCTGTTCGAAGCGCAGTGGGCCGGTGGCCTGGGTCTGTGCCTGGGCAATGCGTACCGGTTGCAGGTGCAGGATCAACTGGCCGGAGCGGCTGGCGCGGCCGCGCAGCTCGACACGGGCACCGGCCGGGAAGGCCTCGGGGTTGAAGCGCAATTGGTAGGGCAGGGCCTGGCCGGTGCCGGTCAGGTTGCTGCTGGCCAGCAGGCGCTGCGGGCGGCCGCGCTCATCGATGACCAGCAGGGCCAGTTCCACGTCGGCGCCGGCGGGAATATCCATCAGGGTGCCGCTGAGCTCGCGCTGGTAGGCCGGTAGTGGCCCCAGCGGCTGGGCTTTCTTCGCCACCTTGGCCGGTGGCGGCGCCGGGGCCTGTTCGGGCTTGGGCCGGTCGCTGCCGCAGGCGGCGAGCAGGGCGGCGCAGCACAGCACGACGAGCGCTCGATAGTGCATGGGATGATCCTTCACGGGCAGATTTGCATGGATGGTAACCCCTTTGGCTTGTCTTGCCAGTGCAATGCGCTACCATGGCCCTCCCTTTTTTTGTTGCCTGCCACCATGCACTGTCCCTTTTGCGGTGCCAACGACACCAAGGTCATCGACTCGCGCCTGGTCGCCGAGGGCGAACAGGTGCGTCGCCGCCGTGAGTGCGTCGCCTGCGGCGAGCGCTTCACCACATTCGAAACCGCCGAACTGGTCCTGCCCCGCCTGATCAAGCAGGACGGCACCCGCCAGCCCTTCGACGAAGACAAGCTGCGTGCCGGCATGCAGCGCGCGCTGGAAAAGCGCCCGGTCAGCGTCGAGCGCCTGGAAGCGGCGTTGGCGCATATCAAGAGCCGCCTGCGCGCCACCGGCGAGCGCGAGGTCAAGTCGCTGGTGGTCGGCGAGATGGTGATGGCCGAGCTGCGCAAGCTCGACGAAGTCGCCTATATTCGTTTCGCCTCGGTCTACCGGCGCTTCCAGGACCTCGACGAATTCCGCGAAGAAATCGACCGCCTGGCCCGCGAGCCAGCCAAAGAGTAAGCATGTCCAGCCAAGCCATTCTCGACGCCCACTACATGGCCCGGGCCGTGGAACTGGCCCGCAAGGGCCTCTACAGCACCCACCCCAACCCGCGCGTAGGCTGTGTGATCGTGCGCGACGGCGAGGTGGTTGGCGAGGGCTGGCATGTACGCGCCGGCGAACCGCACGCCGAGGTGCATGCGTTGCGCCAGGCCGGCGAGCGCGCCCGTGGCGCCTGCGCCTACGTGACCCTCGAGCCGTGCAGCCACCATGGCCGCACGCCGCCGTGCGCCGAGGCGCTGGTCAAGGCCGGCGTGGACCGGGTGGTGGCCGCCATGCAGGACCCTAACCCGCAAGTGGCCGGTAATGGCCTGCAGCGCCTGCGCGAGGCCGGCATCGCGGTGGCCAGCGGCGTGCTCGAGGCCGAGGCCCGCGCGCTCAACCCCGGTTTTCTCAAGCGCATGGAGCATGGTTTGCCGTTCGTGCGGGCCAAGCTGGCCATGAGCCTGGATGGGCGCACCGCCATGGCCAGCGGCGAGAGCCAGTGGATCACCGGCCCGGCGGCGCGGGCCGCGGTGCAGCGCTTGCGTGCCCGTTCCAGCGTGGTGCTGACCAGCGCCGAGAGCGTGCTGTGCGACAACGCGCGGATGACCGTGCGTGGCGCGGAACTGGGCCTGGATGATGAGCTCACCGCCCTGGCCGTGGCGCGCCCGCCACTGCGCGTGCTGGTCGACGGGCGTCTGCGCCTGCCGCTGGATGCGGCGTTTTTCCAGGCCGGCCCGGCGTTGGTGGTCAGCGCCGCGGGCGATGATCCGCGCTATGCCGCCGCCGGTCACGAGCTGCTCAACCTGCCGGGGAACGACGGCCGCGTCGACCTGTCGGCCTTGCTGCACGCCCTGGCCGCACGCGGCGTCAACGAAATCCTGCTGGAGGCCGGTGCCGGCCTGGTGGGCGCGTTCGCCCGCCTGGGCCTGGTCGACGAGTACCAGCTGTTCGTCGCCGGCACCTTCCTCGGCTCCGCGGCACGCCCGCTGCTGGACTGGCCGCTGGCGAAGATGAGCGAGGCGCCGCGGCTGAAAATCACCGAAATGCGCGCGGTCGGCGATGACTGGCGGGTCACTGCCATCCCCCTGCCGGCCAGCGGCGTATAATGCCTGGCTTGCGCCGTACAGACCGCGGCGCAGCCCGTACTTGAGGAGAACACCATGTTCACCGGCATCATCGAATCCATCGGCACCATCCGCAGCCTCACCCCCAAGGGCGGTGACGTGCGCGTCTACGTCGAAACCGGCAAGCTCGACCTGGGCGACGTCAAGCTCGGCGACAGCATCGCCGTCAACGGCGTGTGCCTGACCGCCGTCGAGCTGCCTGGCAATGGCTTCTGGGCCGATGTCAGCGTCGAGACCCTCAAGCGCACCGCGATGGTCGACCTCAAGAGCGGCAGCCGGGTCAACCTGGAAAAGGCCCTGACCCCGACTACCCGCCTGGGCGGCCACCTGGTCAGCGGCCACGTCGACGGTGTCGGCGAGATCGTCTCGCGTGCCGATAACGCCCGCGCCATCCAGTTCCGGGTGCGTGCGCCGAAAGAGCTGGCCAAGTACATCGCCCACAAGGGTTCGATCACCGTCGACGGCACCAGCCTGACGGTCAACGAGGTCGACGGCGCCGAGTTCGAGCTGACCATCGTCCCGCACACCCTGTCCGAAACCATCATGGCCGACTACCGCCCCGGGCGTCGGGTAAACCTTGAGGTCGACCTGCTGGCCCGTTACCTGGAGCGCCTGCTGCTGGGCGACAAGGCCGCCGAACCGAGCAAGGGCAGTGGCATCACCGAAAGCTTCCTGGCCGCCAACGGCTTCTTGAAATCCTGATTGAGAAGGGGGTGCCGCGTGGCGCTCAACAGCATCGAAGAACTGGTCGAAGATATCCGCCAGGGCAAAATGGTCATCCTCATGGACGACGAGGACCGTGAGAATGAAGGCGACATCATCATGGCCGCCGAGTGTTGCCAGGCCGAGCACATCAACTTCATGGCCAAGCATGGCCGTGGCCTGATCTGCATGCCGATGACCCGCGAGCGCTGCGAAACCCTCAAGCTGCCGCTGATGGCCCCGCGCAACGGCTCGGGCTTCGGCACCAAGTTCACCGTGTCGATCGAAGCTGCCGAAGGCGTCACCACCGGCATCTCCGCCGCTGACCGCGCACGCACCGTGCAGGCCGCCGCGGCCAAGGACGCCAAGGCCGACGATATCGTCAGCCCTGGCCATATCTTCCCGCTGATGGCCCAGCCCGGCGGCACCCTGGCCCGCGCTGGCCACACCGAGGCGGCCTGCGACCTGGCGCGCATGGCCGGCTTCGAGCCGAGCGGGGTGATCTGCGAGGTGATGAACGACGACGGCACCATGTCGCGCCGTGCCGAGCTGGAAGTGTTCGCCGCCGAGCACAACCTGAAGATCGGCACCATCGCCGACCTTATTCACTACCGCATGATCCACGAGCGCACCGTGCAGCGCGTCTCCGAGCAACCGCTGGACAGCGAGCTGGGCCAGTTCAACCTGGTCACCTACCGCGACGCGGTGGAAGGCGACGTGCACATGGCCCTGACCCTGGGCAAGATCTGCGCCGAGGAGCCGACCCTGGTGCGTGTGCACAACATGGATCCGCTGCGCGACCTGCTGATGGTCAAGCAGCCGGGCCGCTGGAGCCTGCGTGCGGCGATGAGCGCCGTGGCCGAGGCCGGCAGCGGCGTGGTGCTGCTGCTGGGCCACCCGCTGGACGGCGACGTGCTGCTGGCGCACATCCGCGAAAGCGCGGGCGATGCGCCGACCAAGGCACCGACCACCTACAGCACGGTCGGCGCCGGTTCGCAGATCCTGCGCGACCTCGGTGTGCGCAAGATGCGCCTGATGAGTTCGCCAATGAAGTTCAATGCGATATCCGGATTCGATCTGGAAGTTGTAGAATACGTGCCCTCCGAGTGACTTGAGGCGGCCTGATCGCCCTCCCGCTCGAGTCCAAACCCTCCCGAGGCCGCCGCAGCGCGGCCTCGCTCTTGAAGATGAGAACATCGGAATGACCCTGAAGACCATCGAAGGTACCTTCATCGCCCCCAAAGGTCGCTATGCTTTGGTGGTTGGCCGCTTCAACAGCTTCGTCGTCGAAAGCCTGGTAAGCGGCGCCGTTGATACCCTGGTACGCCACGGTGTCAGCGAAAGCGACATCACCATCATCCGTGCCCCGGGCGCGTTCGAAATCCCGCTGGTGGCACAGAAGGTCGCCCAGCAAGGCGAGTACAACGCGATCATCGCCCTGGGCGCCGTGATCCGTGGCGGTACCCCGCACTTCGAATACGTCGCGGGCGAATGCACCAAGGGCCTGGCCCAGGTGTCCATGGAGTTCGGTGTACCGGTGGCCTTCGGCGTGCTGACCGTCGACTCCATCGAGCAAGCCATCGAGCGTTCCGGCACCAAGGCTGGCAACAAAGGCGGTGAAGCTGCCCTGTCCGCCCTGGAAATGGTCAGCCTGCTGGCGCAGTTGGAGGCCAAGTGATTAGCGACGAAAGCGATCGTTTCAACCCGCGCGATCCAAAACCTGCGGATGCCGGCAAGCCGTCGAAGAGCGCCAAGCGTCGCGAAGCCCGCAAGCTCGCCACGCAGGCGCTGTATCAGTGGCACATGGCCAAGCACTCGCTGAACGAAGTGGAAGCGCAGTTCCGGGTCGATAACGATTTCTCCGACGTGGACGGTGCCTACTTCCGCGAGATCCTGCACGGGGTCCCGGCGAAGAAGGTCGAGATCGACGAAGCGCTCAAGCCCTGCCTGGACACCCCGCTGGAAGAACTCGACCCGGTCGAGCTGTCCGTGCTGCGCCTGTCGGCCTGGGAATTCATGATGCGCGCCGACGTGCCGTACCGCGTCGTCATCAACGAAGGTGTGGAACTGGCGAAGGTCTTCGGCGCCACCGACGGGCACAAGTTCGTCAACGGCGTGCTGGACAAGCTGGCGCCGCGCCTGCGTGAAGCGGAAGTCAAGGCGAACAAGCGCTGATCCCAGCGCTGACCAGCCATGGGTGAGTTCGAGCTGATCCGTCATTACTTCGCCGCCGCGCCCTGTGCGCAGGGCGGCGAGGGCGTGGCCCTGGGCATCGGTGACGACTGCGCGCTGCTGGACCTTGCCGCCGGCGAGCAGCTGGCGATTTCCACCGACACCCTCGTGGCCGGTGTGCATTTTCCCGCCGTCTGTGACCCGCTGCTGCTGGGCCAGCGCTCGCTGGCCGTGGCGGCCAGCGACCTGGCGGCGATGGGCGCTAGCGCTATCGGCTTCACCTTGGCGCTGACCCTGCCCGAGGTTGGCCCGCACTGGCTCGCCGCCTTTGCCGACGGCCTTGGCCGCATGGCCCACCGATGCCGCATGACGCTGATCGGTGGCGACACCACGCGCGGTCCTTTGAGCATCACCGTGACAGTGTTCGGCCGGGTGCCTGTTGGCCAGGCCCTGCGCCGCAGCGGGGCGCAACCGGGCGAGCTGCTGTGCGTCGGCGGCTGCCTGGGCAATGCCGCCGGGGCGCTGCCGCTGGTGCTGGGTGAGCGCGCGGCGCCGGAGCCGGTCGCCGGGCCACTGCTGGCGCACTACTGGTCGCCGCTGCCCCAGTTGAACCTGGGTCAGAGCCTGCGTGGTCGCGCCAGTGCGGCGCTGGACATCTCCGACGGCCTGCTGGCCGACTGCGGGCATATCGCCAAGGCTTCCGGCGTCGCCCTCGAGGTGAACCTGGAGCAGGTGCCAGTGTCATCTGAACTACAGGCCTTCCTCGGCCTGGAGGGCGCGCGGCAGGCGGCGCTCAGTGGCGGTGACGACTACGTGCTGGCCTTCACCATCGCCGCCGACACCTTGGCCGCGATACCGGACCTGGTGCGCAGCGCCATGACCGTGCACGTCATCGGCCGCGTCCTCGAAGGCCAGGGCGTAACCTTGCGCGACAGCCAGGGCCAGGACATCACTCCCCGCCAACGGGGCTATCAACATTTTAGGGAGACACCGTGACCGACCACCCCAACCAGGTGCCTGCGGAGTTCGTTCCGCCTTCGGTCTGGCGCAACCCGTGGCACTTCATCGCCTTCGGCTTCGGCTCCGGCACCTTGCCCAAGGCCCCGGGCACCTGGGGCTCGCTGGTGGCGCTGCCGTTCATCCCGCTGTGGCAGATGCTGCCCGACTGGGGCTATTGGCTGCTGCTGGGCATCAGCATGCTGTTCGGCGTCTGGCTGTGCGGCAAGGTGGCGAACGACCTGCGCGTGCACGATCATGAGGGCATCGTCTGGGACGAGATCGTCGGCATGTGGATCACCCTGTGGCTGGTGCCGGAGGGTTGGCAGTGGCTGTTGGCGGGGTTCCTGATGTTCCGCTTCTTCGACATCCTCAAGCCCTGGCCGATCCGCTGGGTCGACCGCCATGTGCATGGTGGCTTCGGCATCATGCTCGACGATATCCTGGCCGGCGTGTTCGCCTGGCTGGGCATGCAGGTGCTGGTGTGGGCGGTGGCCTGACACAGGGAGCGTTGCCATGGGCCTGAGGGCTGTACTACTGGCAGGGGTGCTGTTGCTTGCAGGCCCGGGCGTGATGGCCCAGGAGGCGCCGACGCAGGTGCGCCTGGTCAGCGAGGCCTGGATCGACTACACCAACGCCGACGGCACCGGGCTGGCCTGGGATGTGTTGCGCAAGGTGTTCGAGCCGGCCGGGGTCAAGGTCGTGGCGCAGAGCGCGCCCTACAGCCGCGCAGTCGGGCTGGTGAAGCGTGGCGAGGCGGATGCCTGGGTTGGTTCTTACATGCAGGAGAACGCCGACAACCTGTATCCGCAATGGCACTTCGACCAGGACCATATCTATGCCCTGGGCTTGGTCGACAAGCCGCTGCCCACGCTCGAGACCCTCGGCCAATACCGCCTGGCCTGGGTGCGCGGCTACGACTACGCCAGCTACCTGCCCAATATCCATAACTTTCGCGAGATCCAGCGCCGCGAGGGAATCCTGGCGATGCTCGAGCATGACCGGGTCGATTTCTATATCGACGCGCTCGCCGAGGTCGACTATGTCCTGGGCCAGGCGCCCGACCCCAAGCGCTTGCGCCGGACCCACGTCGCCGAGCTGCCGTTGTACCTGGCGTTCACCCGCAGCGAGCAGGGCCAGGCCCTGCGCGACCTGTTCGACCGGCGCATGACGCAACTGGTGCGCAGCGGTGAGCTGAAGCCGATCTTCGAGCGTTGGAAGCAGCCCTATCCGTTCACGGTGGATAGCCAGCCGCATTGAGGCTTGTCGCTGGCCTTTTAGGAGCGGCCTTGTGTCGCGATGGGCCGCGTAGCGGCCCCAGCCATGGCTGACTTCTCTCTGAGTTTCGGGGCCGCTTTGCGGCCCATCGCGACACAAGGCCGCTCCCACAGAGTTTGGTCGCAGCTCCATAAGCATCGAACTTTTCGATCTTAAGCCGCGATATTCAGCCTGCGCACCTGTGCCGGGCTGCTGATACAATCGGCCGATCTGAATATTCCTACTTCCAGGAGCACAACGTGCCCGTCGTCTTTGTTGCCGCCTCCAAACTCCCTACCCCCTTTGCGACCTTCACCATGCATGGCTTCCTCGACGAAGCCACTGGCCGCGAGCACGTGGTGCTCAGCCTGGGTGATATCGCCGACGGCGAACCGGTGCTGGGGCGCCTGCATTCCGAGTGCCTGACCGGTGACGCCCTGTTCAGCCAGCGCTGCGACTGCGGCTCGCAACTGGAGGCCGCGCTGCAGGCCATCGCCCGCGAAGGCCGCGGCGTGCTGCTGTACCTGCGCCAGGAAGGCCGCGGCATCGGCTTGTTGAACAAGATCCGCGCCTATGAACTGCAGGACGGCGGTGCCGATACCGTCGAGGCCAACGAGCGCCTGGGCTTCGCCGCCGACCAGCGCGACTACGCCATGTGCCTGCCGATGCTCGAACACCTGGGGGTCACCTCGCTGCGGCTGATGACCAACAACCCGCGCAAGGTCAAGGCGCTGACCGACATGCACATCCAGGTCGCCGAACGCGTGCCGCTGCACACCGGGCATAACCCGCACAACCGCCTGTACCTGGCCACCAAGGCCGACAAGCTCGGCCACATGATGGGCAACAAGCACCAGGGCGAGGTCCCCCAGGCGTGACCCGCGGCGAGGTGAAACGCCGGCTGGCCCTGGCCTGGTGGCAATACCTGGCGGTGGGCCTGGTGCCGCTGCCGGTGATGGCCTGGGCCTTCGGCGCCAGTGCCGCGTTGATTCCGGTGCTGGCCATGCCGCTGTTCATCGCCGGCGCCGCCAGCATGTTCCTCAGCTTGCCGCGCTTCAGTGCCTACAAGCGGGCGCTGATCGCCACCGACAAGGCCCTGGGTAGCGCCGAGGAGCCTGCGGCCTGGATCGAGCTGGCACGGGTGCGGCGCCTGGCCATGCTGTTCGCCTGCTTCCCGGCCTGGGTCGCCGCGCTGTCGGTGCTGGTCGGGCTGGAGGCAGTGCCACAGATACTCCTGGCACTGTCCACCCTGGTGCTGCTGTACCTCTATCGCCTGCCGCGCCAGCTCGGCTGATGCGGGCGTTTCTCGGCGCCATCCTGCTGGGCTTCGCGGCGCTGGCCGAGGCGGGCCCGCGGGTGATCAGCCTGGCGCCATCGATGACCGAGATCGTCCTCGAACTGGACGCCGGCGACCTGCTGGTGGGCCTGCTCGACGGGGGGGAGCGCCCCGCGGCGTTGTCGGCGCTGCCGTCGGTCGGGCGCCAAGGCCAGCTCGACATGGAGCGCCTGCTCAGCCTCAAGCCCGAGCTGTTGCTGCTATGGCCCGGCAGCGTGGCGCCGGCCCAGCGCGAGCAGTTGCGGCGCCTGGGCATCGCGACCTTCAGTGGCGAGCCGGCTGACCTCGACCAGTTGCTCGCGCAGATCGATGCCATCGCCCAGCGCCTGGGGCGCGCCGAACAGGGGCGGGTGTACACGGCCGCCTTGCGCCAGCGCCTGCAAGGGCTGCGCGAGCGCTACCGGCGGGAGGTGCCGCTGCGGGTGTTCTATCAGGTCTGGGACCAGCCGCTGTATACCCTCGGCGGGCGCCAGGTGGTCAGCGATGCCCTGCGCGTCTGCGGCGCGCGCAACGTATTCGATGACCTGGCCCAGCCGGCGCCGCAGGTGAGTGTCGAGTCGGTGCTGCTGCGCGATCCCGAGGTGATCCTGGCCGCTGACGCGGCGCAATTGGCCAGTTGGCGGCGCTGGCGACAGCTCAGTGCCGTGGTGAACGGGGGATTGCTGGTCGTGCCGGACAAGGGCCTGGAGCGGCCCAGCGGGCAGATGATCGAGGCCACCGCCCGCCTGTGCGAATTGCTCGCGGCTAAAGCGCCGGTGTCCAGGTGAGGCTCAGCAGCCAGGTGCGACCTTCCTCGCGGTAGCCGTGGTTGCTGCCCTGGTAGCTGTAGAGGGTGCGGCTGTAGCGCTGGTCCAACAGGTTGTCGAGCTTCAGGTCGAGCTTCAGTTCGCTGCTGGCCGCCCAGCCGCCGCGAATGCCCAGTAGCCCGTAACCAGCGATGGGGGCATTGTTGGTTTCGTCGTTGTAGCTGCCGCTAACGGCCTGCCAACTGGCACCGACATTGAAACGCTCGAATTGACGGTCGATATCCAGGCTCAGGGTGCGGCGTGCACGCCGGGCAAGGGTGTGACCGCTTTTTTTGTCACGCGGGTCGATCAACGCCAACCCCAGTTCAGAGGTCCAGGCGCCCCATTGCTGGGCCAGCGCCATCTCGAAGCCATTGATACGGGCCTGGGCGACATTGCCCATGTTGTTGGCCTCTGTGTCGTAGCTGATGGCATTTCGCAAGTCGGTGCGATAGAGCGAGGTTTCCAGGCGGCTGCTGTCGGTCAGCTGGCTGCGCCATTGCACTTCATAGGACTTGGCGTGCTCCGGCTTGAGGTCGGGGTTGCTGAAGTTGGGGTAGTAGAGGTCGTTGAATGTCGGGGCACGAAAGCCCTCGCTGTAGGACAGCAGCAAGTCATTGCGGGTGTCTAGCGGCAGGGTCAGGCTGCCGCTCCAGGTGGTCTGGCCGCCGAACTGCTGGTTCTTGTCGTGGCGCACGCCAAGCTCGGTCGAGAAGTGCTCGCCCTGGAAGCGATGCTGGGCGAACACCGCGCGATTCCAGCGGCTGTCCTCGTTGAAGTCGGTGCTTGCGTGCACCCGATCCTCATACCACTCGCCCCCCAGCGCCAGGTTGTTAGCGTCATCCAGGGCCAGGTCGTTCTGCCAGCTGGCCTGGTCGCGGTAGGTGTTGAATGGCGAGCTTTGCCGCGTGAGCTTGTCACGGCTGTCGTCGCGGTTCTCGCTGTGGGCCACCTCCAGTCGCGAATGCCACTGCTCGGCGAGTTGGGCGTCGAGGTAAGTGCCCAGGCTGCTGACAGCGTAGTTCGAGTAGGGTTGCTGGGGGCTGCTGCCACGAGGCTCGTCGAACTCACGACGGCCACGGCTGTCGAGCAGGTTCAACCCGGCCTCGAAGCGTTCATTGAAGGCATGGCTCAGGCTCAGGTTCAGCGCGCGGTTGCGGTAGGCGTCATGGTCGCCGTCGCTGGGGTAAGACGCCCGGGTCGAGTCGATGCCAGCGGTCTCGTCCAGGCTCGCGCCAAGGTTGAAACGGGTCGCGCCATTGCCACCGGACAGCCCCAGGCTGCGTTGCCAGGTCTGCTGGCTACCGGCGGCCAGGCGCAGGCGCGGTTGCAAGCCCTGGCCAGTGCCGCGGCGGGTGAAGATCTGGATCACCCCACCGATGGCATCGCTGCCGTACACCGCCGAGCGCGAACCACGCAGTACTTCCACCCGTTCGATCTGGTCGACGTCGAGGAACTGCAGGCCGCTGTCGCCGGAGGTGGCATTGGCGATACGCACGCCGTCCACCAGCACCAGGGTCTGGGCGGCCTTGGTGCCACGGATGAAGATGCCGGGCAGGCTGCCGCGGCCACCGCTCGGGGCCACTTGCACGCCGGGGACGCGGGCCAGCAGGTCGGTGACGCCGCTTGGTTGCAGGCGGTCGATGTCGGCGCGGGTGAACACCGTGTTGGCGGCGCTGGTGGCGGTGCGCGACTCGACCTGGCGGCTGGCGCTGATCAGCACGTCGGGGAGCTTGAGGGCGTCGTCGCGGGAGGGTTCGCCAGCCAGCGCGGCGGCGGGCAGGCAGAGCAGGGTGGTGAGGGTTGGAATCTTCATCGGGCGTTCGATTGTGTTCGCCGGCAAAGCCGGCTCCTACAGATACCGCGCATATCCCTGTAGGAGCCGGCTTTGCCGGCGATGGGCCGCATGGCGGCCGCAGATTTACAGACCGAGCTTGGCCATGCGGGCCTTGACCGAGGCTTCGATCCCGGCCGCATCCAGCCCGCACTCGGCGAGCATCTGCGCAGGCTTGGCGTGCTCGACGTAGATGTCCGGCAGCCCCAGGTGCAGCAACGGCTTGAGCACTGCCTCGCGCGCCAGGAACTCGCCCACGGCCGCGCCGGCGCCGCCCATGACGGCGTTCTCTTCGATGGTCACCAGCAGTTCATGGCCGGCGGCGACTTCGAGGATCAGGGCCTCGTCGAGCGGTTTGACGAAACGCATGTCGACCACCGTGGCGTCGAGCTTCTCGGCCACTTGCAGGGCTTCGGCCAACTGCACGCCGAACACCAGCAGGGCGACCTTGCTGCCTTGGCGGCGGAGCACGCCCTTGCCGATCTCCAGGGGCTCCAGGTCGCCGCTGATCGGCGCGTTGGGGCCAGTGCCGCGCGGGTAGCGCACTGCCGCCGGGCCCTTGTAGTGGTGGCCGGTGCTGAGCATCTTGCGCAGCTCGTTCTCGTCGCTCGGGGTCATCACCAGCATGCCGGGGATGCAGCGCAGGTACGACAGGTCGTAGGCCCCGGCGTGGGTCGGGCCGTCCTCGCCAACCAGGCCGGCGCGGTCGATGGCGAACAGCACGTCGAGGTCCTGCACCGCGACGTCGTGGATCAGTTGGTCATAGGCGCGCTGCAGGAAGGTGGAGTAGATCGCCACCACCGGCTTGGCGCCTTCGCAGGCCATGCCTGCGGCCAGGGTCACCGCGTGCTGCTCGGCAATGGCCACGTCGAAGTAGCGCTCGGGGTAGCGTTCGCTGAAGTCGATCAGGTCCGAGCCTTCCTTCATCGCCGGGGTGATGCCCACCAGGCGGTTGTCGGCGGCGGCCATGTCGCACAGCCATTGGCCGAACACCGAGGCGTACTTCGGCCCGCTGGGCTTTTTTGGCGCGACCGGCTTGTCGGCCGGTTCCAGCTTGGTGATGGCGTGGTAGCCGATCGGGTCGATCTCGGCCGGGGCGAAGCCCTTGCCCTTCTTGGTCACCACGTGCAGGAACTGCGGGCCCTTGAGGTCGCGCATGTTGCGCAGGGTGGCGATCAGGGTCGGCAGGTCGTGGCCGTCGATCGGGCCGATGTAGTTCCAGCCCAGCTCCTCGAACAGGGTGCCGGGAACCAGCATACCCTTGGCGTATTCCTCGGTGCGGCGGGCGATTTCCCAGGCACCGGGCAGGCGCGACAGGACCTTCTTGCTGCCCTCGCGCATGCTGGCGTAGGTGCGGCTGGAGAGGATCTTGGCCAGGTAGTTGGACAGGCCGCCGACGTTGCGCGAAATCGACATGTCGTTGTCGTTGAGGATCACCAGCATGTCGGCGTCCACTTCCTGCGCGTGGTTCAGCGCTTCGAAGGCCATGCCGGCGGTCAGTGCGCCGTCGCCGATCACCGCGATGGATTTGCGCGGGTCGTTTTGCAGGCGGGCGGCGATGGCCATGCCCAGGGCGGCGCTGATCGAGGTGCTGGAATGGCCGACGCCGAAGGTGTCGTACTCGCTCTCGCTGCGGCGCGGGAAGGCAGCGATGCCGTCTTTCTGGCGCAGGCTGAGCATGCGCTCACGGCGCCCGGTGAGGATCTTGTGCGGGTAGGCCTGGTGGCCGACGTCCCACACCAGCCGATCATCCGGGGTATCGAAGACGTAGTGCAGGGCGATCGTCAGCTCGATGACGCCCAGGCCAGCACCAAAATGCCCACCGGTCTGACCAACGGTATAGAGCAGCTCCTGGCGCAGCTCGTCGGCCAGGGTCTCCAGGTCGGCTTCGGCCAGCCGGCGCAGGCCGGCGGGCGTGTCGGCGCGGTCCAGCAACGGCGTGACCGGGCGTTCGCGGGGGATCTCTTGAAACGTCGTGGGCATCAGGCGTGTCGTTATAGGTGTGAAGACGCGGCAGTTTACCCCATTGTGGGAAAAGCTGCCCATTTGGACGGGTGTGCAGAAAGCTCAATGCGACACGGATCCTGTAGGAGCGGCCTTGTGTCGCGAAAGGGCCGCACAGCGGCCCCGGCAATCATTGTGTCAACGCTGAAATCCTGGGGCCGCTACGCAGCCCTATCGCGACACAAGGCCGCGCCTACAGGGGATGTGTCAGGTCTTAGTGGCGGCGCTCGACGATGTAGCGGGCCAGCGCCCGCAGTGGCTCGGCGTTGTCGTCGAAACCTTGCAGCGCGCCCAGGGCCTGGTCGCGCAGCTCCAGGGCGTAGGCCTTGGCCGCTTCCAGCCCAAGCAGCGCCGGGTAGGTCGGCTTGTCGCGGGCGATGTCGGCGCCCTGGCGCTTGCCCAGGGTGGCGGTGTCGCTCTCGACGTCGAGAATGTCGTCCTGCACCTGGAAAGCCAGGCCGATGGCCTGTGCATAAGTCTGCAGGGCCTCGAGCTGGGCCTGGCTGGCGCGGGCGCTGGCCAGGGCGCCGAGGCGCACGCTGGCTTCGATCAGCGCGCCGGTCTTGTGCCGGTGCATGTACTCCAGGGCCTGTTGGTCGAGCTTGACCCCCACCGAGCCCAGGTCGATGGCCTGGCCGCCGACCATGCCGGCGGGGCCGGCGGCCTTGGCCAGGGCCTGGACCATCTGCAGGCGGATGGCATCGGCCTGCGGGCTCAGCTGCGGGTCGAGCAGGGCGCTGAAGGCCAGGCTCTGCAAGCCGTCGCCGGCCAGGATCGCGCAGGCTTCGTCGAAGGCCTTGTGGGTGGTCGGCAGGCCGCGGCGCAGGTCGTCGTCGTCCATGGCCGGCAGGTCGTCATGCACCAGCGAGTAGGCGTGGATCAGCTCTACCGCGCAGGCTGCGCCGTTGGCCTGCGCGGCCGCGACGCCAAAGGCTTCGCAGGCGGCGTAGGCCAGCAGCGGGCGCACGCGCTTGCCGCCGTTCATCACGCTGTAGCGCATGGCGGCGTAGAGCCGTTCGAGTTCCTTGGACGGGGCCTGGAACAGCGGTTCGAGGGCAGCGTCGACGCGGGCCTGGGCACTGGCCTGGTACGCGGCGATCATGCCTCTGGCTCCGCGTCGAAGGGCTGCGCGGCCAGTTCGCCGTCGCGCTCCAGCAGGATCTGCACCTTCTGCTCGGCCTGGGCCAGGGCACCCTGGCAGTCGCGGGTCAGGGCGATGCCTTGCTCGAAGGCGGCCAGCGACTCTTCCAGCGACAACTCGCCGTTCTCCAGGCGCTCGACCAGGGCTTGCAGGTCGGCGAGGGATTGTTCGAAATCGATGGAGGCTTTTTTGCGGGCCATGGCGACTGTCTCGGTGGTGTTCAGAACGGCGCGACACTAGCAGAGCGGGGCAGGGGGAGCAAATTGGCGGGTGGCGTCATTCGTCTTATTTTGTTGCACTTGTTCGGCTGCAGCCGTCTTGCATTCTGCGCAGCGCTCGGATTGTGGGGGGTAGAGCCCTCTGCCATAATCCGCGCGCTCTGGCCCGCGGGCCAGCCCTCCCCAACGTCATGTAATGGACTACGTTGTGAGCTTCCTCTCGATCGAATTCGGCCTGTGCTTCACGCTTTTCTTCGTTGTGTACTGGAGCCTGTGCTGGAGCGTGCGGCTGCAGAATGCCCTGCTGCTGGCGGCCAGCTATGGCCTGGTGGCCAGTTTCAGCCTGCAATCACTGTACATCCTGCTCGGCTACAGCCTGCTGGTGTACCTGCTGGGCCTGCTGGCGGGGCGTTATCCGGGGCGCTGGTTCAGCCGTGTGCTGCTGCTGGCGCTGGTGCTGGGCTGCTTCTACCTGTTCAAGTACCAGGAATTCTTCGTCGGCGGGGTGCAGGGCGCCCTGGCGGCGGCGGGGCTCGAGGTGTCGTTGCCGCTGCTGGAAGTGCTGGTGCCGATCGGCCTGTCGTTCTACACCTTCCATTCGGTCAGCTACCTGGTGTCGATCAACCGCCGCGAACTGGCGCCGGCGGCGCCGCTGGACCTGGCCCTGTACCTGGCGTTCTTCCCCAGCCTGGTGGCCGGCCCGGTCAACCGCGCCCTGCCCATGCTGGCGCAGATCCGCCCACCGGCCATGCGCCAGGTGCTGGAGCCGCAGCGGGCGCTGGGGTTGATCGGCATGGCGGTGGTCAAGCTGTTCTTCCTCAGCGCCTGGCTGGGCAGCGAGTGGGTCGACCCGGTGTTCGACACCCCGGGCAGCGCCACGCCCGAGCAGGTGTTGCTGAGCGTGTACGGCTACAGCTTCCTCATTTATTTCAATTTCAGCGGCTACACCAACCTGGTGACCGGCATCGCCTTGCTGCTGGGCTTTCGCCTGCCGGACAACTTCGATGCGCCCTACGCTGCGCACAACCTCAAGGAATTCTGGGGGCGCTGGCATATCAGCCTGTCGCGCTTCATTCGCGACTACGTCTATATCCCGCTGGGCGGCAACCGCAAGGGCGTGTGGCGCGGCAACCTGAACATGCTGCTGGCCATGCTGGTGTCGGGGCTGTGGCATGGCGCGAGTGTCAACTTCATCATCTGGGGCGCGCTGCATGGCGTCGGCCTGGCCCTCTCCAAGCTGTTCAGCCAATGGCTGCCGGGTTTTGCCCGGGTGCCGGGGGCCGGCTTGCTGGCGCGCCTGATGACCTTTCACTACGTGGCCTTCGCCTGGATCTTCTTCCGCAGCCCGACCCTGGACGGCGCTGTCGAGATGCTTGGCGACATCGCCGAGTTGAGCCTGGCCGGGCTGAACAGCGCCACCGGCCTGATGCTGCTGGCCTGCGTGCTGTTCGTGGCCAGTTATCCACAGTGGCTGGCGTTGCTGCGTGGCAGTGGCGCGGCGTTCCAGCGCTTGCCCTGGCAGTTGTATCCGATCCCGCTCGGGGTTGGCGTGTCGTTGGTGATTTTCGCTTCGCAGTCGGGCGTGCCGGGGTTCATCTATGCAAGCTTCTGATAGCAAACAGCTGTTCCAGGTGCAGGTGGGCGCGGCCCGCGCGTTGTATGCGATCGTGGTGACCACGGCGTTGCTGTTCTGGCTGAACCAGGACTCGATCAAGCTGTACTGCCAGCAGAAATACCACCAGGGCTGCGAGATCCCGTTGCTCGGCCAGGCGCCGGCCTGGCGCTTCGGCGCCCAGTTGACCCTGGCCTTGGAACAGCAGCGCGACAGCCTGTTCGAGCGCCTGCAGCCGGCCGCGCAACTGGCCCAGGCGCCCGTGGTACTGCCTGAGCCGATGCCGGTGCTGGCGGTCAACCTGGAGACTCCGGCGGTGCTGGCCAAACCGCTGGCGGCCACACCCCAACCGGTGCATCAGGCGCCCGCCCCGCAGCCGCAGCCTGCTCCGGCAGCCGTGGCGCAACCCGTGCCGGCCGCCCCGGCACTGCTGCAGCCAGGTACCGTCGCGGCCCTGGCAGCGGGCGACGAAGTGTTCCTGGTGGGCGATTCGCTGATGCAGGGCGTCGCCCCGCACCTGGCCAACAGCCTGCGCAAGCGCTACCAGATCCGCACCGTCAACCTCAGCAAGCAGAGCACCGGGCTCGCTTACCCGGGTTTCTTCAACTGGCCGAAGACCGTGGCCGAGACCCTCGACCACGGGCCGAACATCCGCCTGATGGTGGTGTTCCTCGGTCCCAACGACCCCTGGGACATGCCCCAGGGCAAGGGCAAGCCGTTCCTGCGCTTCAAGTCGCCGGAATGGGAAGCGGCCTACCGCGCCCGCATCGACGCGATCCTCGAACAGGCCCGCACGCACGATGTGCAGGTGCTCTGGGTCGGCCCGCCGAACATGGAGAAGGCGCGGCTTTCCAGCGCCATGGGCTATCTCAGTGGCCTGTACCAGGCGCAGACCGCGCTGTATGGCCAGCACTATGTGTCGGCCAACCCGATCCTTGGCTATACCGACGACGGCTTCTCGTATACCACCCAGACGCCGCAAGGCAAGCGGGTCAAGGTGCGGGTCGATGACGGCATCCATTTCACCATCACCGGCCAGAAACTGATCGCCGAACAGGTATTGTCGCTGATCAGCTTCCCTGGCCTGACCGTTACAGGACATTAAGATGCGCCAATGGCATCACCTGCTGGGCCTGGCCCTGCTGATCAGCGCCGTGCCCGGTTGCAGCACCGGCGCCAACAGCGTGGTCACCCAGCCTGCGGCGCGGCCCGTCGCCGCGCCGGCCATGGGCCAGGACGGCAACATTGCGCTGCTGGCCGGCAAGTTGCGCAATGCCGGCCGTGCCCCCGTCGCCATCGTTCAGCTGGGCGATTCGCACACCGCCGCCGACCTGTTCAGCGGCGAGTTGCGTCGCCTGTTGCAAGCGCGCTATGGCGATGGCGGCATTGGCCTGGTGCCGGCCTCGCCAGTGCCGGGGATTCGCAACGACCGGGTGATCATCAAGAGCGAGCCGCGCCAGTGGCAGCTGGTGTCGGCGCGCAACCAGCAGAGCCAGCAGTTTCCGCTAGGCGGTTACCTGTCGTTGCCGCAGGCCAACCGTGCCAGCGTGCTGCTGCAGGCGCGTGACGAGGATCGCCAGCGCTACAAGATCTCGGCGCTTTACCAGGCCAGCGGCAATGCCACCTTGCTGGCCAATGGCGGCCAACGCCGCATGCTGCCGGCGAGCAATGGCCAATGGCGCTTCAGCCCGGCGTTCAGCAACCTCGGCTTGCCGGTGCAATTGAGCGTGGAAGGGGGACGCGGGGTCGCCCTTGGCGGCTGGTACCTGCAGGGCCAGAAGCATGCCGGCGTGACCTATTCGACGCTGGGCATCAATGGCGCGCGGCTGGAGGTGGTGGACAAGTGGCAGGCCGGTTGGCGCGACAGCCTCAAGGCGGTGCGCCCGGACCTGGTGATCCTTGCCTATGGCACCAACGAGGCGTTCGACGACAAGCTCGACCTGGCGCTGTACCAGGCGCAGCTGGATGCCACCCTCAGCGGGCTGCGCAAGGATTTGCCGCGCACGGCGATCCTGCTGGTCGGGCCACCGGATTCGATCAAGCAGCGCAAGGCGCGCACCTGCGCGGCGCGTCAGCCGCAACCGTTGGCGGCGGTGATCCGGGTGCAGAAGCAGATGGCGCACAAGCACAAGGCGCTGTTCTGGGATTGGCAGGCCTTCATGGGCGGGCCGTGCGCGATTGCCGGCTGGCAGGCCAACGGGCTGGCGCGCCCGGACCTGGTGCACCTGACGGCCGATGGCTATCGCAAGAGCGCGGCGGGGTTGTATGCGTTCTTGAAGGGGCCGCTGGGCTTGCGTTGAGCGTTGTAGGAGCCTTGCCGGCGAACACCGGCGCAGCCGGTGTCATGCACCGCGGTGCTTGGTTCGCCAGCAAGGCGGGCTCCTACGGGCCTGGGTTCGGGTCAGGCGGGCTCGGCTTCGAGCTCGACCATCGCCTCGCGATAGCGCGCCAGTTCCTCGATGGTCAGCATCGGCAGGTTGTACTGGCGGGCATACACCGCCACCTGCTCGCCACGGGCCATGCTGCCGTCGGGGTTCATCAGCTCGCACAGCACCGCCGCCGGGCGTAGGCCGGCCAGGCGTGCCAGGTCGACCGAACCTTCGGTGTGGCCACGGCGGGTCAACACGCCGCCATCACGGGCACGCAGCGGGAACACATGGCCAGGGCTGACGATGTGGCGCTCCTGCGCGGTGGAGCGCAGCGCGGCCTCGATGGTGGTGATGCGGTCCTGGGCCGACACGCCGGTGCTGACGCCTTGCGCCGCTTCGATGGTGACGGTGAAGCCGGTGCCGTGGCGGGCCTGGTTGTTTTGCACCATAGGTGCCAGCTCCAGGGCGTCGACGGTGGCTTCGTCCAGGCACAGGCAGACGATGCCGCTGCAATCGCGGATCATCATGGCCATGGTTTGCAGCGAGAGGTTTTCGGCCGCCGCGACGATATCGGCTTCGTCCTCGCGGTCGTTGTCGTCGAGCAGCAGCACGGGGCGCCCAGCCTGGTAGGCGGCGATGGCAGCGGCGACGTTGGGGAATTGCTTGTGCAGTGGGGTGGACATGAAACGCTCCTCGTGAATGATCGATGAACGTCTCGGGGCGAACAAAATGCGCGCGCAGAGGCACCCGAATGGCCCCTGCCTGACGCCTTCTTTCATCCGGACTATGACCGTCGGCCCTGGAATCTCACCAGGTCTGCTGACCCCCGGCATGGCCGGGGCGCTCGCGGGCTCATCTTTCGATTTACCGCCGGTGGGGACTTTCACCCCGCCCTGAAGACCCGGCAAGCATACAACACAGTGGCTGGATGCTGGCAACCCCCTACGACTTTGGTCGATACCAGGCTGGCGGTGGTAACGCTGTAGGAGCCGGCCTTGCCGGCGAACACCGGCACCGCCACCGGTAAGGCTGGCGCTCAGGGCCTGACGAATACCTGCCGCCCCTCGTGGCGCACCTGCACCCCGTAGGTCTGCGCCAGCATCGCCAACGCGAGCGCCAGGTCATCCAGCGGATAGGTACCGGACACCGCCAGGTCAGCCAGCGCAGGATCGCAGGCCAGGGCCTGGTCGGTGTGGCGCAGTAGTTCCTGTATCCATTGCCACAACGGCATGTCCTGGGCCAGCAGCAGGCCATTGCGCCAGGCCAGTTGGCCAGCGCTGGCCGGCGCCGGTGGGCTGACCTGCGTCTGGCTGAAGCGCACTTGTTGGCCGGCATGGACGATGGTCGGGGCCGAGCCTTGCACCTGCACGGCACCTTCGTAGACCGTCAGCAAGGTTTGCTGCGCTAGCTGGCGCACGCTGAAGCGGGTACCCAGCGCCTGCATGAGCCCTTGTTCGGTGCGGACTCTGAGCGGACGTGGGTCTGGCGCGGTGACGATGTAGACCTCGCCCTGTTCCAGGTGCAGCAGGCGCTGCTCGGCATCGAAGCGCAGCGCCAGGGTGGTGGCGCTGTTGAGCGAGACCTGGCTGCCATCGGCCAGCAGCACATCGCGGCGCTCGCCCACGCCGGTCTGGTAGTCGGCGTGGTAGACGCCGCGCCGCGACAGCCACCAGCCCAGCGGCGCGACTGCGAGCAACAGCGCCAGGCCGCGCAGCACCGCGCGGCGGCTGTTGCCGCCCGGGCGTTCCAGGGTTTGCCTGGCGAGGGTGGGGGGCAGGCTGCCAAGGCGTACCAACAGGCGCTGCGCGCGCTTCCAGGCGCGTTCATGCTGGGGGTCGCTGCTGCGCCAGTGCTCGAGCTCAAGGCGCTGGGCCGGGGTCAGCGGCCCTTCCTGCAGCAACAGCAACCATGCGGCGGCCTGGGCGAGCACCGCCTGGGCAATAGGCTGGTCATTCATCGGGCATCTGGCTCAGGCAGGCGATGTAACCCTCGTGGATGTACTTCTTCACGGTGGGCAGGGCGATGTTCAGGGCCTGGGCGATGTCCTTCTGCTTCATGCCGTCCAGGGTCGCCAGCAGAAATGCCTGGCGCACGCGGGGACGCAGGGTGTCGAGCACGGCGTCGATCTCGTGCAGGGTTTCGAGGATGACGCTCTGCAGTTCCGGCGACGGATGGGCGGCTGGCGGTAGCGCGGCCAGCGCCTCGAGCCAGGCCTGCTCCAGGGAATGGCGCCGGCGCCAGCTGACCAGCACGCACTTGGCGATGCGCGTGAGATACGCCCGCGGCTGGCGGATAGCCTCGGGTTGGACGGCTTCGCGGCTGACCAGCACCCGCAGGAAGATGTCGTGGGCCAGGTCGTCGGCCACCCCGTGCCCCCATGAGCGCAGGCGATAGGCCAACCAGCTGCGCAGCCAGGCGTGGTTCTCGATGTACAGCGTGGTCACGGCGCAGCGCGGGGGTGTTTCAAGGGCGGTCATGGGCAGTCGGGTCGGCAGGGCAGGTCGCAAATGAAAACCATTATCAACGGTTTTGCGCAGATCACAAGATGATGTGAAAATACGAATCGATTGCATATACCTTTTTCGATCTCGAGCGACAGAGGCAATGACAGCCCGCCGCGAGTGCCGGGCGCCAACCTTACGAGCGAGAGAAGCATGTCCGCACCCCATCGGCTTTCCCCTGTTTCGCGCCCCATGCCGCGTTTGTCCCCGCTGCGCCTGGCCGTGCAATGCACGTTGGTCGGCTGCCTGATCGGCGCTGGCCTTAACCTGGCCCAGGCCGCCAGCGCGGTGCCCGGTGCGGCCACCCGGCTGGATGACGCCACGCTGCGCGACTACGACATCGCCCAGGGTGGGCTGGGCACCTCGCTGGGGCTGTTCGCCCAGCAGTCCGGCCTGCTGCTGTCGTACGACTCCGAGCTGACCCGTGGGCGCAACGCGCCCGCGCTCAAGGGGCGCTACACGGTGCTCGAGGCGGCGCGGCGGCTACTGCTGAACACTGGCCTGCAGTTGTTGCCCAGTACGCGCGGTGCCTACATCCTGGCCCCGCAGGGCAAGGCCTCGACCGCGACCGAGTTGTCGGCCACCGTGGTCGACGCCGCCGTGCTGGACGATCCGCAGCGTGACAGCTACCGGGCGCCGCGCTCCACCGTGCACCTGACCCGTGCGGACCTCGATCGTTTCGCCACGGTCTCGGTGGGCGACATACTCAAGGGCGTGGCCGGGGTCCAGGTGGGCGACAGCCGCAACGGCGGCGCGCTGGACGTGAACATTCGCGGCATCCAGGGCCAGAGCCGGGTGGCGGTGCGGGTCGATGGCTCCGAACAGGCGGTGGATGTCTACCGCGGCTATGGCGGGACCCAGCAGCGCAGCTACATCGACCCAGACCTGCTCAGCAGCGTGACCGTGAACAAGGGGCCCAGCACCCGTTCCGGGGCGATCGGCGGCTCGGTGGAGATGAAGACCCTGGGCGTCGACGACATCCTGGTGGATGGCAACAGCGTGGGCGTGCGCCTGACCGGCAACCTGTGGAACAACGGTGTCGAACCGGCCCAGCGCAGCCGCCATTCCAAGGACCAGGACCTGAGCACCGTGCCGCGCGACAGCCGCGCGGGCCTGTTCGGTTCGCAGGCCGAGGCCGGCAGTGCCGCCTTCGCCTACAGCAACGAGCGCTTCGACCTGGTGGCCGCCTATGCGCACCGTAACCAGGGCAATTATTTTTCTGGCAAGAAAGGCCAGGAGCGCTATCGCCTGTACGACCGTTGGGGCGATGAGCAACCCAGCGTGGCCAACACCTACAACGCCGGCGAAGAGGTGCTCAATTCGTCGTCGCAAACCGACTCCTACCTGTTCAAGAGCACCTGGCGCCTGGCCGACGCGCACACCCTCGACCTGGGCTACCGTCGCTTCGACGGCCACATGGGCGAGATCATGCCGTCGGATATCTTCCGCTACGGTACCGCCGGGATCTACCAGTACCCCACGAGCGAGGTGCGGCTCGATGCCTATACCGCCCGTTATCACTACTTGCCCGAGGGCAACCCGCTGGTGGACCTGACCAGCACCCTGTGGCTGACCGACACCGAGACCAGCACCCTGACCGCTGCCTGGATGGCGCCCAAGTCGCAGCTGTTTCGCACCGACCGCGGCTGGACCCGCCAGGACAACCGCCGCATCGGTGGCGACCTGAACAACGTGTCGCGCTTGAGCACCGCCCACGGCGACTTCAAGCTCGACCTAGGCGGCGCCTTCCAGCTGGAAGACCTGCAGCCGCAGAAAGGCGTGCTGACCACCCAGCACGACATCAACGCCAACCGCATGCTGCGGGATGCTTCGCGCCAGGAGTTCAGTGTCAACGGCAAGCTGGAGTACCAGCCCATCGAGCAGGTGACCCTGTGGGGCGGCGGGCGCTATGCCCACTACCGGACCAAGGACAACACAGTGCTCGCCGAGGCCCGGCGCGAGGACCGCAAGCTGCGCTGGATCACTGCCAGCAGCCCGGGCAACTGGGGCAGCATGACCTGGTTCCCGGACCAGAACGGGCAATACACCGACGCCACCGACCCGCGCCTGAACAACGGCATCGTCTTCGCCAACAGCAACGAGCCGTTCAATGGCGTGCCGCTCAACGAGGCTGGCGCGACCAACGTGACGGTGCACCCGGAAAGCACCAGCAATGTGGTCACCGGCTACGACTACACGCCCCAGGGCAAGAGCAGCGGCGGTGGTTTCTCGCCGGCGTTCGGCATCAACGTCGAGTTCCTCCCCGACACGTTCGTGTATGCCTCCTACACCCAGGGCTTGCGCCTGCCATCGCTGTTCGAGACCAGCCAGGGCACCCAGCAGGTGACCCCGGGCAAGCACCTCAAGCCCGAGCGTTCGCGCAGCTGGGAGTTCGGGGTCAGCGCCTTGCGCGACAACCTGCTGCGCACGGGTGACGAGGCGTCGATCAAGCTGGCGTACTTCGACAACCAGATCAAGCACTACATCACCCGCTACTACGACCCCAGCCCCGGCCGGTGGGGGCAGATGACCTTCAGCAACACCGACAGCTTCAGCACCCGAGGGCTGGAGTTGCAGTCGCACTATGACGCCGGGCGGGTGTTCGCCGACCTGTCGGCCACCTACTACCTGAAAACCGAAACCTGCGACGCGGCATTCGCCAGCACGCTGCGCAGCACCGCCAATAGCTACCAGCGTACCCAGGACACCCCCGACTGCACCTCGGGCAGCTACATGGGTTCTTACACCAACACGCAGAACCCACCGCGTTTCTCGGCCAACCTGGTCAGTGGCCTGCGCTTTTTCGACAAGGCGTTGACCGTGGGCGGGCGCATGACCTACACCTCAGGCCCGACCGCGCAGATGGACAAGCCCTGGCAGACCGGCGCAACCACCCCGCAGATCGATTACCGCTCGGTGGCGTTGTTCGACCTGTTCGCCCGCTACAAGCTGCTTGAACACACCGAGGTGAACCTGTCGGTGCAGAACCTGACCGACCGCTATTACCTGGACCCCTTGGCCCAGAGCTTCATGCCTGCACCTGGGCGCACCTGGCGCGTGGGGATGGTGACGCGCTTCTAGGGCCATGACAGGCCCCGGGGCCGCAACGGCGCCGGGGCTTGCGGCTGACGCTGGCTACATCTCGCGGCAAACCCTACGCGGACGGGCGAAACCATCCGTATGGGTGTGGGATTCTTCCTATCAAAGTTTGATGCACATCGGCATAGAGTTTTTCCCCTCTCAGGGTTAAAAACCTACTCGAGGTGCTCAATGGCTCTTACGCATGTCGAAGCACTCTGCGCGCTTGGCGATCCCTATCGCGTCGATGCGCACGCCGATCATCTGTTCGATATGGCGATGCGCGAAATCACTACCTATCACCTGCAACACACGCCAGGTTATGCGCGTTGGCTCGAACAGCAGCGATTCGACCCGACTGCCCTGGATATCCGCAATTGGGGGCAGTTGCCACCGATATTCGCCAACTACCTGAAGCAGAACCTGTTGCTCAGCGAAGCGGGGCGTGATGCGCTGGAACTGACGTCCTCGGGCACTACCGGGCAAAAAAGCCGGATGCGCTATGACGCACGGAGCCTGGGGGCGGCCCAGGGCATGATCGACCGGATCTTCCGGCATTACGGCTGGCAAACCGCGCAGACGCCCTGCAATTACGTGCTCCTGGGCTATGAGCCTGGCGAGCACGCCACGCTCGGTACGGCCTATACCGACAACTTCCTGTGCAAGTACGCACCGGTCAAGCAGGCCTTCTATGCCCTGCGCCATAACGGCAAGGGCAGCGAGTTCGATCCGTTCGGCGTGATCGGCGCGTTGCAGCGTTTTGCCGACGACGGCGCGCCCCTGCGCATCCTGGGGTTTCCGGCGTTCATGTGGTTCGTCCTCGAGCGCATGCGGGCAATGAAATTGCCCGCCTTGTCGTTCGATGCCAGCTCGCTGGTGCTGTTTGGTGGTGGCTGGAAAACCCATGCCGACCAGCAGGTGCCCAAGTCGCACCTGTATGCCCGCATCAACGAGCAACTGGGCATTCCGATATCGCGGTGCCGGGATGGCTATGGCGCCGTGGAACATTGCGTGCCCTACATCGAATGTGCGCACCACCACTTGCATGTTCCCACCTATGCCCGGGCCTTTACCCGCGATCCGCGCACCTTTGCCTTGCAGGAACATGGGTTGCCGGGGCTGCTTCAGTTCGTGTCGCCCTACATCACCTCGAGCCCGGCCCACAGCATCGTGATGAGCGACCTGGCGGTGCTGCACCGCGCTGCCGAGTGTGGATGCGGCCTCGCCACCGAGTGGTTCGAGATCCTTGGGCGCGCCGGCACCGGCAAGAGCCGCAGTTGCGCGCTGGCCGCCTCCGAACTGATAAGGGAGCCCTGATATGTACCTCATACACGGACAGTGCCTGGCAGACCTTACGCTGGACCAGGCCTTGCAACGACTGAGCGAAGGCCTGGCCCGGACGTTGAGCCAGCCTTGTGCCCTGGATAGCCTGCTCGCCTGTGCCGAGCGGTTCGCCGAGCGGTTGCTGGACGAAGGCTTGCTGGCCGAACTCGATACCGCCAGCCGCGAAGAGCTCCGGGCGTTCTGCCAGCCCGATACGCTGCGCGGCAAGTTGGAGCACGAGCTGGGGGAGAACCCGTTCTCCCTGCGCCGTATCGACTATCAGGCCGGCCATTTCGAAAGTTGGCGGCCCCTGGGGGTGGTGGTGCACATCACCCCAGCCAATGCGCCGCTACTGCCCTTTTTCGCGATGCTCGAAAGCTTGCTGGTGGGCAACATCAACTGGTTGCGCCCGAGTGCGCGCGAGCAAGGTTTGAACACCCGGTTGCTGCAGGCTTTCCTCGCCTGTGACGCGTCTGGCCAGCTGGCCCGCCATGTCGCCGTGCTGCCGGTGTCCAAGGCTGAACTGCCCAGGTTGCTGGCGCATGCCGACGGGGTCTGCGCCTGGGGTTCGAACGCGACTTTGAAAGCCATTCGCGAGCAACTGCCCGATGGCTGCCGCTGGATACCCTGGGGGCACAAGATCAGCTTTGCCTGGTTGGTGCCCGATGCCGTGGATCGCTCGGCGCTGGAGGCGCTGGCCGATGAGGTCTGCCGCCTGGATCAACAGGCTTGCTCCAGCCCCCAGGTGGTGTTCGTCGACAGCGAGGACAGCGCCACGCTGCACGCCATCGGTGAGCAGCTGGCAGCGGCGCTGCAACGTCGTCAAGCCTGCTGGCCGGCGCTACGGCCCAACCTGCAGGAGGCGGCGCAGATCACCACCACCCTGGCCCTTGCCGAGCTGGACCAGGCCTTTGCCGACAGGCCTGGGCAGGTCTGGCGGGGCGAGGGCTGGCAGCTGGTCCTGGAGCCGGCGATGGCCATCGCGCCCTCGCCGTTGTTTCGCACCCTGCTGCTGCGCCCGCTGCCCCGTGATGCGGCGATAGAGGTCCTGCGGCCGTGGCGCAGCCACCTGCAAAGCTGCGGCCTGATCAGCACGGCCCGGGAGTTCGCCGCGCTCAGCCAACTGCTGCTGGCGGCCGGGGTCGACCGGGTGACCCACATCGCGCAGATGCAGGCCGGCTACAGCGGTGAGCCTCACGACGGTGTCTATGCCCTGAGCATGCTGGCGCGTCGGGTGTCGGTAAGCCTGGGGGCCGATTGCCTGGCCAGGCAGGCGACCCTCGACCCTGTGCGGCCGCCACCGATGAATGTCGTCGACCACCCGATCATGGATCGCGGGGCGTTTCTGAACAGCTCGATGAGCGAGCGCGCGCAGTTGTTTTTCCGCTCCGGCGGCAGCAGTGGCGCACCGAAGCTGGCGGGTTTCAGCTATCGCGACTATCACCGGCAGATGCAGGCGGCAGCCGACGGATTGTTCGCCGCCGGACTCGACCCTGCGACCGACAGCGTGCTCAACCTGATGTACGGCGGCAACCTCTATGGCGGTTTGCTGAGTTTCTTCACCGTGCTGGACAAGCTGGGGGCCAGGCACTACCCCATGGCCGGGCCCCAGGACGACGATTACAGCGAAATCGCCCGGTTCATCGTCAGCCAGCGGATCGACACGCTGATCGGCATGCCGACCACTGTGCATCAGTTGTTCCTGCGCGAGGCGCACACCCTGCGCGGCTATGGCGGGATCCGCAAGGTCTTGCTGGGGGGGGAGCATCTCGGCCAGGCCCAGCGCTCGTTCATCCAGGGCTTTGGCGTGCAGACCCTACGCTCGGTGCTCTATGGCACGGTGGATGCCGGCCCCTTGGGCCATAGCTGCGCTGCCAGCCCGGATGGGGTGTTCCACCTGATGAGCGAGATCCAATGCCTGGAAATCGTCGACCTGGAACGTGATGAGCCAGTGGCGAGCGGCGAGGTCGGGCGTTTTCTGGTCACGTCCCTGGCCCGGGAAGGCCAGCGCCTGAGGCGCTATGAAATCGGTGACACCGGGCGCTGGCTGCCTGGGCCTTGCACCTGTGGCTCCCCGGCGCCACGTTTCGAGTTGTTGGGGCGCCACGGTGGCCTGGTGCGGATCGGCACAATGTTCATCCAGCCGCAGCGCTTGGCCGAGCTGGCCGATGCCCCGCTGCAACTGCACCTGGAACACGATCCCGACAACGGCCTCGAACGCATCCGGGTATGGGTCGACGCCGACCCAGACACCGTCAAGGCCAGGCTATGCGGCGACACGGAGCTGAGCATGGCCGTGGAACTTGGCCTGCTGGACCTGCAGGTGTCGCAGAGGGCGCAGGCGCATTTCGAGCGCCACCCACAGTCGGGAAAAACGCCGCTGTTACGGGATAAACGCCTTGAGTCCGTTTGCAGGAAGAGGAAGTGAAGCATGAATCACAACTGCCAAGCCCCCCTTGAGCTGACACGGCTGGTCAACCATGTCCGTGCCCATTCGCCTTACTACGCCCAGCTGTGGCGCAACGTGCCCCAGGCCGGCTGGACGCTTGCCGACCTGCCTCTGGTCGAGCTTCACCGCTACTGGGCCTCAGGCACCCAGCTGGAGGATTGGCCGGTACTGACCGCACCGGTCACCGACGCGATCGTCTACAAGACGGGAGGAACAACCGGCGGCGCCAAGCACTCGGTGTTCACCCAGGCAGAATGGCAGCAGTTCGTCACGACATTCGGGCGTAGCCTTGCCGGCTGGCTCGAGCCTGGGGACCGGGTGGCCAACCTGTTCTTTGCCGGCGACCTCTACGCCAGCTTCCTGTTCATCCAGGGTGCGCTGGGGCATGTGCCAGTGCCGCTGTGCGTGTTCCCCTTCACCGGCACGGTCGATCCACAAACCCTGACTGTCCAACTTGAGCAACACCGGATCAACGTGCTGACAGGGGTTCCGGGAAAACTGTTGCAGTACGTGGCGTCGCTCGAGCAACAGGGCGTGCAACTGCCAGGGATCAAGACGGTGCTGTACGGCGGTGAAAGTGTGTTCGTCGAGCAGTTGCAGTTGTTCAAGGCGGTTTTCCCCTGCGCGCGAGTCGTCTCGATTGGCTGTGCCAGTGTCGATGCCGGCCTGATCGGTGCCAGCGCGCCCGATTGTCTGCCCGGCGAGCATCGCGCCTTCGAGCCCGAGACCATCGTCGAGATCGTCGACGAGGCGTCCGGGGTGGTGATAACCGAGCCTCACCGAACCGGCCTGCTGGTGCTGACCAACCTGGCCCGGACCTTGATGCCGATCATTCGCTACCCGGTGGGCGATCTGGCCGAATGGACCGAAGCGGCGGGAACCCCGGGGCGAAAGTTTCGCCTGATGGGGCGCAGCAGCCTCGGCAATCGGCTGCGGGTAGGGTATGCCACCTTGTTCCCGGATGAGCTGGCGGCGACCATTCAGGCGCGGCTGGGCAATTGTCGTTGGCAGTTGATCATCGACCAGGAAAACGGTGTCGACGACATCCTGCTGCGCATTGCCCACCGCCATGATCCGGCGGCGGCCAGCGCGTTGCTGCAGGCGATCCAGGGCAAGGACCCGATGGTCGCGGAACTGATGGCCGAGGGGGCGCTGGAGGTTGCGGTCGATTGGTGCCAGCCGGCGGACCTGCTGACCCACCAACGCACCGGCAAACTGCAACGTGTCGTCGACCGGCGCAACTACCGCGGCCTTGTTGGACGGGCGCAGCCATGATCGTCGTGCGGGGGTTCGAGGCTCCGGACGCCGAGCCGATCAGCGAGTTGTTCACGCGGGTGTACGGGGAGCGTTACTTCTACCCACAGATCTACCTGCCGTCGGTCATCCGCCACCATAACCGCAGCCAGCACTGGCAGTCGGTGGTGGCGTTGCGTGGGGAGCGTATCGTCGGGCATGCGCTGTTGTGGCGATCATCCGAGGACGCCAGTTGCGCGGAACTGGCCATGATCGTGGTCGACCCACAGCTCAGGGGGCGAGGCATTGCCGGGCGGATGAGCCGCTACCTGTGCGATCACGCGCGGCGCCAGGGCATGTCGCTGCTGACGATCAAGATGGTGGCCAGCCATCTGTGGTCACAGCGGCTGGGGATGTCGCTGGGGTTCCAGGCGACCGGGCTGCTGCTGGACTACGTTGAGTCAGGGTTGTCCGCGCATTCCCGGGAAAGCGCCATTCTGGGAGTGCTGGCGCTGCAGGCCCAACCCATACCCATGCCCGGCCTGGAGGGCGGTCGGCCCCAGTGGCTTGCGCAATTGCTTGAGCGTTTCGGCAGGGTGCCTGCGGGAATCTGCCAGCATCGCATCGAGCCCACCCGGATCGCCCTCGAGGAAAATCGCCTGGACTTGACCCTGGAACACCCCTGCGAGGCGGATGTCCGCGAAGTCATGCGCCTGTCCACCCGCCGCTTGATTCATCTTCGGGTACGGCTGGATGCCAGCTTGCCCTGCGTGCTGCCTGGGCTGCATCGTGCCGGGTTCGCCGACACCGGCCTTGCGCTGGGGCCGGGCCGGCAATGGTATTGGTTGTTGCAGCGTGGCTTCGCCGACAGCCCGTTGCAGCTGCATTGCCCGATGGCCCGGGCCATACACGCTCAGGCCCGCCAGTGCGTGGTGTTGGCGCAGAGTGGTTGAGGGTAATCGCGGGCATTAAAAAGCCGGCTTGTGGCCGGCTTCTTGGGGACGGTCTTGGTTTATTTTTGATAAACCGCAACCGCCTTAAAGGTTGGCAACATGGCCATGAAAAGATGGCAGACGGCTGAGTGAGGCGTCGCCAGGCCCTCTGGGATGCGGCTTGCATCCGCTTGGGCGGGTGTGCGGCGTAGCATACTCGGGCCGCTTGGCGATGCCCAGCAAAAAATGCTGCGAGATGCTTCAGCCTGGGCGGTTGGGGCGCAGGCACGACCACCAGAATACCCAGCCGAGGATTTCCAGGCCCTGAATCCGCCGCTGGTAGGCGGTGTAGCGTTCGCTGGGGTGATTGAGCCGATCATGGCTGTGCAGGCACAGGGTGCCGTTGTGCCCCAGGCTGAGGTAGTTCACCCGTAGCCTGCCGTTGTGCAGCAGGGCGTAGCACTCGCCGTCGATGACCCGGGTGAAGCTGCGGTCGATGCCCAGCAGGCTGCCGCGCGGGAACAGGGGGGCCATGTTGTTGCCGGGCATGCTCATACAGATCGCGGCGTGTGGCGCAACCTGCAAGGCCTCCAGGGCATGACGGGGGATGACCTGGCAATGCCCGGGCAGCGCTTGCAGCGTGCTCTCCTGGAGGCGATGGAAGGGCAGCCTGGTGTGTTCGCTGCCGTGCGCCAGCAACGGCGGGAGCGAGCCGTTGGCGGGCGTGGGGGGCAAGGTGGCGGCGAGCGGGGCCGGGTGCTTGGAGCCTTCGCCGCTGCGCAGCCAGCGCCTGTTCACGCAGAACAGATCGGCGAGTTCGTCCAGGCGTGACAGGGGGACCCCGCGCTTGAACCAGTTGTTGACGTGCTGGGGCGTGACGTTGCGTTGGGCAGCGAAATCGGAGGGGGTCAGGTTGCACTCCAGCAGGAGGGCTTTGAGGCGGTCACCGGAAGTGTTCATGGGGCGAGTCTATCGACCCGGGATTTGTGTGGGTATCAACCTGGTGTGGAGACGTTTTGTAGGAAGGGGTGGTTTTTGTAGGTTGAGGATGAGGGGGGCGTGGGAAATGTTCGGGCGGCGATTTGAGGTGGGGCGGGCAGGTGCCAGGCTGGAGTCTTGCGCTGGCGCACAAATCGAGCGCCGCCCGCGCGGCGCATCGCGGATGAATCCGCTCCTACATTTGTTGCAACGTGCCGAACCTGTCAGGCCATGGTTGCCAGCCTTGGCGCAGGACGCGAGAGGGATGGGGCGGCAGCAATGCCCACGCAAAAACCGCGTCATGCCAACCAGGCTAACAACCATGGCCTATCAGGTATGGCCACGTTGCAACAAATGTGGGAGCGGATTCATCCGCGATGCGCCGCGCGGGCGGCGCTCGATCTGATAGGCGCTGAGGATGCTGCGGCGAACGCCTTGCGCGATGCGCCGCGCGGGCGGCGCTCGATCTGATAGGCGCTGAGGCTGCCGCGGCGAACGCCTGGCAGCCCTGCCAGGTGATCGGCCCAATAAAAAACCCCGCCGAAGCGGGGTTTTTCAAAGCCAGGTCTCAGCCCTTGTAGGCAGCGACCGACTTGGTGATCGCGGCGCGGGCGGCGTCGGCGCCTTCCCAGCCTTCGATCTTGACCCACTTGCCCTTCTCCAGATCCTTGTAGTTCGCGAAGAAGTGCTCGATCTGCTGGATCAGCAGTGCCGGCAGGTCGGTGTATTCCTTCACGTCAACATACAGCTGCGACAGCTTGTCGTGAGGAACGGCGATGACCTTGGCGTCGCCGCCGCCGTCGTCGGTCATGTTCAGCACGCCAACCGGACGGGCGCGGATCACCGAGCCAGGAGCGACCGGGTACGGGGTCACCACCAGCACGTCCAGCGGGTCACCGTCGTCGGCCAGGGTGTTGGGAATGAAGCCGTAGTTGGCCGGGTAGAACATCGGGGTGGCCATGAAGCGGTCGACGAACAGGGTATCGCTGTCCTTGTCGATCTCGTATTTGATCGGCGCGTGGTTGGCCGGGATCTCGATAGCGACGTAGATGTCGTTCGGCAGGTCTTTGCCAGCCGGAATCTTGCTGTAGCTCATTGGGCAATGCCCCCGTGTTTGATCAAAAAAGTGGCGGCGATTATAGGCACATTCCCACGGCGCATGCCACGCTCGGCCTGATGTGCGGGCGCTTCAGGCGTGGCTTTGGCGGTAATCCGGATGCTCGGCCTGCAGGCGGCTCAGGCGTGCCAGCGGGTCCTGGCGGTAGAACAACGCCAGTTGCCGGTATACCTCGGGGTAGGCCTGCTGTAGCAGGTCGGGGCCGCTGAAGAAGTACTCGCTGGTTACCGCGAAGAACTCCGCCGGGTTTTCTGCGGCGTAGGGGTCGATGGCCGTTTCGGCGTCCGGGTCGGCATCGAGCTGGCGGTTCAGGTCGTCGTAGGCCTGCTGCATGATCCGGGCCCAATCCTCGACGCGCATGCCGCTGTGCAGCGGTGGCAGGCCGTTGGCGTCGCCGTTGAGCATGTCGAGCTTGTGCGCCAGTTCGTGGATCACCAGGTTGTAGGCTTCCCAGCCGCCGCTGGCCAGCACCCCCGGCCAGGCCAGGATCACCGGGCCCTGTTGCCAGGCTTCGCCACTGTGCTCGGCATCCCATACATGCTCCACGCCGCTGGCGTCGCGATGGCGCTGGGGGCTGACGAAGTCATCGGGGTACAGGATCAGCTCGTGAAACCCCTGGTACCAGTTGAGGTCGCCCAGGTGCAGCAACGGCAGCTGGGCCTGGGCGGCCAGGAACAGGCGCTGCTCGTCGTCCAGCTCGACCCCGGGCAGGCTGGTCAGGTGCTTGTCGTGCAGGAACAGCACGCTGGCCTCGCGCAGCCAGCGGTCTTCTTCGGCGCTGATGCCGTCGAGCAGGGGCAGGCGATCGCGGATCCCCTGCCACAGGGCCGCACCGACTGGGTAACGGGCCAGGGTGCGCCGGCGGCGCCAGGCGCTGAACGACCACATGCCGCGGTCAGTGGGCCTTGGCCGCGCGGCTGAAACGGCCACGCAACAGGCCGAGGATCATCGGCACCAGCGACAGCAGGATGATGCCCACCACCATCAGCGACAGGTGCTGCTTGATGAACGGCACGTTGCCGAAGAAGTAGCCCAGGGTCACCAGGCCGCCGACCCACAACAGCGTGCCGGCCACGCTGAAGGCCAGGAAACGCGGGTAGTGCATGTGGGCGATGCCGGCGACGAACGGTGCGAAGGTGCGCAGGATCGGCAGGAAACGCGCCATGGTCACGGTCTTGCCGCCATGGCGGTCGTAGAATTCGTGGGTACGCTGCAGGTAGTCCTGGCGGAAGATCTTCGAGTTGGGGTTGCGGAACAGCCGCTCCCCGGTGGTACGGCCGATCACGTAGTTGGTGCTGTCGCCGAGGATGGCCGCGGCCATCAGCAGGCCTGCCAGCAGCACCGGGTCCATGCCGCCCCCGGCGGCCACGGCACCGGCGATGAACAGCAGCGAGTCACCCGGCAGGAAGGGCATGACCACCAGGCCGGTTTCGCAGAAGATCACGGCAAAGAGGATGGCGTAGATCCATGGACCGTAATTGGCGACCAGCAGGTCGAGGTAGGCATCGAGATGCAGGATGAGGTCCAGCGGGTTGAAATCCATGTACAGCACCTGTGTTCTTGACCCGCGTCTACGGGCGCGCAATGACGGACAGCGCCATGGGCTAAAGGAAGATTTACCAGCAAGGGGTAATTATTCGCACATGACAGGAGCGGGGATTATACGGCGAAGTGACGAAGATGCCCGGAGAGTTTGTAGCGGCGGGTTACGACAGGGTAATTGGGTTTTCAGCGGGCACTGCTGTGGGTGGGGGCGGCCTTGTGTCGCGATGGGGCGCCCAGCCTTTCGACATCATGCAAAAATGTCGGGGCCGCGGTGCGGCCCATCGCGACACAAGGCCGCCCGGCATCAATCCTGGCTGATCGGCAGGATGTAGTTCTCGAACTCGGTGTCCTTGCGAAAGCCCATGGACTCATAGGTCTTGCGCGCCACCTCGTTGTCGCTGCTGGTGGATACGCGCATGCGCACGGCGTTGGATTCCTTGGCCATCTTCTTGGCTTCGCGCATCAGGTGGTCGGCCACCAGCATGCGCCGGGAGTCTTCGGCGACGTAGATGTCGTTGAGGATCCACACGCGCTTGAGCGACAGCGACGAGAAGCTTGGATACAGCTGGCAGAAACCCAGCAGGCGGTCGTCGCCGTCATCCGGCAGGGCCAGGTAGATCAGCGACTCGCCACGCTTGAGGCGCTTTTCCAGAAAACTGCGCGAACTGTCTGGATAAGGCAGCTGGCCGTAGAACTCGCGATATTTCACGAACAACGGGGTCAGCAGGTCGAGGTGTTCCAGGGTTGCCTTGATGATGCGCATGGGCGGGCCTCTGAGTCCATTGGGGATACGGCGGATTGCCAGCAGCGTCCTCTGGCATGCTGCCTAATGCAGGCTAGAAGCGCAATCCGCCTTCCGTGACATGTTTTTTACCCCTCACCGAGTAGGAAGTTTCCGGTTTTGCCGGGAGTTCCTTCGCTGTCGATGCTATGGACCTCGGCTTCGTCCTTCAAATTCACCCCCGACAGCTGGCGCCGGCACGCTTCGCGCATCAGGTACAGCAGGCGATGCGCGGCCATGCCGTAGCTCAGGCCCTCGAGGCGCACGTTGGAGATGCAGTTGCGGTAGGCGTCGCTCAGGCCGACCTTGGGCGCGTAGGTGAAGTACAGGCCGAGGCTGTCCGGCGAGCTGAGCCCGGGGCGTTCGCCGATCAGCATCACGGTCATGCGCGCGCCGAGCAGTTCGCCTACCTCGTCGGCCACCGCCACCCGGCCTTGTTCCACCAGCACCACCGGGGCGCTGGTCCAGCCGTCGGCAGCGGCCTGCTCCTCGAAGCGGGTCAGGAACGCCAGGGTATGACGGTGCACGGCCAGGGCCGAAAGGCCATCGGCGACGACGATCGCCAGGTCGACCCCGCCGGGGTTGGCCTGGGCGTGCTCGCGCAGGGCCTGCACCGAGTCCTGGTGCAGCCGCCGGCCCAGGTCGGGGCGTTGCAGGTACTGGTTGCGGTCGCTGGCGGCGCTGTGCAGCAGCAGGCTTTGCCGGCCACGGTCCTGCAACTGCTGGCGCAGGCCGGCGTGGTCGAAGGGCAGGTGCACGGCATCGCGGGCTTGGGCGTGGGCGTACTGGAAGTCCAGTTGGGCGCTGGTGGGCAGGCTGATGCCGGTGCGCCCCAGGGCGATGCGCGCGGGGGTCAGGTTGCGCAAGGCCAGCCAGGGGTTGTCCGGGGTCGGGGTGTGCTGTGCCATGGTCACCTCTAGGCCAGTTGCCGCAAGGCCTGGCGGAAGGCCGGCGGCAGGTTGTCGCCGAAGCGGATGCGGCCATCGGCCTGGGTGAAGATGCCGGTGCGTGCCAGCCAGGCCTCGAATTCCGGCCCGGGCTTCAGGCCCAGGGTCTGGCGTGCGTACAGCGCGTCGTGGAACGAGGTGGTCTGGTAGTTGAGCATGATGTCGTCGGAGCCGGGGATGCCCATGATGAAGTTGATTCCGGCCACCCCCAGCAGGGTCAGCAGGGTGTCCATGTCGTCCTGGTCGGCTTCGGCGTGGTTGGTGTAGCAGATGTCGCAACCCATCGGCACGCCCAGCAGCTTGCCGCAGAAGTGGTCCTCGAGGCCGGCGCGGATGATCTGCTTGCCGTTGTACAGGTACTCGGGGCCGATGAAACCGACCACGGTGTTGACCAGGAACGGCTTGAAGTGCCGGGCCACGGCGTAGGCGCGGGTTTCACAGGTTTGCTGGTCGACGCCGTGGTGGGCATTGGCCGACAGCGCGCTGCCCTGGCCGGTCTCGAAGTACATCAGGTTCTGCCCGAGCGTGCCGCGCTTGAGCGACAGGCCCGCCTCGTAGCCTTCCTGCAGCACATTGAGGTTGATGCCGAAGCCGGCATTGGCCGCCTCGGTGCCGGCGATGGACTGGAACACCAGGTCCAGCGGCACGCCGCGGTTGATCGCCTCGATCGAGGTGGTGACGTGGGTCAGCACGCAGGACTGGGTGGGGATGTCGTAGCGCTGGATGATCGCGTCGAGCATCTCCAGCAGCGCGCAGATCGAGGCGATGCTGTCGGTGGCCGGGTTGATGCCGATCATGGCGTCGCCGTTGCCGTACAGCAGGCCGTCGAGGATGCTGGCGGCGATGCCGGCCGGCTCGTCGGTGGGGTGGTTGGGCTGCAGGCGCGTCGACAAGCGCCCGCGCAGGCCCATGGTGCCGCGGAATGCAGTGACCACGCGGATCTTCTGCGCCACCAGCACCAGGTCCTGGACGCGCATGAGCTTCGACACCGCAGCGGCCATCTCCGGGGTCAGGCCCGGGGCCAGGGCGCGCAGGCTGTGTTCGTCGGCGTGCTCGCCGAGCAGCCAGTCGCGCAGCCCGCCGACGGTCAGGTGGCTGACCGCGGCGAAGGCCTCTTTGTCGTGGCTGTCGATGATCAGCCGGGTGACTTCGTCGCTTTCATAGGGGATCAGCGCCTCGTCGAGGAAGTGCTTGAGCGGGATATTGGCCAGGGCCATCTGCGCCGCCACCCGTTCGCCGTCGTTGCTGGCGGCGACCCCGGCCAGGTAGTCGCCGGAGCGCGCCGGGCTGGCCTTGGCCATGACCTCTTTGAGGCTGTCGAAGCGGTAGACCTGGTGGCCTACGGTGTGGGTGAAACTTGCCATACAGAATCTCCAGAGCGCCGCAGGGCTGGCCTGCGGCGTAAGTCGGCGATCAGTGCAGGGCCTCTTCGGCCTTCTGGATCGCGGCGAATTCCTCTTCCGGCGTCCCGGCCACCAGGTGGTGGCGGCTATAGAAAGCAAAGTAGGCAATTAATACCGCATAGATCACCGCGGCGCCAATCACCACCCGCGGGTCGACCAGGAACCCGGCGACCACGGCGATGCAGGCCAGTACCAGGGCCAGGCCCGAGGTGAAGATGCCGCCGGGTGTGCGATACGGGCGCTCCATCTTCGGCCGGCGAATGCGCAGGGTGATGTGCGCGGCCATCATCAGCACGTAGGACAGCGTGGCGCCGAACACCGCCACCAGGATCAGCAGGTCGCCCTGGCCGGTCAGCGACAGGGCGAAGCCGATGACCCCGGGGATCACCAGGGCCAGTACCGGCGCCTTGCTCTTGTTGGTTTGCGAGAGCTTGCGCGGCAGGTAGCCGGCGCGGGACAAGGCGAAGATCTGTCGCGAATAGGCGTAGATGATCGAGAAGAAGCTGGCGATCAGCCCGGCCAGGCCGACCAGGTTGACGAACCCGCCCATCCAGGTGGAGCCGCCGTAGGCCTTGGCCAGTGCCTCGACCAGCGGGTTGCCCGAGGCCTTGAGCGCCTCGGAGCCGGCGCCGCCGGGGCCGACCACCAGGATCAGCAAGGCGAAGGCGAGCAGCACCAGCATCGCGCCGATCAGGCCACGGGGCAGGTCGCGCTTGGGGTTCTTGGTTTCTTCGGCGGCCAGCGGCACGCCTTCGACGGCCAGGAAGAACCAGATCGCGTAGGGGATCGCCGCCCACACGCCGACATAGCCGAACGGCAGGAAGCTGCTGGCGCCGACGGCGTCGGTTTGGGCGATGTCGAACAGGTTGGCGGCATCGAAGTGGGGCACCATGCCCACCAGGAACACCGCCAGGGCCAGGGCGGCGATGGCGGTGATGATGAACATCAGCTTGAGCGCCTCGCCCACGCCAAAGATGTGGATACCGATGAACACCACGTAGAACGCCAGGTAGATCATCCAGCCGCCGATGCCGAACAGCGACTGGCAGTAGGCGCCGATGAAGGTGGCGATGGCCGCTGGGGCGATGGCGTATTCGATGAGGATGGCGGTGCCGGTGAGAAAGCCGCCCCAGGGGCCGAAGGCGCTGCGGGCGAAGCCGTAGCCGCCACCGGCGGTGGGGATCATCGAGGACAGTTCGGCCAGGGAGAAGCACATGCACAGGTACATGGTGGCCATCAGCAGGGTGGCGAGGAACATGCCGCCCCAGCCGCCCTGGGCCAGGCCGAAGTTCCAGCCGGCATAGTCGCCGGAAATCACGTAGGCCACGCCCAGGCCCACCAGCAGGACCCAGCCGGCGGCGCCTTTTTTCAGTTCACGTTGCTGGAAATAGTCCGAGCCGACTTTTTCGAAGTCGACGGAGGAACTCGCCGGCGTGCCGACGGTGTGATCGCTTGGCATGGTGTTCACCTGTTGTTTTTCTTAGGTTGCCGGAGGGACTGCCGGCGCTTGGTGATTTCAATTGCAGGAAGCGAGCCAGGGCCTTTGGGGCCGCTTTACGACCCTTTCGCCGGCAAGCCGGCTCCTACAAGGCAGAGGTGAAACCTGTAGGCGCCGACTTGCCGGCCAAAGGGCTGCGCAGCAGCCCCAGTGGCCTGTTTAGAAGAAGCCCAGCGGGTTGATGTCGTAGCTCACCAGCAGGTTCTTGGTCTGCTGGTAGTGGTCGAGCATCATCTTGTGGGTTTCCCGGCCGACGCCGGATTTCTTGTAGCCACCGAACGCGGCATGCGCCGGGTACAGGTGGTAGCAGTTGGTCCATACGCGGCCGGCCTTGATGCCGCGGCCCATGCGGTAGGCGCGGTTGATGTCGCGGGTCCACACGCCGGCGCCGAGGCCGAACTCGGTGTCGTTGGCGATGGCCAGGGCCTCGGCTTCGTCCTTGAAGGTGGTGACGCTGACCACCGGGCCGAAGATTTCTTCCTGGAACACGCGCATCTTGTTGTTGCCCTTGAGCAGGGTCGGCTGGATGTAGTAGCCGCTGGCCAGCGCCCCTTCGAGCTGCTCCACCTTGCCGCCGGTGAGCAGCTCGGCGCCCTCTTCCTGGGCAATCTTGAGGTAGGACTGGATCTTCTCGAACTGCTGCTGCGAGGCCTGGGCGCCGACCATGGTGTCGGTGTCCAGCGGGTCGCCGCGCTTGATCTGCAGCACCTTCTTCATCACCACTTCCATGAACTGCGGGTAGATCGACTCCTGCACCAGGGCGCGGGAAGGGCAGGTACACACTTCGCCCTGGTTGAAGAACGCCAGGACCATGCCCTCGGCAGCCTTGTCGATGAACGCAGGTTCGGCCTGCATGATGTCTTCGAAATACACGTTGGGCGACTTGCCGCCCAGTTCGACGGTGGACGGGATGATGTTCTCGGCGGCGCACTTCATGATGTGCGAGCCCACCGGGGTGGAGCCGGTGAAGGCGATCTTGGCGATGCGCTTGCTGGTGGCCAGCGCCTCGCCGGCTTCGCGACCGAAGCCCTGCACCACGTTGAGCACGCCCTTGGGCAGCAGGTCGCCGATCAGCTCCAGCAGCACGGTGATGCCCAGCGGGGTCTGCTCGGCGGGCTTGAGTACCACGCAGTTGCCGGCGGCCAGGGCCGGGGCGAGTTTCCAGGCGGCCATCAGCAGCGGGAAGTTCCACGGGATGATCTGCCCGACCACGCCCAGCGGTTCATGCAGGTGGTAGGCCACGGTGGTTTCGTTGATCTCGGCGGCGCCGCCTTCCTGGGCGCGGATGCAGCCGGCGAAGTAGCGGAAATGATCGACCGCCAGCGGGATGTCGGCGTTGAGGGTTTCGCGGATCGGCTTGCCGTTGTCCCAGGTTTCGGTGATGGCCAGCAGTTCGAGGTTCTGCTCGATGCGATCGGCGATGCGCAGCAGCACGTTGGAGCGGTCCTGCACCGAGGTGCGGCCCCAGGCATCGGCGGCGGCATGGGCGGCGTCCAGGGCCTTGTCGATGTCTTCGGCAGTGGAGCGGGGGAACTCGGCAATCAGCTTGCCGTTAACCGGAGAGGTGTTTTCGAAATATTGCCCTTTCACCGGAGCTACAAACTCACCACCGATGTAGTTGCCGTAGCGGCTCTTGAAGGAAACCTTCGCGCCGTCGGTGCCGGGATGTGCGTAACGCATGGGGTATCTCCTGGTCGTTGTGATTGTTGCGGAGTTTCCAAGCGTAGAGCAAAGGTCGGGCCAGTGCTTCAAGGCCCTTTTTAATCAATGACTTGAATCAAGCTGTCAGCGGGGCGCGCAGGGCCTTGTACCGCCGCTGGCACAGCTTGGGTGACACTTTGTACCGGTTATGGCACAGGCATGACCCAAGAGTCAGTGCGCCATTGCAAAGCATTCGCCGCTGGAGGATGCTGGCGGGACGCTCTACCTGCGGAGAACAACAAAAATGCAGAGCAACCCGTTCAGCCGCCATGCCCAGCAAGTGCTCACGGTGGCCCACGGCCAGCCCAGCGGGCCGGGCAGTGACCCATCCATCGCCCGCTCCTGGCTGCGCTGCCTGGAGGATTACCACCTCGACCCGGCACGGGCCCAGGCGCCGGTGGTGCTCGAGCACGGTCGCCTGCTGGAGAGCCGCGAACGCCTGCACCAGGTGCTGCAGATCGCCGACACCGAGATGAACAGCCTGCACCAGCAGTTGTCTGGCGCCGGGCATGCGGTGTTGCTGACCGATGCCCGCGGGGTGATCCTCAACTGCGTCACCGCGCCCAGTGAGCGGCGCATCTTCGAGCGTGCCGGGCTGTGGCTGGGCGCCGACTGGAGCGAGGCCCGCGAGGGCACCAACGGCATCGGCACCTGCCTGGTCGAGCGCCAGGCCCTGACCATTCACCAGGATGAGCATTTCCGTGGCCGGCACACCGGGCTGACCTGCTCGGCCAGCCCAGTGTTCGATCCACACGGCGAACTGCTCGCGGTGCTCGATGTATCCTCGGCGCGGCCCGATGTGTCGCGCCAGAGCCAGTTCCATACCATGGCGCTGGTCAACCTCTCGGCCAAGATGATCGAAAGCTGTTATTTCCTGCGCCATTTCGAACAACAGTGGCTGCTGCGCTTCCACTTGCAGGCCGAGTCGGTGGGCTTGTTCAGCGAGGGCTTGCTGGCCTTCGACGGCGACGGGCGGATCTGCGCCGCCAACCAGAGCGCCTTGAACCTGCTGGGCAGCATTCGCGGCGGCGTGCTGGGCAAGCCGCTGGAGCGGTTCTTTGCCTGCAGCCACGACGAACTGTTCAGCCGCGCCACGCCCCAGGGCAGCACCGCGTGGCCGCTGCATACCCGCGATGGCCGCCAGGTGTTCGCCAGCCTGCGGGGGCAGGCCCGTGCGCCCGTGTGGTCGGTGCCGGCGGCCCTGCCTCAGGCGCGGCCTGCGGTCGAGCCGGGGATCTGCCTGCTCGACCCGACCTTGCAGGAGGATTTTCGCCGCGCCGTGCGCGTGTTCGAGCGTGATGTGCCGCTGTTGCTGCGCGGCGAGACCGGTTGCGGCAAGGAGGCCTTTGCCCTGGCGGTGCACCAGGCCGGTGCCCGTCGGCACAAGCCGTTCGTGGCGATCAACTGCGCCTCGATCCCCGAGAGCCTGATCGAGAGCGAGCTGTTCGGTTATCGCGGCGGCAGCTTCACCGGCTCTCGCAAGGAAGGCATGCGCGGCAAGCTGCTGCAGGCCGATGGCGGCACCTTGTTGCTGGACGAGATCGGCGACATGCCGCTGGCCTTGCAGACCCGCCTGTTGCGCGTGCTGGAAGAGCGCCAGGTGGTGCCGATCGGTGGCGAACCCCAGGCCGTGGATGTGCGCATCATCAGTGCCACCCACCGCGATCTCCTGGAACGGGTGGAGCAGGGCAGTTTCCGCGAGGACCTGTATTACCGCCTCAATGGCCTGGAAGTGGCGTTGCCGGCGGTGCGCGAGCGCAGCGACAAGGCGGCGTTGCTGGACTTCCTGTTACGCCAGGAGGCACAAGGGCAGCGTGTTCAGCTGGCGGCAGAGGCGCGCCAGGCGCTGTTGGACTTCGCTTGGCCTGGGAACGTGCGGCAGATGCGCAATGTATTGCGGACCCTGGTGGCGCTGTGCGAAGACGCCCTTGTAGCGCTCTCGGATCTCCCCGCAATCATTCGAAGCGGCGCGGGCCCTGTAGGAGCGGCCTTGTGTCGCGAAAGGGCCGCGCAGCGGCCCCAGGATCTCACCGGTGACGCTCAGCCCGCCGGGGCTGCTGCGCAGCCCTTTCGCGACACAAGGCCGCTCCTGCACGCCGAGCATCAGGCGCTCATGGAAGTACTGGAGGCAAAACACTGGCACCTCACGCGTGTCGCCGAGCACCTGGGTATCAGCCGCAATACCTTGTATCGAAAACTGCGCAAGCACGGTATCGCCAGGGTTTATTGAACGAAACAGCGTGTGCGAATTTTCTCGGCCTACGCTACCCTGCCTCGACGTTTTGCGAGGTCGATCATGCACATTCATATTCTCGGTATTTGCGGCACTTTCATGGGTTCGCTGGCGGTGCTGGCCAAGGAGCTGGGGCACCGCGTCACCGGCTCGGACGCCAACGTCTATCCGCCGATGAGCACGCAGCTCGAAGCCCAGGGCATCGAACTGACCCAGGGCTACGACCCGGCCCAGCTGGAGCCGGCACCGGACCTGGTGGTGATCGGCAACGCCATGTCGCGGGGTAACCCGGCGGTGGAGTACGTGTTGAACAAGGGCCTGCCCTATGTCTCCGGCCCGCAGTGGCTGGCCGACCATGTGCTGCAGGGCCGCTGGGTCCTGGCCGTGGCCGGTACCCATGGCAAGACCACCACCAGCAGCATGCTGGCCTGGGTGCTGGAACACGCTGGCATGAGCCCGGGCTTCCTGATCGGCGGCGTGCCGCAGAACTTCTCGGTATCGGCGCGTCTTGGCGGCACGCCGTTCTTCGTGGTCGAGGCCGACGAATACGACAGCGCCTTCTTCGACAAGCGCTCGAAGTTCGTGCACTACCACCCGCGCACCGCGATCCTCAACAACCTCGAGTTCGATCACGCGGACATCTTCCCCGACCTGGCGTCCATCGAGCGGCAGTTCCACCACCTGGTGCGGACTATCCCCAGCGAAGGCCTGGTGATTCACCCCACCACCGAACAGGCGTTGGAGCGGGTGATCGGCATGGGCTGCTGGACCCCGGTGCAGACCACCGGCGCGGGCGGCCAATGGCAGGCGCGCCTGCTCAGCGCCGACGGCTCGCGCTTCGAAGTGCTGTTCGACGGCCAGGCCCAGGGCGTGGTGGACTGGGCCCTGACTGGCCAGCACAACGTCGCCAACGCCCTGGCCACCCTGGCCGCGGCCCGCCATGTCGGGGTGGCGCCGGCCATGGCGGTCGAAGGCCTGAGCGCGTTCAAGAGCGTCAAGCGGCGCATGGAGAAGGTCGCCGAGGTGCAGGGCGTGACCATCTACGATGATTTCGCCCACCACCCGACCGCCATCGCCACCACCCTCGACGGCCTGCGCAAGCGCGTTGGCGAGGCGCCGGTGATCGCGGTGATCGAGCCGCGTTCCAACTCGATGAAACTCGGCGCCCACCGCGATGGCCTGCCGGAAAGCGTCAACGACGCCGACCAGGTGATCTGGTACGCACCGCCCAACCTTGGTTGGGACCTGGCCGGCACCGCGGCCCAGTGCAAGGTGCCGAGCGTGGTCGCCGACAGCCTCGAGGCGATCATCGAGCGCATCAAGGGCCAGGCCCGCCCCGGCACCCATGTGGTGATCATGAGCAATGGTGGCTTCGGCGGCCTGCACGGCAAGTTGGCCGAGGCCCTGAAGTGAGCGGGCCGGAACGCATCACCCTGGCCATGACCGGCGCCTCGGGGGTGCAGTATGGCCTGCGCCTGCTCGATTGCCTGGTGCGTGAGGACCGCGAGGTGCACTTCCTCATCTCCAAGGCCGCGCAGCTGGTGATGGCCACCGAGACCGACGTGGTGCTGCCGGCCAAGCCCCAGGCGATGCAGGCGTTTCTCACCGAATACACCGGCGCCGCCGATGGGCAGATCCGCGTGTACGGCAAGGAAGACTGGATGTCGCCGGTGGCCTCGGGCTCCGGCGCGCCGGCGGCGATGGTGGTGGTGCCTTGTTCCACCGGCACCCTGTCGGCGATCGCCACCGGCGCCTGCAACAACCTGATCGAGCGGGCGGCCGACGTGACGCTCAAGGAGCGTCGGCAACTGATCCTGGTGCCGCGCGAGGCGCCGTTCTCCACCATCCACCTGGAGAACATGCTCAAGCTGTCGCAGATGGGCGCGGTGATCTTGCCGGCGGCGCCGGGGTTCTATCACCAGCCGCAGAGCATCGACGACCTGGTCGACTTCGTCGTGGCGCGGATTCTCAACCTGTTGAACATCCCCCAGGACATGCTGCCGCGCTGGGGCGAGCATCACTACGGGGTCGATGATTGAGGCGGGTGCTGGCGGGGCTGGTGATACTGGCCCAGCTCGGCGGCTGCGCCACACTGCGCACGCTCGATGCCAACAAGCCGGGGGCGCCGGTGGTGTATGCCGGGACGCGCCTGGACCTGTACGTGATCAATGGCGGTTGTTGCCCCCAGGACCGCTTCGGCGCCGAGGCACCGGCCTATCCGGGGCTGGACCTGCCGGGCAGCGCGTTGCTGGATACCGTGCTGCTGCCGTTGTCGTTGCTGACGGCGGCGGGGGTCGGCTTCAACGCCACGGGTGGCCTGTAGCAAAGCCATCGCGGGCTTGCCCCGCGATGAGGCCTGCTGGGCTACTTCTTGCCCAGCTTACGTAACTCGTCCGACTCGACCACGCGGATCCCGTCTTCCTCTTCCAGTGCCAGGCGCCACAGCGCCCGGGCCAGGGTACAGGCCTCGATGCCACGGTACTTGCCCGGTATCAGTCGCGAGAACGGCGCCGCCAGGCGCTCGCCCAGGCGCGGCTCGATACGCTCGCCCAGCAGCAACGATGGCCGCACGATGGTCAGCTGCGGCCAGTCCTGCTGCTTGAGCGCCTCTTCCATTTCGCCCTTGACCCGGTTGTAGAAGATCGACGACTTGGCATCGGCGCCCAGCGCGCTGATCACCAGCAGATGGCGCGCGCCCATCTCCCGGGCGCGTTTGCTGAAGGCCACGACCATGTCCAGGTCGACCGCGCGAAAGGCGGTTTCCGAGCCGGCCTGCTTGAGCGTGGTGCCCAGGCAGCAGAAGGCGATATCGACGCGGCCGGCCAGTTGCGGGAGAAACACGGCCGGGTCGCCCACCGGGTTTTCCAGGTGCGGGTGCTCGGCCAGCGGCCGACGGGTCGGCGCCAGCACGCGGCTGATGGTGGGTTCGTTGAGCAGGCGGTCGAGCAGGTGTTCACCTGTCAGACCCGTGGCACCGGCAAGCAGGACATGCTGAGGCGTCAAGTACATGATGTCTCTCCCTTGTTACTACTGAGCTTAGTGGGCGCCAGGTGTTTTCGCCTGTTGCCCCGAAGCTGGCTGGGCTTCATTGCGCAAGGCTTGCTCGGCCTGTTGCCGGCGCAGGCGCTGCCAGTGGCTGACTACCGCAGGCGGCGCCCAGAGCTGCGGCTGCGAGGCTTCGAAGCCTTCCCTTCGTTCTCGTTCGGCAACGCTTTGTCGCGCCAGTTCAAACGCTTGTTTCAGATCGTCGGTCTGGTTCAGCGCCTGGGCGAACAGGGCATCGCCGAAATAGGTGAAGTCGGCCTCCTCGGAGCAGCCGAACGACACCCGGTCCGGGCGTGCGGCGGTCATGATCAGGGTGCGCTGGTCCTTGAGCGGGGCGATGTAGCCCCCGGAGTAGCAGGCAGAAATGACCACCACCTTGTCGCGGTCTTTCAGCGGTGCCAGGGCGCTGGCCAGCTCGTCGGCGGACAGGTCGGCCAGTTGCAGGCGTGGCTGGTCGAGCACCAGCTGGTGATCCTGGCTGCCATGGCTGGTCAGGTAGATGAAGATCAGGTCTTCCGGGCCGCTGCGCTCGGCCAGGGTGCGCGCGGCGCGGGTGAGGTTCTCGCGGGTGGCCATGGGCCGGTCGGCCAGGTGGTCGCGATGGTTGACCAGGGTGACCTGGCCATGGGCGCCGAAGCGCACCTTGAGCATGTTGCTGACATAGTCGGCTTCGCGCAGGAACACGCTCTGCTGGCCATCGCCGGCCACCACCAGGCTGTACAGCTGCACCGGCGGCAGCGTGCGTGGCACCTTGGCCAGGGCATCCTCCAGCAGCTTGCCCTGGTTGAGCAGGGCCAGGTCCAAAGGGTCGGGCAGCAGCGTGCCGTGCTCGTCGCGCACCCGCACGCCATTGACCCAGGTGCCGGCCTCGACGCGGCCGTCGGCATGGCTCAGGCGGCCATGGCCCTGGTAGGCATCGTCGGCGAAGCCGCCGGCGTACTGGCTGCCGTCGGCCAGTTGCAAGGTGCCCAGGCCGTTGAAGCGCCAGTCGCGAAAGCCGCCTTTGTAGCGGCTGCCATCGCTGCCCAGCAGCTCGCCCTCGCCAACCAGCGAGCCGTCCTTGAAGTCACCGATCCACACATCGCCGTCAGCGCTTTCGTAGCGGCCGCGGCCCTCGAGGCGGTTGTCCTTGAATTCGCCGATGTACTGCTCGCCGTCGGCGCTGTCGTAGGTGCCGGCGCCCTGCAGCTGGCCATCGATGAAGTGGCCGCTGAACTGATTGCCGCTGGCGTCGCTGCGCACCCCCGCGCCGTTGGGCTTGCCCCGGGCGAACAGGCCCTGGTAGCGGCTGCCGTCGGCCAGTTCGAGCTGGCCGGCGCCGTCGTACTGGTCGTCCTTGAATTGGCCACGGTAGGTCTGGTCGTGTTGCTTGAGGGTGCCTTCGCCATCGCGGCGGCCGTGCTTGAACGTGCCGGCGTAGTGGCTGCCGGGGGTGGTCAGGTCGCCCAGGCCGTGGAACAGGCCCTCGCTGAACTGGCCACGGTAGACCTCGCCGTTGCTGCCGTGCCATTCGCCCTGGCCGTGCCATTGGCCGTCCTTGAAGCTGCCGGCGTAGCCACTGCCGTTGGGGTAGTCGATGCGCCCCTCGCCCTGCAGCAGGCCGTTCACCACCTGGCCCCGGTAGCGGCCGCCGTCGGGCAGGCGCGCATCCGGCGGTGTCAGGGGTTCACCTTCGCCGCAGGCAGTGAGCAGCAGGATCAGGGTCAAGGGCAGCAGGGGGCGCATGGCGGCTTCCGCAAAAAACGATGCGCCGAGTATGCCGCAGAATGCCAGGAGGCGTGAATTGGGCCGCGAAGGCCCGTGTAGGCGCCGGCCTTGCTGGCGAACACCGGCGTAGCCGGTGCCAGGTGCCGCTTCGCCAGCCAGTGGGCTCTCGCGCAGGATCAGACGAAGCAGAGCGACAGCGGTTCGGCGATATAGGCCGGTTTCTCCTCACCTTCGATCTCGAGGGTGGCAGTGGCCTTGAGCAGCCACTGGCCGGGCTTCTTCTCGGTGGCGTCGACCAGGTCCACCTTCAGTCGCACATTGCTGTCGACCTTCACCGGCTGGATGAAACGCACGCTGTCCAGCCCATAGTTGACCACCATCTTCAGCCCTTCGGGGAGCACCAGGATGTCTTCCATCAACTTGGGGATCAGCGACAAGGTAAGGAAACCATGGGCGATGGTGGTGCCGAACGGGGTCTTGGCCGCCTTCACCGGATCGACATGGATGAACTGGAAATCGCCAGTGGCCTCGGCGAACAGGTTGATGCGTTGCTGGTCGATCTTCAGCCATTCGGAACGTCCCAGTTCCTTGCCAACGTACTGCGACAGCGCTGTAACGGGTACATAGGGCATCGCGACTTCTCCATGAGGTCATTTGGTACGAGTGTGCAAGATCAGCACGGCCAATCGCTTCAGTCAAGTTGCCAGCATTTCGCCGAATATCGCCTTATAGACAGTTGCTTAGCGTGCTTATAATGGCCGCCATGCTCTGAGGGAGGTCTTTATGCTGCTGCGTGGTTTGACCTGGCTGGTGCTGTTCCAGTTGCTGGGGACGGCAATCAACCACCTGTTCCTGCACATCCTGCCCGGGCCGATCATCGGCCTGCTGTTGCTGCTGGCCTACCTGATGCTGCGCGGCGAGGTGGGCAAGCCGCTCAACGAGGCCGCCAGCAGCCTGCTGCGCTACCTGCCGTTGCTGCTGGTGCCGCCAGCGGTGGGGGTGATGGTCTATGCCAGGGACATCGCCGCCGACTTCTGGGCCATTGCCGGGGCGCTGCTGATTTCCTGCCTGCTCACCCTGGTGTTCGTCGGCGTGCTGATGGAAAAGCTCATCCAGCGCCAGGGCAAGCGCGAGGAGCAGCCATGACCCTCGACTGGCACGGCGCGCTCGACGCGGTCATCCACCATCCCCTGTTCGGCATCGGCATCACCCTGGCCGCCTACCAGCTGGTATTGGCCGCATTCGAGAAGACCCGCTGGATCTTCCTGCAACCGGTGCTGGTGTCGATGCTGGTGGTGATCGGCATCCTGCTGGCCTGCGGCATCGACTACGCCGAGTACCGCAAGAGCACCGAGATCATGAACATCCTCCTGGGCCCTGCCACCGTGGCCTTGGCCGTGCCGCTGTACCTCAACCTGCGGCGCATCCGCCAGCTGTTCTGGCCGACATTTACTACGCTGGTAGTCGGAGGCCTGTTCGCCACCGTGGCGTGCCTGGTGCTGGGCGGGTGGTTCGGCGCCGAGCACATGATCCTGATGACCATGGCGCCGAAGTCGGTGACCTCGCCGATCGCCATGCTGGTGGCCGAGCAGATCGGCGGCGTGGCGGCCCTGGCGGCGGTGTTCGTGCTGATCACCGGGGTGATCGGGGCGATCTTCGGCCCGGTGTTGCTCAGCCGCTGCGGCGTGCTCAGCGCCGAGGCCCGGGGCATGGCCCTGGGCGTGACCGCCCATGCGGTGGGCACTTCGGTGGCCTTGCAGGAAAGTGACGAATGCGGCGCCTTCGCCGCGCTGGCGATGAGCCTGATGGGGGTGGCCACGGCGGTGTTCCTGCCGTTGGCGGTCAGCCTGGTGGCTTGAGGAGCAAAGATGACGCTACCGCTGTTTCCCCTCAATACCGTGCTGTTTCCCGGTTGCCTGCTCGACTTGCAGATCTTCGAGGCGCGCTACCTGGACATGATCGGCCGCTGCATGAAGCAGGGCGAAGGCTTTGGCGTGGTGTGCATTCTCGAAGGCGAGCAGGTGGGCAAGGCGCCGCCGCTGGTGGCCGAGTTCGGCTGCGAGGCGCTGATTCGCGATTTCGTGCAGCAGGACAATGGCCTGCTGGGCATTCGTGTCGAGGGCGTGCGGCGGTTTCGCGTCGAGCGCACAGAAGTGCAGAAGGACCAGTTGCTGGTCGCGCAGGTGCAGTGGCTGTCGGAGCTGGCGGACAGCCCGCTGGTGGAGCATGACGACGACCTGCTGGCGTTGCTGCTGGCCTTGGGCGAGCACCCGATGGTGGAGGCGCTGGACATGCCCCGCGATGTCGATGGGCGCCAGTCGCTGGCCAACCAGCTGGCGTACCTGCTGCCGTTCGTGGAAGAGGACAAGCTCGACCTGCTGGCGATCGATTCGCCGCAGCTCAAGCTGGAGGCGATCCAGGCGTTGCTCGAGCGCATCCAGGGCGAGTTGTTCGCCTGATCAGCGGCCCATGCGATCCCGGTAGGAGCGGCCTTGCGTCGCGAACGGGGCGCGAAGCGGCCCCGGGATTTTGGCGATATTGGCGATATTGGCGATCGCCGGGGCTGCTGTGCAGCCCTTTCGCGACGCAAGGCCGCTCCTACAGGGATTCGCGGTGCTGCAAAAGGCCGTATCAGTACTGGTAGCGCAGCAACGCCTTGGGCAGCGCGTGCAGGGCAAAGAACGCCAGCAACGCGACGCACGCCGGCAGCACCAGCCACCACACCCGTTGCGACAGGGCGCTGAGCGGCTGGCGATATTGCACCAGGGTCAGGCTCAAGGCGCACACGCAACAGGCCAGCAGTGCGCCGGCGAGGATATCGGTCGGCCAGTGCGCCCCCAGGTACACCCGCGACAGGGCAATGGCCAGGGCCGGAATGCACCCCAGCAGCACCCAGGTCAGACGCATGCGCGGCGGCTGGCCGCGCCCGGCCAGCAGCGCCAGCACCAGGAAGAAGGCGAACGATGCCGAGCTGTGCCCGCTGGGCATGCTGTAGCTGGTCAGCGGATCGGCCAGCACCTCGGGCCGGGCGCGGGCGAACAGCCACTTGAGCGTGCCGTTGGCCAGGGCCGTGCCGATCAGCGCGCTGCCGGCGAACAGCGCATGGCGCCACTGCCGGGCCAGCAACAGCAGGCCGGTCAGCAGCCCGCCGAGGAAGAACTGGGTGCGAAAATCCCCCAGGCGGGTGACCAGCACCACGGTGCCGTCGATCACCTGGCTGCGGTGTTCCTGGACCAGGGTCATCACGCCCTGGTCGAACTCGCTCAGGTACGGCCAGCCGATGAACAGCGCGGCCACGGCCAGGCCGCTGAGGGCGGCGATCAGCCGGGTGCCATGGCGCTGGTCGCGAATGCTGGTGCTCAGGCTCAGGCCGATCAGCACCGCCAGGGTGCCGACCACGATCCCTGCGTCCAGCCAGAACCCTTCGGGCAGGGGCAGGCGCATCGCCGCGCCGGTGGCCCAGCCCGGCAGCAGGTAGGCCACCGACCAGCCGGCGCCGGCCACCAGGCTTACGGCGATGAAACGCGGCAGCGGCATGTCGAACATGCCGGCGACCATCGGCAGCATCGGCCGCAGCGGGCCGATGAAGCGGCCGACCAGCAGGCTGGCGATGCCGTAGCGCTGGAAGTACGCCTCGGCGCTGCCGATCCACTCCGGGTGGCTGCGCAGTAGCGGCAGGCGCCGGATGTTCTGGTGGAAGTACTTGCCGATGCCGTAGGAGATCGCATCGCCCAGCAGGCCGCCGAGGAAGCCCAGCAGCAGGGTCTCGCCGAGGCTGAAGGCACCGCTGCCGGCCAGCACGGCGACGGCGAACAGCAGCACGGTACCGGGTACGATGATGCCGGCAATTGCCAGGCACTCGACGCAGGCGATGACGAAGATCGCCAGGCCGAGCCATTGTGGGTGAGCGCCAAGCCAGGCGGTCAGGCTATCGAGCCATTGGCCCATGGTTCAGTTTCCTTGTTCGAGCATGAAAAAATCCTGGCCTTCGACCTGGCCGCGGCGCAAGGGGTTGCGCGTGCACAAGCGCGCGTACTCGGCATCGACGAAGCGGTAGGGCAGGTGTTCGTCGCGGCCGTGGGGAATGCCCAGGCGGGTGGTCTGGATCACCCGTGGCACGGCGATGGCGCAATCCTCGACATACAGCCGCTCGGGGTCGAAGCGCTGGGCGTCCCACTGCCTCACCTTCAGGCCCAGGGCCCGGCACAGCAGGGTCTGGCCGTTGCACAGGCGCTCGGGCGGGCGCAGGTTGCCGCTGGCATCGGGGTTGTTCAACTGCATCTGCGCCAGGCTGTTGTCGCCCGACAGGGCGTCGGTCCAGGGGAACGCCGACTTGATCAGCACCGCGTTGCCGGGGCCGTGGGCGCTGAAATTGAGCGAATCGCCGCCGCGGGCGTAATACATGTAGATGTGCCCGCCGTCGAGGAACAGCGCCTTGCGTTTTTCGGTGAAACCGAGGGAGGCATGGCTGCCTTTGTCGGTGAGGTAGTAGGCCTCGGTCTCGATGATGCGCGCGGCCAGCCACAGGTCGCCATGGCGATGGCGAATGATCTTGCCCAGCAGGTCGCGGGCGAGGGTCTGGGCGTCGCGGTCGAAGAAGCTGTCGGGCAGGGCGCGGGCCGGGCAGGGGGCTTGTTCGGGCATGCGGGCGGGGTTCGTGGTGGTGAAGGCGGGGATGATAGCAACGAATGGCTGAAGCGAGGCTGAATCAGGCTGATGCTGTCGTGGGGCAAGCCCGTTCCCATGCCTGCCCGGATTTCGAGGGAGGATGCGGGAACGGGGTAGAAGCTGCGAAGATTGGTTACATCTTTCCTGCACATTGCTGCGCTCATTTTCGACCATCCGCCACCCGCCGCTGGGCGTACCGGAGCGCGCCAGTTATAATCAGCCGATTTCCCCTTTGCCAAGACACCGAACCCATGACCGAGTCCGTTCTTGACTACATGACCCGCCTGGGTCGCGCCGCCCGTGAGGCCTCGCGGGTGATCGGCCGTGCCAGCACCGCGCAGAAGAACCGCGCCCTGCAGGCCGCCGCCGACGCCCTCGACGCGGCCCGCGACGCGCTCACCGCAGCCAATGAACAGGACCTGGCCAATGGCCGCAAGAACGGCCTGGAGCCGGCCTTGCTCGACCGCCTGGCGCTCACCCCGGCACGCATCGACAGCATGATCACCGGCCTGCGCCAGGTGGCCAGCCTGGCGGACCCGGTCGGCGCCATCCGCGACATGAGCTACCGCCCGTCGGGCATCCAGGTTGGCAAGATGCGTGTGCCGCTGGGGGTGATCGGCATCATCTACGAGTCGCGCCCCAATGTGACCATCGACGCCGCCAGCCTGTGCCTGAAGTCGGGCAACGCCACCATCCTGCGTGGCGGCTCCGAGGCCATCCACTCCAACCGCGCCATCGCCACCTGCATCCAGCGTGGCCTGGCCGAGGCCGGCTTGCCGCCGGCGGTGGTGCAGGTGGTCGAGACCACCGACCGCGAAGCCGTGGGCGCGCTGATCAGCATGCCGGAATTCGTCGATGTCATCGTCCCCCGTGGCGGCCGCGGCCTGATCGAGCGCATCAGCCGCGACGCCCGGGTGCCGGTGATCAAGCACCTGGACGGCATCTGCCACGTTTTCGTCGACGCGCACGCCGACCTGGACAAGGCCTGGCGCGTCGCCTTCAACGCCAAGACCTACCGCTATGGCATCTGCGGCGCCATGGAAACGCTGCTGGTCGACCAGCGCGTGGCCGAGCGCTTCCTGCCGGAGATGGCCCGCCGCTTCCAGGAAAAAGGCGTCGAACTGCGCGGTTGCGAGCGCACCCGGGCGATCATTGCGGCGACGCCGGCCAGCGAAGACGACTGGCACACCGAATACCTCGACGCGATCCTGTCGATTCGCGTCGTCGATGGCCTGGAGCAGGCCATCGAGCACATCAACCACTACGGCTCGCACCACACCGATTCGATCATCACCGAGCACCAGGGCCAGGCCCGGCGCTTCATGGCCGAGGTCGACTCGGCCTCGGTGATGCTCAACACCCCGACCTGCTTCGCCGACGGTTTCGAGTACGGCCTGGGCGCGGAGATCGGTATTTCCACCGACAAGCTGCACGCCCGTGGCCCGGTCGGCCTGGAAGGCCTGACTTGCGAGAAGTACGTGGTGATCGGCGACGGCCAGTTGCGCGGCCAGGAGTCGTGCTGAGTTGAGCGAGCCTGTGGCCGTCCGCCGCGTCGGCATTCTCGGCGGCACCTTCGACCCGGTGCATATCGGTCACCTGCGCAGCGCGCTGGAAGTGGCCGAGTTCATGCGCCTGGACGAACTGCGCCTGTTGCCCAACGCGCGGCCGCCGCACCGCGACACGCCGCAGGTGTCGGCCCAGGACCGGCTGGCCATGGTGCGCGGCGCGGTGGCCGGGGTTGGCTGCCTGAGTGTCGATGATCGTGAGCTGGCCCGCGACAAGCCGTCGTACACCATCGACACCCTCGAGTCGCTTCGTGCTGAACTGAACACCCATGACCAGTTGTTCCTGGTGCTGGGCTGGGACGCCTTCTGTGGCCTGCCCAGCTGGCATCGCTGGGAAGAACTGCTGCAACACTGTCACATCCTGGTGCTGCAACGCCCGGATGCCGATGTCGAACCCCCCGACGCGCTGCGCAACTTGCTGGCGGCGCGTTCGCAGAGCGATCCCACCGCCATGTCCGGCCCGGCGGGGCACATTTCGTTCGTCTGGCAGACCCCGCTCGCGGTGTCCGCCACGCAGATCCGACAGCTGCTGGCCAGCGGCAAGTCGGCGCGGTTCCTGGTGCCGGACGCAGTACTGGCCTACATCGAGGCGCACGACCTGTATCGTGCGTCCAACTGACGGCGCCCATGGGCGCCTCAATCAATGAGTTGAACGAGTTTTATATGACCAAGCAGAAAATCAATGGCATCAGCGGCGAAGAATTGGTCGAGCTGACCAAGGCCGCGCTGGAAGACGTCAAGGCCCAGGACATCCAGGTCATCGACGTGCGTGAAAAGCACAGCCTGACCGACTACATGATCATCGCCACCGGTACTTCCAACCGCCAGATCAGCGCGATGCTGGAAAAGGTCCGCGAAGCGGTCAAGGCCAAGGGCGTGCAGCCGCTGGGCGAAGAAGGCAAGGGCGACAGCGACTGGGTGCTGCTGGACCTGAACGACGTCATCGTGCACATGATGACCGCCGCCGCGCGCCAGTTCTACGACCTGGAGCGCCTGTGGCTGGGCGCCGAGCAGAGCCGTTCGGCCGATGGCAAGCACCACAGCCCGGAGCATGCCCACGAGTATGCCGACAAGCTCAAAGGTCGCGAGTAAGGTCGCGCCATGCGTCTGCGCCTGATCGCGGTCGGCTCGCGCATGCCCAAGTGGGTCGAGGAAGGCTGGCATGAATATGCCAAGCGCCTGCCCTCGGAGCTTGCGCTGGAGCTGGTGGAAATCCCGCTGAACACCCGCGGCAAGAACGCCGACGTCGCCCGCCTGATCCGTCAGGAGGGCGAGGCGATGCTGAGCAAGGTGCAGCCCGGGGAACGCATCGTCACCCTCGAGGTCCATGGCAAGCCCTGGAGCACCGAGCAACTGGCGGGCGAGCTGGACCGTTGGCGCCTGGACGCGCGCACGGTCAACCTGATGGTGGGCGGCCCGGAAGGGCTGGCGCCGGAAGTCTGCGCGCGCAGCGAACAGCGCTGGTCGCTGTCGCCGCTGACACTGCCGCACCCGTTGGTAAGGATACTCATCGGCGAGCAGATCTACCGCGCCTGGACCGTGTTGTCCGGGCATCCCTACCACAAATGAACCTGTAAGCCTGTCCGATGCCGCAGCAGATCCGCCTCAAGGACCACGAGAAAGACGCCCGCCTGGTGCGCAACCGCGTCGTCGTGGGCGCCGTGGCGGTGGTGCTGCTCGTCTGCGTGCTGATCGCCCGGCTGTACTACCTGCAGGTCATCCAGTACGACTACCACTCGACGCTGTCGGAGAACAACCGGGTGCACGTGCAGCCGATTCCGCCGACCCGTGGCCTGATCTTCGACCGCAACGGCGTGGTGGTGGCGGATAACCGGCCAAGCTTCAGCCTGGTGATGACCCGCGAGCGCGCAGGCAACCCGGGCAAGTGGCAGGACGTGCTGGATGTGATCGTCGAGGTGCTGCAGCTTACCGCGGATGACCGCGCCCTGTTCGAGAAGCGCATGAAGCAGGGGCGCCGGCCGTTCGAGCCGGTGCCGATCCTGTTCGAGCTGACCGAGGAGCAGATCGCCCGCATCGCCGTGAACCAGTTCCGCCTGCCCGGCGTGGAAGTGGCCGCGCAGCTGGTGCGGCATTACCCCCAGGGCGCGCATTTCGCCCACTCGGTGGGGTATGTGGGGCGGATCAACGAGAAGGAGCTCAAGACCCTCGACACGGTGAACTACAGCGGTACCCACCATATCGGCAAGACCGGCATCGAGCGCTTCTACGAAGACGAGCTGCATGGCCAGGTGGGTTACGAGGAAGTCGAGACCAATGCCCGCGGCCGCGTGCTGCGGGTGCTCAAGCGCACCGACCCGAAACCGGGCAAGGACATTGTCCTGAGCCTGGACATCAAGCTGCAGGAAGCCGCCGAGCAGGCCCTGGGCGGGCGTCGTGGCGCCCTGGTCGCCCTCGATCCGCGCACCGGTGAGGTGCTGGCGATGGTCAGCCAGCCAAGCTTCGACCCCAACCTGTTCGTCACCGGCATCAGCTTCAAGGCCTATGCCGAACTGCGTGACTCGATCGACCGGCCGCTGTTCAACCGGGTATTGCGCGGCCTGTATCCACCGGGCTCGACCATCAAGCCGGCGGTGGCCATCGCCGGCCTGGACAGCGGCGTGGTCACTGCCTCGAGCCGGGTGTTCGACCCTGGCTACTACCAATTGCCCAACTACGACCACAAGTACCGCAACTGGAACCGCTACGGTGACGGCTGGGTAGACCTCGATGTGGCGATCATGCGGTCAAACGACACGTATTTCTACGATCTTGCGCACAAGATGGGTATCGATCGGTTGTCCACCTACATGAACAAGTTCGGTATCGGGCAAAAGGTCGCGCTGGACATGTTCGAGGAATCCCCCGGCCTGATGCCGTCGCGCGAATGGAAGCGCGCCACCCGTCGCCAGGCCTGGTTCCCCGGCGAAACCCTGATCCTCGGCATCGGCCAGGGCTACATGCAGGCCACGCCGCTGCAACTGGCCCAGGCCACCGCGCTGATCGCCAACAAAGGGGTGTGGAACCGCCCGCACCTGGCCAAGACCATCGAAGGCCAGCCGCCGGTGGACGACAACCCGATGGAGAACATCGTCCTGCGCGACAAGTCCGACTGGGCCAAGGTCACCCACGGCATGGAGCAGGTGATGCACGGCGCCCGCGGTACCGCGCGCAAGGCCGCCATCGGCTCGCCGTATCGAATCGCCGGCAAGAGCGGCACGGCCCAGGTGGTGGCGATCAAGCAGGGCGAGAAGTACGACCGCAACAAGCTTCAGGAGCGTCACCGCGACCACGCGCTGTTCGTTGCCTTCGCCCCGGCCGACGATCCGAAGATCGTGGTCTCGGTGATGGTCGAGAACGGCGAGTCCGGCTCCGGCGTCGCCGCCCCCGTGGTCCGCCAGGTCATGGATGCCTGGCTGCTCGATGAAAACGGCCGGCTCAAGCCCGAGTTCGCCCCCGCCACCGTTGCCCAGGAATCGGCCCCGTGAAGAACAATTTCGATCGCATGCTCTCCAGCGAGGACGTGATGCGCCGGCGCGCCAGCTTCCTGCAGCGCATCCATATCGACGGCCCCTTGCTGCTCATCCTCCTGACCCTGGCCGCCGGCAGCCTGTTCGTGCTGTATTCGGCCAGTGGCAAGAACTGGGACCTGCTGATGAAGCAGGCCACCTCGTTCGGCATCGGCCTGGTGTCGATGTTCGTCATCGCCCAGCTCGAGCCGCGCTTCATGGCGCGCTGGGTGCCGCTGGCCTATGTGGTCGGGGTCGTGCTGCTGATCGTGGTGGACGTCATGGGCCATAACGCCATGGGCGCCACGCGCTGGATCAACATCCCCGGGGTGATCCGCTTCCAGCCCTCGGAATTCCTCAAGATCATCATGCCGGCGACCATCGCCTGGTACCTGTCCAAGCGCACCCTGCCGCCGCACCTCAAGCATGTGGCGATCAGCCTGGTGATGATCGGCGTGCCGTTCATCCTCATCGTGCGCCAGCCCGACCTGGGCACCGCGCTGCTGATCCTCGCCTCCGGCGCCTTCGTGCTGTTCATGGGCGGCCTGCGCTGGCGCTGGATCGTCAGCGTGGTGGCGGCGGCGGTGCCGGTGGCGGTGGCGATGTGGTTCTTCGTCATGCACGACTACCAGAAGCAGCGCGTGCTGACTTTCCTCGACCCCGAGAGCGACCCGCTGGGCACCGGCTGGAACATCATCCAGTCCAAGGCGGCGATCGGTTCCGGCGGGGTGTTCGGCAAGGGCTGGCTGCTGGGTACCCAGTCGCACCTGGACTTCCTGCCCGAGAGCCACACCGACTTCATCATCGCCGTGCTCGGCGAGGAGTTCGGCCTGGTGGGCATCTGCCTGCTGCTGCTGATCTACGTGCTGTTGATCGGCCGTGGGCTGATGATCACCGCCCAGGCCCAGACCCTGTTCGGCAAGCTGCTCGCCGGCAGCCTGACCATGACCTTCTTTGTTTATGTGTTCGTCAATATCGGTATGGTCAGCGGCCTACTGCCCGTGGTGGGCGTGCCGCTGCCCTTCATCAGCTATGGCGGAACTTCGTTGGTGACGCTGCTGTCAGCGTTTGGCGTTCTGATGTCGATCCATACGCACCGCAAATGGATTGCACAGGTTTGAAAAAGGTGAAGAATTTCATGCAAGCAGTACGTGGTTGGGCGGCCCGTTGGGTACCGTGGATCGGCGCGATGAGCCTGTGCGGCGCGATCCAGCAGGCCAGTGCCGGTGACTACGACGGCTCGCCCCAGGTGGCCGAGTTCGTCGGCGAGATGACCCGCGACTACGGTTTTGCCAGTGAGCAACTGCTGGGCGTGTTCGCCGAGGTGCAGCGCAAGCAGTCGATCCTCGATGCGATCTCGCGGCCGGCCGAGCGGGTCAAGCCGTGGAAGGAATACCGGCCGATGTTCATCACCGACGCGCGTATCGCCCGCGGGGTGGACTTCTGGCGCCAGCACGAGGCGGTGCTGGCCCGCGCCGAGCAGGCATACGGCGTGCCGGCGCAGTACATCGTGGCGATCATCGGCGTGGAGACGTTCTTCGGGCGCAATACCGGCAACTACCGGGTCATCGATGCCCTGTCGACCCTGGGCTTCGACTACCCGCCGCGCGCCGAATTCTTCCGCAAGGAGCTGCGTGAGTTCCTCCTGCTGACGCGCGAGGAGCAGCTCGACCCGCTGACCCTCAAGGGCTCGTACGCTGGCGCCATGGGCCTGCCGCAATTCATGCCGAGCAGCTTTCGCAACTATGCGGTGGACTTCGACGGCGACGGCCACATCAATATCTGGAACAACCCGGACGACGCCATCGGTAGCGTTGCCAGCTATTTCAAGCGCCATGGCTGGGTTGCCGGGGAGCCTGTGGTCAGTCGCGCCCAGGTACGCGGCGAGCGAGCCGACGAAGGCCTGACCACAGGTATCGAGCCGGTCAGGACAGTGGCGCAGTTGCGGGCGCTGGGCTGGTCGGGCGATGATGCGCTGCGCGATGAGCAAGCGGTAACCGCCTTCCGTCTGGAGGGCGAGCACGGCCCGGAATACTGGATGGGCCTGAAGAATTTCTACGCGATCACTCGCTACAACCGCAGCGTGATGTATGCCATGGCGGTGCATCAGCTATCCGAACAGCTGGTTCTGGCACGGGGCGTCAAGTAAATGCGCGAACTCTTTACAGCCAATGGCTTCAAACTGCTTGCCTGCGTCGCCGCCGGCCTGGTCCTGGCCAGCTGCTCGTCGAGCCGGCCCAGCAGCCCCCAGGGCGGCACTAGCAATACCGTGCGCGCGCAGCCGGGCCTGGACATCAACCGGGCGCACAAGGACGGCGCGCCCTGGTGGGACGTCGACGTCAACAAGATCCCCGACGCCACCCCGACGGTGCACACCGGCAACTACAAGGCCAACCCCTACACCGTGCTGGGCAAGACCTACTACCCGATGCAGGACTCGCGCAGCTATCGCGCCGAGGGCACCGCGTCGTGGTACGGCACCAAGTTCCACGGGCAGAACACCGCCAACGGCGAGCTCTACGACCTCTATGGCATGAGCGCGGCGCACAAGACCCTGCCGCTGCCGGCCTATGTGCGGGTGACCAACCTGGCCAACGGCCGCAGCGTGATCCTGCGGGTCAACGACCGTGGCCCGTTCTACTCCGACCGCATCATCGACCTGTCCTACGCGGCGGCGAAGAAGCTCGGCTACGCCGAGAGCGGTACCGCCCATGTGCGCGTCGAGGGCATCGACCCGCAGCAATGGTGGGCCCAGCGTGGCCAGCAGCCGCCGATGGTGCTCAAGGAGCCGCAGGTGGCCCAGGCGCAGCCGATCGCGGCCAGCAGCGGCCGGGTCGAGCAATGGACCCCGCCACCCCAGCAGCACGCGGCGCCGGTGGTGCCGGTGCAGGTGGCGGGCAACAACGTGCCGGCCGGCAACGGCGGCAGCTTCCTGCAGGTCGGCGCCTTCGCCAACCCGGACGCCGCCGAGCTGTTGCGCTCGAAGTTGAGCAGCATGGTCAGTGCGCCGGTGTTCATCAGCTCCATCGTGCGCAACCAGCAGACCCTGCACCGCGTGCGCCTGGGGCCGATCAACAGCCAGGGCGAGATCCAGCAGGCCCAGGACAGCATTCGCCTGGCGAACCTGGGCCAGGCCAAGGTGGTCACTGATTGAGACCCATCGCGGGGCAAGCCCGCTCCCACGTCCGGCATTGCAGATAGCGTGGGAGCGGGCTTGCCCCGCGATGAATCGACACGCCGATCTGTCGGTTTGTTCATGAATTGCCGGGCGCAGGTATGTACAATGCCGCTTTTGCCCGCAGCGGCATAACGCCGCACTTTTCGGGCCAGGCCACGGCCATAAAACTAGACTGACGGGGCGCTGGGCAAACGAACTTGCCCACGGAACATCAGACCATTAGCGATTTACGAGAGACGGATGAACATCACCAACCTTGCCAAACGACTTTGCCTGCCCGTTCTGCTGATGATCACGCCTGCTGCCTTCGCAGCGGAGCAGATGATGCCAGCACCACCACAACTGGCCGCCAAGTCCTATGTACTCATGGACGCGTCCAGCGGCAACGTGCTGGTCGAGAACAACGGTGACGAGCGCCTGCCGCCAGCCAGCCTGACCAAGCTGATGACCGCCTACATCGCCACCCTGGACATCCGTCGTGGCCAGATCGGCGAGAACGACCCGGTCACCGTCAGCGAAAACGCCTGGCGCACCGGCGGTTCGCGCATGTTCATCAAGGTCGGCAGCCAGGTCACCGTCAGCGACCTGCTGCACGGCATCATCATCCAGTCGGGCAACGATGCCTCGGTCGCCCTGTCCGAGCACATCGCCGGCAGCGAAGACGCCTTCGCCGACATGATGAACAAGACTGCCGCCGACCTTGGCATGTCCAACAGCCACTTCATGAACCCGACCGGCCTGCCGAACCCGGAGCACTACTCCTCGGCCCACGACATGGCCACCCTGGCACGGGCGATCATCAACGAAGACCCGGCGCACTACGCCATCTACTCGCAGAAAGAGTTCTTCTGGAACAACATCAAGCAGCCCAACCGCAACCTGCTGCTGTGGCGTGACAAGACCGTCGACGGCCTGAAGACCGGCCACACCGACGAAGCCGGCTACTGCATGGTCGCCTCGGCCGTGCGTGACGGCCAGCGCCTGATCGCCGTGGTGTTCGGCACCAACAGCGAGCAGTCCCGCGCCGCCGAGACCCAGAAGCTGCTGACCTACGGTTTCCGCTTCTTCGAAACCCAGACCTTCTACCAGAAGGGCACCGAGCTGACTCAAGCCCAGGTATGGAAAGGCGCGACCAACCAGGTCAAGGCGGGTCTGGCCAACGACCTGACCATGACCATGCCTAAAGGCCAGCTTAAGCGTCTGATGGCTTCGATGACCATGAACCCGCAACTGACCGCACCGATCGCCAAAGGTGACGTGATCGGCAAAGTGGAAGTCAAACTGGACGAGAAAGTGGTTCACAGCGCTGACCTCATCGCCCTCGACGGCGTCGAGGAAGCGGGTTTCTTCGGCCGCATGTGGGACAGCATCCGTCTGTTCTTCTACGGTTTGTTCAACTGATACGTGACCGCCACGCCCCTGTGAACCAGGCGGGGGCGCTGTTGCTGCCACGGCTTACGAGGCCGTTACCGCCATGAGCGAAGAAGACGTCAAGTCGCACAAGATCGAATTCCCCTGCGAGGATTACCCGATCAAGGTGATCGGCGATACCGTTGTCGGCTTCAAGGACACGGTGATCGAGATCCTCAGCAAGTACGCCAAGGTCGACCTGTCGACCCTGGCCGAACGCCAGAGCAAGGAAGGCAAGTACACCACGGTGCAGCTGCATATCGTTGCCACCGGTGAGGACCAGTTGCACGACATCAACAGCGCCCTGCGTGCTACCGGCATCGTGAAAATGGTGCTGTGATGCCTGGCGTGCTCGGTATTCGCGACCTTGGCCTGCAGCCCTATGAGCCGGTGCTGGAGGCCATGCGCCGCTTTACCGAGCAGCGTGGCCCGGACAGCCTGGACGAAGTCTGGCTGGTCGAGCATCCTCCCGTGTTCACCCAGGGCCAGGCCGGCAAGGCCGAGCACTTGTTGGTGCCTGGCGAGATCCCGGTGGTGCAGACCGACCGCGGCGGCCAGGTCACCTACCATGGCCCCGGCCAGCTGGTGGCCTACCTGCTGCTGGATGTACGACGCCTGAGCATCGGCGTGCGCGAGCTGGTCAGCCGCATCGAGCTGACCCTCATCGACCTGCTCGCCAGCTACGGCGTGCAGGCGCTGGCAAAACCCGACGCCCCTGGCGTCTATGTCGATGGCGCGAAGATCGCGTCACTTGGCCTTCGAATTCGCAACGGCCGTTCGTTCCACGGCCTTGCCTTGAACGTGGACATGGACCTTGCGCCATTCCGCCGAATCAACCCCTGTGGGTATGCGGGGCTGGCCATGACCCAGCTGCGCGACCTGGCAGGCCCGATCGAACTCGACGAGGTCAGGACAAGGCTGCGCGGACAGCTGGTCAGGCACCTCGACTATGCTGAGCAGACGACCCTGACGGGCGGAATCGACTGATTATGACAACTGTGCAAGAAGCCGTGCCGAACCTGATCCCGACGCAAGACGTCACCCCGCGCCCCGCGCCGAAGAAAGTCGAGGCGGGCGTGAAGCTGCGTGGCGCCGAGAAGGTCGCGCGCATCCCGGTGAAGATCATCCCCACCGAAGAACTGCCGAAGAAACCCGACTGGATCCGCGTGCGCATCCCGGTTTCGCCGGAGGTCGACCGCATCAAGCAACTGCTGCGCAAGCACAAGCTGCACAGCGTCTGCGAAGAGGCCTCCTGCCCGAACCTGGGCGAGTGCTTCTCTGGCGGTACCGCCACCTTCATGATCATGGGCGATATCTGCACCCGTCGCTGCCCGTTCTGCGACGTCGGCCACGGCCGGCCGAAGCCGCTGGACCTCGACGAGCCGAAGAACCTGGCCGTGGCCATCGCCGACCTGCGCCTGAAGTACGTGGTGATCACCTCGGTGGACCGCGACGACCTGCGTGATGGCGGTGCCCAGCACTTCGCCGACTGTATCCGCGAGATTCGCGCGCTGTCGCCGGGCGTGCAGCTGGAAACCCTGGTGCCGGACTACCGTGGGCGCATGGACGTGGCGCTGGAAATCACCGCGCAGACCCCGCCGGATGTGTTCAACCACAACCTCGAGACCGTGCCGCGCCTGTACAAGGCCGCGCGCCCGGGTTCGGACTACGACTGGTCGCTGGACCTGCTGCAGAAGTTCAAGCAGATGGTCCCGCACGTGCCGACCAAGTCCGGCCTGATGCTCGGCCTGGGCGAGACCGACGAAGAGGTGATCGAGGTGATGCAGCGCATGCGCGAGCACGACATCGACATGCTGACCCTGGGCCAGTACCTGCAACCGTCGCGCAACCACCTGCCGGTGCAGCGCTTCGTGCACCCGGACACCTTCGCCTGGTTCGCCGAGGAAGGCTACAAGATGGGCTTCAAGAACGTCGCCTCCGGCCCGTTGGTGCGTTCGTCGTACCACGCCGACCAGCAGGCTCACGAAGCCAAGATCAAGCTCTGAAGCGAGCTTGAGCGAGACATGCCGATGCGCGCTGGAAGGCGGCATCGGCATTTTTTTTGAGCTAGAAGTTTCAAGCGACAAGCTGCAAGGAGTGGCGTGATGAATTGCCTGGAAACTGCCGAGTACCTGTTGCCCAAGGCCCTGCCTGACAACGCCCGCTTCGCCATCATCGCCCCGGCCGGGCCGGCGCGGCTGGATACTGACAAGGCGCGGCTGTGGTTCGAAAGCCGTGGCCTGCAATGCCGTATCTACCCCGGCGTACTGCAAGCGGACGGGTACCTCGCCGGCAGCGACGAGCAGCGCCTGCGTGACCTGCACGATGCGTTCAGTGCCCCGGACATCGACGCCATCCTGTGCATGCGCGGCGGTTACGGCAGCATGCGCCTGCTGGACCGGGTCGACTTCGAACTGATCCGTCGCCATCCCAAGCCGCTGGTGGGCTACAGCGACATCACCGCTCTGCATTCGGCGCTCAACCGGCATACTGGGCTGGTCACCTTTCATGGCGCCATGCTCAACGCCGACTTGCTGGGCGGCAAGCAGGAGCCGACCGTTCGCTCATTGTTCGAGCAATTGGGCGGGCGCTTGCGGGCGGGAGACGCGATCGCTCATCCGTCGGCTTATCCACTGACCTGCGTGGTGCCGGGCACGGCCAGTGGCAGGCTGGTCGGCGGCAACCTGTCGTTGCTCGGCTCCACGCTGGGGACGCTGGCGCAAGTCGACACCCAAGACAGCATCCTGTTCATCGAGGACGTCAACGAGCCGCTGTACCGGGTCGACCGCTTGCTGACGCAGCTGCGCCTGGCCGGCAAGCTGGAGGGGGTGCGTGGCGTGCTGGTGGGGGACTTTGCCGGGATCACCGTGGCGGCGATGACGCCACTGCTGCTGGATACCTTCGGCCCGCTCGGGGTACCGGTGCTGGCCGGGTGGCGCAGCGGGCATTGTGATCCGAATGTGTGCTTGCCGCTGGGGGCTCGGGTAAGGCTGGATAGTGTTGGGCAGACACTGGTGCTGGAGCAGGGTCTGTTCAGGGGCTGAGATGGCCGGGGCTGCTTTGCAGCCCATCGCGACACAAGGCCGCTCCTACAGAGGGGCGCGTTACCCCGACGTTCGCGATTTGTGCTTGCCGCTGGGGCTCGGGTAAGGCTGGAGGGTGTTGGGCAGACACTGGTGCTGGGGCAGGATCTGTTCAGGGGCTGAGATGGCCGGGGCTGCTTTGCAGCCCATCGCGAC